>JAJZNF010000310.1 GCA_021847985.1 Actinomycetes bacterium | reverse complement strand
CAGGTAGGATCGCTTGACCCAGACCCGTTCTCCGGTGTTGAGCAGGACATCGGCCAGGTTGTTCTCCGCGTCGAAGCCGAGCAGCTTTCCGGTGTGGGAGTTCCTTACGTCGACCCTTGCGCCCCCGCTAACGGCCGCCATCTTCGCGTTGCGCAGGAAGACCAGCGTCTCTCCCTTGTGATAGGTACGCTCCGGTACGCCGGCATGGCCATAGGCCGCCGACAAATGCACCAGCGGCTCCTCGAGCTCGCCGGATTCCTTCATGAGCGCGTGCGCCATCAAGTTCAGCGCCTCGGTGTCGGAGTTGGAATGGGTGAGGATGGCGGTGTCGATCCCGGCGCGAAAATCCGAGAACCAGGCGGTCACGCACGTGTGCATTAGCTCCATCTCGTCGCGATGGGTCTGGACCAGGCCGTGTTCCACATAGAGGGAGAGGGCCGCCTCGGCGTGGCCCGTGCGAATGTACTCGAGCGCAGCGCGGGCCCAATCGTCCACCTGGCGCATGTTGTTCGGGAGGTCGTGGCCGCCCTTGGAGCGCCAGAGTGTCCCAAACATGCCCCCGGCCGCGACGGAAGGGAGCTGGCGGTTGTCGCCCACCAGCACGATCTTGCCTTGTGCCTCGCGGACCATGCTCACCAGCTTGGCCAGTGAGCGCGTATCGGCCATCCCCGCTTCGTCGACGATGACGACAGTGTTGGGGGCGATGCCCTCCCGCTCGGCGCGCATCAGCAGGGACGCAAGTGTACGGCTCTGAATCTTGGCGCCTTCGCCGAGCTCATCGGCGGCGCGGCCCGTATGGCTGGTGCCAAGGATGGAATATCCCGCACTCTCCCAGATGCGCGAGGCTATGGCTAGCGAGCGCGTCTTGCCCGCTCCAGGGACGCCCCTCACGAGCTCGATGAACTCTCCGGAGGTGGTTATGGCCTCGATCACGGCCTTCTGCTCATCCGAGGGCTTCAGGGCAGAGGCATCCGCTTGCTTCAAGGCGGCGGCGACGACGACGGCGTCCACCTGGCAAGCTCGCGCCAGAGACGGAGCCAGTATGGCCGCGTCCAGGATGGATTCCTCGATGTCCAAGAGCGAGCGCAGCGTATAGCGCTGCTGGATCTTGCCCGCGGTGTCGGCCAATCCGAGCGCGATCGAGCCATCGCGAATCTCGTCCCGCGCGTGCGTGGGCTGTCCGTCGGCGTCGAGCACGTGGATGGCGATCACGTCTTCTTCCTGGAAGAAAGCATCGACCAGCCTCTCGAGCTGTTCAAGAGTCGCGCCGTCGGTTGCGGTCTCGGCGAAGGCGCGCAGGACACCGGTCCTTGTGAAGGTGGCCTCTTTCTCGGTGATGCCAAATTCGGAGAGCATGAGGTTTATCGCGTAATCCATCCACTCCGGATCCGAGGGGTTGTAGGCGCCGAAGCGCCGGCCCATGGCGGCGGTGTACGCCAGCAACTCCTCGGGGTCGACGTCATGTTCCTCGCAGATTCCGAACCAGTTCTCCTGGAGCTCCTCGATGGTGTGGGCCTCCTTGTCCTTGCGGGTGGCCTGGAAAGCCAGCTTGCGCGCTTGGTTGTCGTTGCGCTTGATGTTGCCGAGAAACTCCTCGATCTCTCTGGTCCTGGTGGAAAAGGCCCGGGTGAGCTCCTTGGGCATGCCCATCAGTTCCGGGCCTCTCCCGTCGTCGTCCTTGAAGCGATAGCCCAGCTCAGCCATGCCGGCGCGCAGGGAGGCCTCGTAAATGGCCCGCGAGGTCGACTGGATGTTGAATAGGTATTTTTCCGCCACCGCTCCCCAGTGGCCGTCGTCCAGCAAGGCCAGATTCATCACCAAGACGTGGCTGTGCAGGTGTGGCTCGTTGTTGCGGTTCAGCGTATGACGGAAAGTCGCGGCGACGAGCCCGGCCCCCGCGGCTCTGTCCTCGCCGTCGACGCGGACCCGGGCCACGCCCGAGTACTTCTCGTAAAAGGCGACGGCGTCGGCCACCGCCTTGTCGTGTCGGGTCAGGATCTTGGCCCTCTCGGCCGGATCTTTCTGCATTCCCCAGAGGTCGGAGATCTCTTTGGGAGCGGTGTAAACGAATTCCCAAGCCGGTCGCCGGTCCTTGCGGATGTACTTAGGAAGGATCTCGAGCGTGATGGGGTCCCGACCGCCGAGCAGAGCGACAAGGTCCTTTCCCATCACCTCTTGTCCGGCAAGACCGAGTTTGTGGGCTCCGATCCCGAGCCACATGGTCGCCTGCTCGGGGCCTTCTTTGTTCTCGGCGAAGTAATGGGGAGCGCTTTTCGCTGCGTTTTTTACTTTTAGCATGCGACGACCGTAGGCGACCACAGCCTTTCGGTGAAGGGCCAGACCCCGCATTGCTGGAAGTTTCTTCAACTTGCCTGGTCAGGCACAGTGTGCCGCATGGTCTCCGCAGAATTGGGCACCAAGTGCCTGTGCGTGGAACGCTTCCACGGACGCTTGGGGCGGGCCGCGGCGAGCTACTAGTCATCGTTCGGATCCATGGCCGGGTGTTCCCCGCCCCCATCCCGGGTTCGGTTTGCGCGAGACGATTGACCCGGCGAAGGACGTAGAGATCTTTCGGAGGTATCCTCAACCTCAGGTTTGCGGTTCGCTTTCGGCGAGGACGCTCGGCCCGGCTAGTGGCGGCGCCTGATCTCCCACACGCTACCAACGACCACGCGCATGGGCTCGACGAGAATGGCGAACTGCTCCTCGGTGAGGAGGCTGCGAAAGAGCACCGCGTCCATCGCGTCGGCCACGGCGCCGAAAGTGTCGCTGGTGATCGTCTGCCACGAATCGCCGTCCGAGGTCACCGTCTTGATGTCGGCCTTGCTCCACCAGCCGGTGCGGACTCCGGTGTCCCAGAGGTGCATGCGCACAAAGGCGCGATAGGAGCTCGCCTCGCCGCCAATATCGGTGAGATCGCCGATCCGGTAGCGGGCGTCCTGGACGCGGTCGCGGTACGCCTGGCCGTCCCGGTTCGCAAACGCGGTCGCGGTAGCCGATACGCGGAAGGCGGTTTCGGGGCCGAGTTCGCCAACGATGCGGTCGATCTGAAAGGCGGGGAGGATGTCGTTCTGGACCGCCGCCCAGATCTCGACGCGGAGTTCTTCGACCGAGCGCGGTTCGCTGGTTTGGCCCGGCGCGTCGCCAGCGGGATGGCTGGTGCCATCGGCGGTCGGGGGAGCGGCGAATTCTGCTTGGCCGGAATCTTGCTCGGGCATCTCTCGCTCCTTGTCCTTCGGTGCCTATATCGGCAGGAGCCGGCTCTCTGTAAACGGGTGGCCGGCGCGATCGGTTTCGGCGCGAGAGGGACGGCTGGCGCCGGATTTTTTGGTGGGTTTTGAGGCCGATCCAAAAACCCGACCGAAACCGCAATCCCACCTCCTCCCAACATCCTCCCAAACCGCCATCCAAATCCCCTCCAACAACATCCTCCCAAACCGCCACGAATCACCCCTCACAAACCCCCATCTCCTCTAGCCCTAGGACAGTACGCAACCTCAAAAATTCGGCCCCCGTTTTGGGCCTCGGCGAAAAGTCCCTTACCCCCTTACGCAACCTCTCGATCAGGCGGGGTGAGCCAAGCAAGTTTTTTCAAGGTTCTTGGCCCCTGTCCCTTCAGCGAAATAGGCGAGGTTGCGTACTGTCGTCGCTTTCTGAAAGTAAAGAACGCGGCCAGACGCGCCGCTCCATATCTCCTGGACGACAACACTGAAGGCCCCGAACAGTCGAGCACGTGGCTCGGAATCGGAGCCCACAAACTCGGCCTCGCCGGGCAGGAGATGACCGGCAAGGACCTTGTTGCCCTTCCGGGCGGAAGAAAGCTCCCGCGCGACTTCCTTGGCCAGGAGTAGCTCGCGGTTCTGGCCGAGCCGCGTGAGCTGGCCATTGGTAGCATCTTTGAGATCACGCGCCGGCCTCAAGCCTGGGGCCGGAGCTGCAACGGAGGCGAGAATGCCCGACAACCAGCCCCAGCTGTACGCGGTGCTGATCCGCTTCCTGGACATGAGCCCAACAGATGCGTCCAGCCTCTTCGAGGTATCAGAAGACCTCGCCGCCGCCTGGGCTACCGCTAGCGTCCCAGTGCCGACCAACATCGAGGAGCGACTGCTGGATCTTCTGGCAACGCTGGTCGACCATGCAGCAGAGGTCGTCAATGCGGTCAAGGGCTACGACAGCCCTATCGGAGTCGAATTCGGCATCCCTTCCTCTACCGAGGAGGCCCAAGAGCTCGGCTTTCCCTCCATCGGGTGCTTCGAAGCAATGGGGGCATTTGTCGCATTGGCTCTTCGGGCCGAGCGAATCGGCGTGAACTTCGCCAGGCGCGGCTCGACAACCGGCAGCCAACAGGCCATCTACGCCCCCTATCTCGCCGAGGGCGATCTGCGAGACGAAGAATAGGCGACACCCGGTTTCCCACCACGCCGAAGATGCTTTGGACGACACCGGGCCACGAGATACAAGCGGCGTCGGCCGCTCTTCTCACGAAGTCGACGGACGCAGGTTGCATTGGCGTTCACGGCGCCGCCCGACCATGCCCCAAGATGAACCTCGCGCCACGACCCGGGGGCATTTCCGTAGCGAAGACCGACTCGCGGCGCTCACCACTTTCGCTTGTCCAAGTGCTCGGGATTGCGATACGCACACTAGGTATACCGTCACAGAGTGAGTCCGAGCGTTAGGTATTACAATACGTTAACAGCGAAATACGACTCAGAGTGAGTCCCAGCGTTAGGTTTTCAGTTAGGCGCCGGAATCGCATGCTGCCCGCCCGCCTGTCCAGACGCCAGGCTCTTGTCTCGGGCTGCTCCGGGGTCGCGACTCGGTCAAGAGTACCGAGAAGTCCGACGAAGCTACCGCCCGGCCCGCTCCGCCAATCGTTGCTCGAGCCCGGCAACTTCGCCGGGCAGGAGAAGTCCGTTCCGCCGGCCATTCTCCAGAGCCTGGCGAACCAAGTCGGCCGGCGTACCTGTAGCGATGCACTGACGCATAGCTGCGGCGAGAGTTACCGTGGGGATCCCGCACCACCAGGACTCGTCCTCGGCGCCGAAGCCTTCGTAATGAAGGACGTACATCTCTCCGCCTTTTCGGCGAATCCTGGCGGAACGCGGTACGCAAAGATGGATGCGCTCTGGATTGATGTCACAGGTTTCGTAGTTCGCGAGAGCGGTTTCGTGGCTCAGGCGAGCAGCGGGCGAGCCGGTCCAGAGTACCGCCAACATGTAGGCGTCGTACTGGGTGACGGGAATCTTCGGGAACCGGTAGACACCGCGTGCGGCAGACTCGAGCTTGCCCCGGTGCACCAGCTGGCGGACCGCGACAGGCGCAATGCCGGAATCCCGAGCGTCATTAGTTGTCACGTAGCCGTATTGCTCGATGGCTACGGCCCAAAGCGCGTCCTGAGCGCTCAACTTCATCACGTCCTGTCACAACAGTAACGGTTTCGTTACTCTTTTGACATTCTAGGGCCCGTTGGGAAGCAGGGGTCCTGAGCGCGCGCCGTACTTCGCATCCCCAGCCCTGCGGAGGGGCCGCCACCATGCCGAAGCATCCCCCAGGCAACCATCCGCGCACAGAATGGCATGAGCAAGTCCATTCTCCAGGGGCAAGGTCGCGTACTTCGACATCCCCGGCTCGCGGTGGACCCTGGCACCGTACATACTCCGTTCCATATCACTAGTGATACACTTCCCAGTATTGCTCGCCGCTCCTCCATCGCCACTGTCTCCGCCATCGCCGAGGCGCAGCTTGGCCTGATCACACGGCGCCAAGCGGAGCTCGCCGGCGTCGCACCCGCGACCCTTGCCCGCCAAGTCGCCGAAGGCGTCCTGTTTAGGCGCATTGCCCACGGCGTCTACCTGGTGGCCGGAGCCCCCGAACCGGAACACCTCGAGCTGCGGGCCGCCTGGCTGCAGCTGGCCCCTGAAACACCTGCCTGGGAAAGGACACCCGCGCAAGGCGTCGTCTCGCACCGCTCGGCCGCCGCGATCTACGGCCTGGGCGGCCTGCCCGCCGACCGCCACCAGTTCACCCTGCCCGAGCGGAAACAGACCGGCCGCAACGATGTCCGGATCCACCGGGGCGGTCTCGAGCCGGGCGCATGGCGGGAGACCAGAGGGCTGCTGGTCACCACTCCGGCGCGCACGGCCGGCGACCTGGTGGCGGACTACGAGGACCCGGAATCAGTCGGGCGCATCGTTCGCGACATTCTCGACAATGCCCGGGCCACACCGGACGAGCTCGCCACACCGATCGCGCGCTCCGCCGCCAGATTCGGCTTCGGCTCCGGCGATGGGGCCTCTCTGTTGCGCCGGCTGCTGGAGATGGCCGGAGCGGCGCCGGGATCCGGCAACCCGGGCCACATGCAGCGCTAGACGCTACAGACCTGGGGCAAATGCCGATATATCCCGACAGAACACCACAGGGGCACTTCGACAGAGAAGGACCAAACAAATGACCACCGCCGAAGGACAGCCCCCGGTCGACGTCGCGGACTTCAACGCCAAGCTCGCCGAACACGCCACTCTCACCGGCGTTCCCTTGGATTATCTCCGCTTCATGATCTGCACGCAGACCGCAGGCGCCCTCTTGCCGGAAGGCACCGCCTTGGGTGGAGACGCGGCCATGGCCATCCGCCTGGGGCCAACAGCAGTGCGCGAAGACCCTGTCCTTACGGTGCGGGCCGAGAAGGCCCTGCCGCTAGAGAGGGCCCTGCTGGCCCTGGCCGGCAACCTCGCTGCGGCACACGGAGGCATAACCGCCTCGATCGATCTAGCTAGCGCCGGCGACCGCGAGATGCGAGGCACGATCAGCTTCAGCTACCGGGGCGAGGCCTGGT
>JAJZNF010000234.1 GCA_021847985.1 Actinomycetes bacterium | reverse complement strand
GGGATCGGACGCCATGCCGACCACGGGCTTGTTGAGGGGAGTGCCGCCCATGGAGCCATGGAACTGCGCGTCCCCGAAGCTGAAGATGCCGCCGTCGGAGGCGACGAGCCAATACCCCTTGCCGTCAGGCGTCGCGGCCATGCCGACCACGGGCTTGTTGAGGGGGGTGCCGCCCATGGAACCGTAGAAGGGAGCCCCAAAGGAGAAGATGCCTCCGTCGGAGGCGACCATGTCGTAGGCGGGATTTGATGTCGCGGATGTCAGTGCCTGGTTTTGGCTCGCAACCAGCCCTCCCCTGGCTGTTGTCTCGGTATGCCCCACGACAAGCAGAGACAGCACCAAAAGGAGAGCAAGCAAGGACCCCCGCGCCGACTTGATGCAACCCATTCCTTCACCTCAAATGTGGACGAACGGGGGCACCACGAGACACGACGCGAACCCCGTTGATGGAGAAAATGCTAACCGCCCGGTCTCTGCTCCGGACTAGCCAGCCAGACTTCCCTTGAAGGTGACGATGGTGATCGTGCCGAGAACGAACAGGGCGGCGGCGAGCGCGTACATGAAGGCCTTCAGGGCGGCGCGCTTGCGCGGATTGCGCACGTAGTCGTCCATGATGAAGCGCAGCCCGTTGGTCCCGTGCAAGAGGCCCAGCGAAAGCAGCAGCCAGTCGAAGACCCTCCAGAAGGGGTTCGCCCAGCGCTTTGCCACGAACGACACCGTCGTAGTGGTCACGTCGTTGAAGATGTGCGTCAACGAGAAATGGATCAGCGCCAGGAAGAAGAGAATGAGGCCCGAGATCCGCATGAAGAACCAGGACCAGGTCTCGAAATTCTGGCGTGATCTCCTATTGGGGGTGGCGCCGGGCCGGGTTGTGGATCTCTCGGCGGTGGACATCTAGTGAACGCTCCCCGTGAAGAAGGGCCGCAGGATTATGAAGCCGCCGATGATCGTAAGAAGGACCGTGAGGGAGAAGATGCCGTAGAAGACCGACTTCTCGTTCTTGATCGACCCCGGGAAGAAGTCGATCATGATCACCCTCAAGCCGTTGAGCGCGTGGTAGACCAAGCCGAAGAGCAGGCCCACCTCGAAGAGCCGCATCAGCACGTTGCCGTAAAGGGCGTGTATCTCGTTGTAGATGCGCGGAAAGTTGAGCATCGAAACATCAATGATGTGCAGCAGTATGAACATCAGGACGAGGAACCCGGTCACTCGGTGGAGCACGAAGGCCCACTGCCCGGTCTTTCCCTTGTAGAGAGTTGACTCCGGACTCACCTAGGAGACCTCCTCACCCAGCGGTTGCCCCACATCGTGGAGGAGACCACGAACACTGCGAAGGCCACAACCACCAGAGTGACGGCGGCGAGCGCGATCGCGAACAATACCTGCGCTGTACTCACCCAATAGAAACTAACGCTTTCGGGCGTCTAGCTCAAATTTCAGCTTCGGGCACCGGAATTCTGGCGGCACCCCGCAAATAGGGCGTAAGCACCGGAGGGAGCGTGACGGAGCCATCCGCCTCACGCCCGGTCTCCAAGATGGCCGCAATCACTCGCGCCCAGGCCAGAGCCGAGCCGTTGAGGGTGTGGACGAACTCGACGCCGCCGCCCGGCTCGGTACGGTACCGCACGTTGGCCCGCCTGGCCTGATAGTCGCCGAACCAGGACACCGACGAGACTTCGAGCCAGCGGTCAACGCCGGGTGCGTACACCTCCAGGTCGAAGGTCCGCCGCGAGGAGGCTCCGAGATCGCCGGTACATAAATCCAGTACACGGTAGGTCAAGCCGAGCTGGCGCAGGAGCGCCTCGGCGCGGGAGAGAATCTCGATGTGCATCTCCTGTGCCTGGGCCGGGGTCGCGTAGACCATCAGCTCGACCTTGTCGAATTCGTGCAAGCGCAGCAAGCCGCGGGTGTCGCGCCCGGCCGACCCCGCCTCGCGCCGGAAGCACGGAGTCGCGGCCGTCATCCTCAACGGCAGCTGGTCGGCTTCGAGGATCTCGTCACGGGCCATGGAGGTGAGCGGCACCTCGGCGGTCGGGATCGCCCAGAGATCGTCGCGCTCCATCTGGTACGCGTCGTCTGCGAACTTGGGAAGATGGCCGGTCGAGATCATCGTCTCGCGCTTAACGAAAGTGGGAGGGCGGATCTCCAGGAAAGAGTCGGCGTGCGCGTCGAGGGCGAATGAGGTCAGTGCCCGGATGAGCCTTGAGCCCATCCCCTTGTAGAGAGGAAACATGCTGCCGGACAGCTTGGCGCCACGCTCGAGGTCGAGTATTTCCAGCTCGACACCGATATCCCAGTGGGGCACCCTCTTGTGCGCGGGATAATCGAGGTCAGGCGCTTCGACGCTCGATCCGCCGTCGGAGGACCAGTACCGCACCACGACGTTGTCGTCTTCGCCTGCCCCGACCGGGGCGTCAGGAGATGGAACGTTGGGGATAACCAGCCAAAGATCCTTGCGCCGGCCCTCCAAGTCGGTGGCCTGGGCGGCGACGACCTCCAGCTCGGCGCCCAGACGGCGGCTTTCCTCTTTCAGGCGCTCCGCCTCGGCCGCCTCCTTGTTCCTGTAAGCCTCGGCGACACGCCGAGAGGTCTCGTTGACGCGCGAGCGAAGCTCGTCCCTCGCCGATACGGCGTCCCGGTAGGCGGCGTCCAGCGCCGTGAGCTCTTCCACGATGGAGGATTCCACACCGCGCCTGCCGAGGAGTTCCTTCACGAGAGCGGGGTCTTCCCGCAGGCCACGAATGTCGATCATCGAAATCAAAGGCTAGCTTCTTAACCCGTGCCATCTATCGAAGTAAATGACCTCTGGGTCCGCTACGGGGAGCGTGACGCGGTGAGAGGCGTGAGCCTCACGGTCGAGCCGGGCAAGATCCTTTGCGTGCTCGGGCGCAACGGCGCAGGCAAGACCTCCACCATCGAGGCCATCGAGGGCTACAGGAAGATCGCCAAGGGAAGCGTGCGGGTGCTCGGCATGGACCCGGCACGCCAGCATCGCGAGCTGGTCAAGAAGATAGGTGTGATGCTTCAGGTCGGCGGGATCTACCCGCGGATGAACCCTCGCCAGGCGCTTGAGCTCTATTCGGGCTTCTACGACGACCCCGTGCCCGTCGATCAGCTGATCAAACTTGCCGAACTCGGCTCGGCACAGAAGACTCCCTACCGCTTTCTCTCCGGCGGAGAGAAGCAGCGCCTCGCATTGGCCTTGGCGCTGATCGGCCGGCCGAGCGTGCTTTTCCTCGATGAGCCCACTGCCGGCGTTGACGCCGCAGGGAAGCAGCAGATCCGCGCCGCCGTTGCCGACATGGCGCGAAACGGGGTCGCCGTACTGCTCACGACGCACGAACTGAACGAGGCCGAGCGTCTCGCCGACAATATCGCGGTGATCGACGAAGGCCGAATAGTCGCCGAGGGGACGCCCTCGGAGTTGAGAGAACGCTTCGGCAAGCAAACCGTGGTCTTTCGCACCGCGGCCGCCATAGACGTGGCGTCATTCTCGCAACGTCTGGGCTTTCAGTTGACCGACTTGGGGGACAACAGGTACAGGCTCGCAGAGGAGGCGCCGGCCAACGTGGTCGGCACCATCACGGCCCTGCTCGCGGCAGAGGGCGTCGATCTGATCGAGATGAACGCCGGACGGGGCTCGCTCGAAGAAGTGTTCCTGGAGATCACGAGCGGGGACGCCTGAGCGGCGGTCGGCCGCCGGGTTCGGCGCGGGTTCAAGGAAGAGGGAAATTGGCTGCACACCCTTATCAGGCTCAGGCGAAGGCGGAGATCCGCCTTTCGATGACGCAATACGAGTCTCTGCTGGTCACCTTCGGGATTCCGCTCCTGTTTCTCGTTGCGTTCTCCTTGATCAAGGTGCTGCCCCTGCCGCACGGAGTGCTAAAGCCCGTCGCATTTCTGGTCCCCGGCACCATCGCGCTGGCCATCATGGCCACGGGAATGGTTTCGCTCGGCATCGCCACCGGAGTGGAGCGCTCGTACGGCGTACTGAAGCGGCTGGGCACCACTCCACTCTCCCGCGGGGCGCTCCTGGGTGCCAAGATCACCTCGATCGCAGTCATCGAGCTGGTCCAGGTGGTGCTGCTGGCCGTGGTAGGGCTGGCACTTGGCTGGAAGCCCACCGGCAACGCTGTCGAGTTCGTGGTCGCCATCATCCTTTCGAGTGCGGCCTTCGCCGGAATCGGCCTGATCCTGGCCGGCCGGCTCAAGTCCGAAGCCGTGATTGGAGCTGCGAACGGCCTCTTTCTGGTCCTGCTCGTCCTGGGGGGCATGATCTTTCCGGTGACTTCGCTCCCCGGACCGATAGCCGACGTCGCGCGAATACTGCCCGCCTACGCCGGCGCGCATATTCTCTTCATCTCTTCCACCTCCGGTGGAGGATCCCTGGCAGGCTCATGGATCGTGCTCGCCGTGTGGGCGATTGGCGCTCCTCTCCTGGCCACGCGCCTCTTCCGCTTTGAATAGAACCCGGCGCGTACAAATGGCGGGCGTCATCGTTTAGCCTTGAAGCGTGCTTCGACGGCTCTGGACACACATCCGCGCGTGGGAAGTCAGCCCAAAGTTGTACCGCCGCCTGGCCTACTTCGCCCTGGTCGGGCTTTCGCTGATCATCATCACCGGTGGCGCGGTGAGGCTCACCCAATCCGGCCTCGGCTGCCCGACTTGGCCTGACTGCCAGGGCAACCAACTCGTTGCCCAGTACTCGTTCCACCCGATGATCGAGTTCACCAACCGCGTGATCACCATTTTCCTGACCGTGGCGGTGATGATCGCCACCGCGGCGGCATTCTTCAGGAAGCCCTTCCGCAAGGACCTGGCCTGGCTGAGCATGGGCATGGTCGGGGGCCTGATTGCCCAGGTGATCCTCGGCGGCATTACGGTTCTGGAGAAGCTGGCGCCTCCATTCGTAATGGCCCACTTCCTCCTCTCGCTGATCGTGGTTCTGGACGCGGTCGTCCTGTATTACCGGGCCTCCAGCGAAGGCACCGTGTCTGTGCGCCTCGTCAGCAAGGAAGCGGTCTGGGTAAGCAGGATCATGTGGGTCGCCCTGTCCGCGGTCCTCTTCGTCGGCACCGCCGTCACGGGATCCGGGCCGCATTCGGGCAGCCCGCTCGCCGTTCGTCTGCCCTTTCCTCTCCGCGCGGTTGCGCAGCTGCATGCGGACTTCGTTCTCTTCCTGGTCGGCCTGACCCTCGCCAGCGTCTTCCTGCTGCACCAGGGGCGCGCTCCCGAGCCCGTCATGAAGCGGGCGCGAGCGCTGCTGTGGCTCATGGCGGCTCAAGGCTTCATCGGATACACCCAGTACTTCACCAACCTTCCCGCCCTCCTCGTCGAGTTCCATATCGTGGGCGCGACAGCGGTCTGGGTGGCCATGATCTGGCACAACCTGAATCTCTTTGAGCGGCGTGTTCCAGCTGAGGGAAAGACGTCGTTGGTTGCGCCCTCCACGGCGGAACTCGCCGACAGGGGCGCGGCAGGACAGCCATAGGGGACTCCCTTGCCCGGGAGTCGTGAACGAGCGATGGGGCTCGGCCGTCGGCGTAGCATGGAATCGCCGGTTTCGCTCTGTGCACCCTGAGGAGATTCGCCAAGTTGCCCACCGGTACAGCCACCGAGGAACAGGTACGCACTGGTTCGAGCGAGAGCCTTGATTCGCCTTGGCGCGTCGTCCTTTGGAACGACCCGATAAACCTAATCTCCTACGTGATCTGGGTTCTGGAAACTCTTTTCGGCTACTCCACTTCGAAGGCGACGGCGCTGACGATGGAGGTCCATAACAACGGCCGCGCAATCGTTGCTCACGGACCACGCGAGAAGGCCGAAATGGACGCAAGCCGGCTGCACGAAAAGGGCCTCTGGGCGACGTTGGAAAGAGAATCGGACTGACGGGTGTTTCAAGTCCTGTGACGCAGATAAGGGGCCCCGTCAGGCAGATCGACGAGAACAGCTTCGAGAACCTTCTAACCGATGAGGAAAAGGAGCTCCTGGGCATGCTGCCCGGCGTAGTTGTGGAAGCGATCGAGTCACACAGCCCCTACGTCACGCGCCTCTTCCCGCCCACCTATCCATTTGACGACGCTGCACAACATGAGATCGAAAAGGTCGACCCCGACTCTCTTGCCGACGAGCACAGGCGTCTGCTGGAAGGTCTGGCAGGTTCGGTCACCAAAGCGGTGCTCACCCACGAGGACCTTGTGAATTGGGTGGGCGCGATAAACGACATCCGCCTTCTCATCGGCACTGCGCTGGACGTTTACGAGGAGATGGAGCGGCCCGGAGAAGATGACCCTCGTTTCCAGGATTTCGTAATCTTCGATTACCTAACCTGGCTGCAGGGATCGCTCTTGGCATTCCTCTCGCAACAGGCGGATCGGGCCGACGAAAGCTAAGCCCGGCAGGTGGAGTGGCTGCGAATTCCACCCCGTCGCGGCGTCGGCGGTCAGCCCGGGACAGGAGAGAGACAACACCCAACGCTTACTAACCGGTCGCAAAGCCGGCCAGGTGCGTGAACCGGTACGAAACTAGGAGGGTATGACCATGACGCCACCGCGCCGCTTGCCAGATACCCGGATCGCTGTCATCGATCCCGCTGGACTGGGGAGCCCCGCAGCGTGGAGGGCCGCCTTCACCGGCGCGAAGACGGTTGAGGTCTTCGCGCATGCCGCTCAGGCCGTGCGGGCCGGTGCCGACGTAATCGTCGTGGCCGACGCCACCTCACTGGCCGGCTCCGAGATGGATGCACTGAGCAAAGCACCCACGGTGCTCGCGTTCGTCGCCTCCGGCACTCATGAACTTTCCCGTCTGATCGGCTCCGACCAAGAGGTGGAGACGGCCTACCTGGGCGAGGGGGAATGGTTCGTGTCACCCCGACCGGGCCTGGGA
>JAJZNF010000232.1 GCA_021847985.1 Actinomycetes bacterium | reverse complement strand
TTGGCCAACAAGAGGCGGGCGCCCTCCTTTGCCGAACAGGGCGAGCCGGGGGAGGAGAACTGGTTCAACCTGGAGCTGAAGCTCAAGGCGGATGTGGCGCTGGTCGGCTATCCCAACGCCGGAAAGTCGACGTTCATCTCGGTGATCTCGAGGGCACAGCCCAAGATCGCGGACTATCCCTTCACGACTCTCAAGCCGAATCTTGGCGTCGTGCGCCTTGCCGACGATTTCGAGTACGTGGTCGCCGACATACCCGGCCTGATCGAAGGTGCTTCGGAAGGCAAGGGACTCGGCCTCGAATTCCTGCGCCACATCGAGCGTGCGAGAGTTCTGGTCTTTCTGCTCGACGCCACCGAGTCTCAGGGCGCTTCGGTGGCCGAGCAGCATCGCGTCCTCCTGCGCGAGCTTGGCAACTACCTGCCCGAGCTTCTGGATCGGCCCCGACTGGTGGTCGTCTCAAAGGCGGATGTGCTCGACGAGGAGATCGTGCGCCACGGTGAGGAGTACCTTGGGGTGGCCGCTGACATGGCGATCTCCTCGATCTCGGCTCTTAATGTGGAGGCGCTCAAGCGCAAGCTTGCCGAAGTGGTATCCCAATCCCGGAGCGAGTCCGCCGGCCCCCGTTCCTCGGAGGCCATCTTCATCAATCTGACCCCCGATGGTTTCAAGGTTGTCCAGCTGGGCGAGCATCGATTCCGGGTGCTGGGACGCGCAGCCGAGCGGGCGGTGGCCCTTTCCGACGTCACCACGCCCGATGCTCTGGAATACATACAGACGAGGCTGCGGCACCTCGGGGTAGACCGGGCACTAGCCCGGGCAGGCGCCACCGACGGCGACGAAGTGGTTATCGGGGACTTCGAGTTCGACTACACCAGGGACTAGCAGCGATCGCTGCGCCCGCCTTCGGCTTGGGGGGCTATCCTGGCTGATGCGTGCCGGCCTGGTCATGGCGTCCGCCTTGGGCCGACGCAAGGGAGCGCAGCAGTGAATCTGGTCGTGAAGATCGGGTCATCGTCGGTGACGACCGACCATCTGGACGTGAATCACCCCGTGGTCGATTCCATCTGTGATCAGCTTGCCCTGCTTCACTCGGCCGGACACCGCGTTGCGCTCGTCACCTCCGGTGCGATCGCACTCGGTCTCGGGCGTCTTGGAATGCTCGGTGAACGTCCCGCGGACCTGGTCACGTTACAGGCGGCTTCGGCGGTCGGCCAGGTGAACCTGATCGCCGCGTGGGCGGGCAAGCTGGCCGAGCGTGGTCTCGTTAGTGGCCAGATCCTCCTTTCCGCCTCGGATTTCATGGAGAGGCGCCAGTACCTGTCCGCCCGGGCGACTCTGGGGCGGATGCTCGATCAGGGCATAATCCCCATCATCAATGAGAATGACGCCGTGGCCGACGACGAGATCCGTCTGGGCGACAACGACCGGATAGCCGCGCTGGTCTCCGGGCTGGTGGGGGCTGAGGTACTGGTGCTCCTGACCGATCAGGATGGCCTTTTCACCGCTGACCCGCGCCGGTTCGAGGACGCCACCCTTATCGAGGAGGTGCAGGAGGTTACGCGTGAGCTTGCCTCGCTGGCCGGTGGGCGGGGAACCACCCGGGGAAGCGGGGGAATGGTCACCAAGATCATGGCGGCCAGGATCGCGGCGTGGTCCGGTGTGGAGACACTCATTGCCGCGGCCTCCAACCCCGAGGCGCTCAGCTCGGCCCCGACACGCAGGCAGGGGGTCGGGACCTGGATTTCGAAAAGCCGACGGCGGCTTCCATCGCGCAAGCTGTGGATTGCCTTCGCCCTTCCCTCGAGCGGGTTCATCCAGGTCGACGAAGGCGCTCGAAGGGCGATTCGTGATAAAGGGTCGTCGCTTCTGGCCGTCGGAGTGACCGGGTTGGGGGGAGCCTTTGCCGCGGAGGACGCGGTAGAGGTCGTCTCCGAAGATGGGGGCATCATCGCCAAGGGCTTGGCCCGCATAGGCGCGGACGAGCTCGGCGGCGAGTTGCAGCGGCGCCGAGCCGGGCTGGCGTCCGACGTCTCGGCCCTGGCGATGCATCGCGACGACATGATTCTGCTGGAGGGCTAGCCCGCCACCGAGAAGGCTGTGCTCATTAGGCTGGAGGGGGATGAAAGATCTCACCTCTGCAAATTCCGAGCTTCTGGCGTTGGCCGGCAGGGTGAAGGAAGCCTCGCGGCGTGTCAGGCTTGCTTCCGCCCAGCAGAAGAACGACGCATTGGGCTACATGGCCGAGGGCCTTGAGCTTGCCGTCGAGGAGATTTTGGCGGCAAACGCCGACGACGTCGACCGTGCCCGCCGTGGGGGAATGCCCTCGACCCAGGTTGACCGGCTGGTGCTCACTCAAGCGAGAGTCTCGGACATGGCCGCTCAGGTTCTCGAGGTTGCCGCGCTTGCCGATCCCGTCGGCCAGGTCACCCGTGGATACCGCCTGCCCAACGGCCTTGCGGTCAGCCGCGAGCGCGTGCCTCTCGGGGTGGTGGGGATCATCTACGAGAACCGGCCCAATGTCACTTCGGATGCAGCCGCTTTGTGCCTGAAGAGCGGCAACGCGGCCTTCCTGCGCGGCTCCTCGGCGGCGTTTGCCTCCAACCGCGCAATCGCCTCGGTCCTATCCGAAGCACTCGCTAAGGCGGGCCTCCCGAGGGAGGCCGTGGCGCTGGTGCCGGACGCCTCCCGTGAATCGGCGGTGGCCTTCATGCGGCTGCGCGGTTACATAGACTGCCTGATACCACGTGGGGGCCGATCCCTGGTCGCTGCCATCGAGGAGCATGCCACCGTCCCGTACATCATCGACGGGGAAGGCAACTGCCACATCTTTGTCGACGCCAGCGCGGATCTCGACGCCGCCGAGGACATTGTCCGCAACGCCAAGGTGCAGCGGCCGAGCGTCTGCAACGCCGTCGAGACGGTGCTGGTGCACCAGGCGGTCGCCACGGAGTTCCTCTCTCGCATGGACCGCTTCCTTCCCGAGGTGGAGATTCATGGTGACGAGCGGGCCTGCGCGGCAATCAGTCGCGCCGTGCCGGCCACAGAAGATGACTGGGCCACCGAGTATCTGGATCTCAAGCTCGCGGTTCGTGTCGTGGACGGGCTGGACGAGGCCGTGGATCACATTTCCCGCTACGGTACGGGGCATTCGGAGGCGATCCTCACCAATGACTACGCCAACGCGAACCGCTTCATGCGCGAAGTTGACGCGGCGGCGGTGCTTGTGAACGCCTCCACTCGATTCGTCGACGGCAACCAGCTCGGCCTGGGGGCCGAGATCGGCATCAGCACACAGAAGCTCCACGCACGTGGCCCCATGGGCCTGGAGGCTCTAACCACGGAGCGTTACGTGATCGAGGGCAACGGGCAAGTTCGCGGCTAGGCAAGGACGCGGGAACGGATGGAGTGGTGAGAGTTACGGGCGAGGGATTCGAGAGCATAACCGAGGTGGGCGACGCGCTGGCCCAGGCGTCCTACCTGTCGAGCCAGGAGATTTCCACCACGGTGTACCTGGCCACGGTGCTGCGCAAGCCGATCCTGGTGGAGGGACCGGCAGGCACCGGTAAGACGGAGCTTGCCAAGGCGCTGGCCAGAGCTCTTGATGCCGAGCTCGTGCGCCTGCAGTGCTACGAAGGCCTTGACGATGCCAAGGCGATCTACGAATGGAACTACTCCAAGCAGCTGCTGCGCATCCAGGCGGCCAGGGCCGCCGGCGAGGACCCTGCCGATTGGGATGCGGTGAAGGAGAACATCTTCTCCGAGGAGTTCCTGCTTCCACGCCCACTGCTCCGGGCGATCTCCCTGGACGAGCCGGTCGTTCTCCTGATCGACGAGGTCGATCGGGTGGAGCTGGAGACCGAAGCGCTTTTCCTGGAGCTGCTGTCGGACTTCCAGATAACCATTCCGGAATTCGGCACGGTTTCTGCCACCCGCCAGCCGATAGTCATCCTGACCTCGAACAACACTCGCGAGCTGTCCGAGGCGCTCAAGCGCCGCTGCCTCTTCCTGCACATCGGGTATCCGAGCAAGGAGAGGGAGAAGGCGATCCTCATGCTCAAGGTCCCGGGACTTCCGGAGGAGCTTGCGGCAAAGATCGCCGACTTTGCCGCCATGCTTCGGTCGCTGGACCTGAAGAAGCACCCCTCCATCTCCGAGACTCTGGATTGGGCGGTGACCCTGCTCACGCTGGACGCCAAGGACCTCGATCCCGCGACCGTTGCCTCGACGCTGAACGTGCTTCTCAAGTACCAGGCCGACGTGGAGAAGGCTCGGGCAAAGCTCGGATAGGAGCCTTCCATGATCGACCAGCTGGTCTCCTTCGCGGACGCCCTTCGCGAAGCCAAAGTCCCCGTTTCGATGACGGAAGTCCTGGACGCGACGTCCGCTGTCAGGGCGCTGGGCGAGATCGACCGTCCGACGTTTCGGACCGCCCTGTTCGCGACCATGATCAAGGACGAGGGCCACCGCGAGGTATTCAACCTCCTTTTCGATGTCTTCTTCGCGAATCGATACCCTTCGGTCTCCGAGGACCAGGAGTCCAGGGAGGATCAGATCTGGGCGGACCCCTCCGGTGCCGCGCAGGAAGTCGCCGGTGGGGGCGGGGGAGCTGACGAACTGCGCAAGATGATGATCGAGGCGATGCTGGCGGGCGACCTGGCCCGCCTGGCCCGGCTGGCCCGTGCGGCCGTCGCCCGCCACGGAGGCATGGAGAAGGGACGCGCGGTGAGCGGCGTCTATTACACCTACCGCACCTTGAAGCAGCTCGATGTCGAGATGGTCTATGCGAAACTGCGTGAGGAGCTTGCCGGGCAGGAGGGGGATGGCGCCATCGGCGAGGCCATCCTCACCAACCGGGTTGAGGAGCTCGTCGCCGAGCTGCGTCAGGCGATCGACGCCGAGGTGCGGCGCATGCTCGTGGAGGATCGGGGCGAGGAGGCGGTTGCCCGGACCATGCGGCCCCTACTGCCTGAGGACATCGACTTCATGCAGGCCTCTCGTGACGAGATCCAGAAAGTTAGGCGGGCCATCGGACCGTTGGCGCGGAAGCTGGCGACGCGGCTCGCCAAGCGTCGCATGAGCAGCAGGAAGGGGCCGTTGGACTTTCGGCGGACCTTTCGGGAGTCTCTCGGCTACGGGGGAGTGCCGGTGAAGCTGGAGTTCCGGCCGCCACGCCTTTCCAAGCCCGAGATCTTCATCGTCGCCGACATCTCCGGATCGGTCGCCGCCTTCGCCCGGTTCACCCTGCAGCTGGTCTACGCCTTGTCGGAGGAGTTCAAGAAGGTACGCAGCTTCGTCTTCATCGATGCGATCGACGAGGTGACGGGGTACTTCGAGAGCGCGGATTCAATCGAGGAGGCCCTGAAACTCGTGAACACCAAAGCCAACGTTGTGCACGTTGACGGCCACACGAACTACGGGCACTCCTTCGAGCAATTTCGGGACAACTATCTGGCACAGCTTTCCAAGAAGTCCACGGTCATCGTCCTCGGCGACGCGCGTAACAACTACCACGCCTCCCGGTCGGACCTGCTAGGCGAGATGCGTTCCAGGGCTTCGCGACTTTACTGGCTGAACCCGGAACCCGCCTCTTACTGGAATTCCGGCGACTCGGTGATAAGCGAGTACTCCCGCTACTGCGACGCGGTGGTGGAGTGCCGGAACCTGCGCCAGCTCGAGGCCTTCATTGAGCTGATCGGCTGAGAGTCTCCGGAGGGCGTGTACGCGTGCCTATGGCGCAAGCGCGGAGCGCGATCACCGTGGCGTCCCACCGCGAGACCCATGCCGAGGGCCCGGCGCTTAGGGCTATCCCATCCTTTGGCATCCGCCGAGCCCGACAGCGCCCGCATTTGAACCCGCTTTGCTTCTCGCGCATCCGCCTGGCCGGGAGAAGGATTTGCTGCGGTGATCTTGCATGCCCCGGGGAGGGCTCGGTGGCGGTGCCAAGCTGCAACGGCGCCTCGCCCCCTAGCAGGAGACGTCGGCGTCATAATTGCTCATCATCGCGGTCTGGATGTACCAGGGGATTCCGCCGGCAAAGGGGTTAAGTGCGCCCGTCGAGCTGTAGAGGGAGGTGCAGGCCGCAATTCCGTCGGACGAGTAGAACCACAGTGGAATCGGCCCTCCGCCTGGACCAAGTATGGTGACACCACCGCCACTGGTCGTGCCCGTGGTGATTTGAGCGTACATCGTCGCGTGCCCCGAGTAGATGCCTGCGATGATCCCTTGCTGGTTCAGGTAGTCGACCGCTCCCTGGATGGTGGCGGTGTTGAGTGCGGGGTCGGAGCTCCAGTAGGAAGTCGCCCCCTCAACGTCGATCCACCATATCGGGGAGGAGACTCCCGCTGCGTTGGCCTGGGCGAAAGCGTAGGCGGCGTCGTTGTAGCCGTAGTTGTAGGCCTGGTTGGCGAGGGTCGAGGATCCTTGCGGTCCGTTCATGTACTCCGAGCTGGGAGTAGCGCCCCAGGAGCCGTTGACGACCGGCAAAGCCAAGAAGGTGTAGAGCTGATAGTTGCCCTGCGCCCAGGTGGCTTCCTTTGCCATGCATGTGTTCGACGCGCTGAACGGCCAGCCGTTAACCTCGACCATTACGAAGGTGCCGCTGGTGGGCGGGCTGGAGAGGCCGCACTGGAAGTTGCTCACGTCGAAGCCCGGCGCTCCGGTCATCGACGAGACGATATAGGTGGCGGAATTGAGGGAAACCGCCGGCGCGGGCAGTGTCGTGCCCCCCTGGGACCCAAAGAACGGCGCATCCCCGAATGAGAAGATCCCGCCGTCGGAGGCCACCAGCCAGTACCCCTTGCCGTCCGGGGTGGCCGCCATGCCGACAATGGGCTTGTTGAGGGTCATGGCGCCGGTGGAGCCATAGAAGTGGGCATCCCCGAATGAGAAGATCCCGCCGTCGGA
>JAJZNF010000096.1 GCA_021847985.1 Actinomycetes bacterium | reverse complement strand
TCTGGCCGTCGATGTGGGCGCTGCCGGTGACGACGCCGTCGGCGGCGAGCTCGGTCTCGAGATTGCGGGCCATGGTCCCCACCTCGGCGTCGACCTCGCCGGAGTCGAAGAACAGGCGCAGCCGGTCGCGGACGAACATGCGTCCCGACTCGGCGAGCTTCTCGTGTCCGCGTGGCGGGCCCCCTTTGTGAACCCTCTCGATCTCGTTCTTCAGCCGCTCTTCGCGAGCCCCCATCATTCCTCCTTGTTGTCCTGTCCCGGGCTGGGCTTGGTCTTGGCTTCCCTCAGTTGGCGCTCTCGCGCAGCATGCGCTTGAGGATCTTGCCGGTCGGGTTCTTGGGCAGCTCGGCCAGCACCACGACGCGTTTGGGCGCCTTGAAGCCCGCCATGCGCTCCTTGGCGAACGCAATCACGTCTTCGGGACTGAGTTCTATGCCCGGCCGGGCCACCACGAAGGCTGTAACGGCCTCCACCCAGTAGGGATCGGGCGTGCCCACCACCGCGACCTCCGCCACGCCCGGATGGCGGGATATTACGTCCTCGACCTCCTGGGAGGATACGTTCTCTCCGCCGGTCTTGATGATGTCCTTCTTCCTGTCGACGAAGTAGATGGCCCTGCTTTGCGCGTCACGGTAGCCGACGTCGCCGGTGTGGTGCCACCCTCCGGCGAAAAGCTGCCGGTTGGCATCGTCGTCGCCGAGGTACCCGGGGGTGACCGCCGGGCCGCGCAGCACCAACTCGCCGATCTGCCCGTCGGGGACCTCGCGCATCTCCTCGTCCACGATGCGGACCTCGAGGATGGCGTGAGCGGCCCCTATGGGGTCGGGCGCGCCGAGGAGGGAGCTCAGCTCGCCGCGGAGGGTCGACGCGCCGAGCGCGGTGGTTTCGGTCTGGCCCCAGTAGTTGATCCAGTCCGCGCCGGGCATCGCCTCCATCCACGCCGCGAAGGTCTCGGCAGGCATGTACTGGAACACCAGGCAGGTCTTCACTGTCGAAAGGTCGGACCCGGGCCGGCCTGGGTGGTGGAGCATGCCGATCCAGACCGTGGCGGGGAAGGAGATGTAGGTGATCCGCTGGGCGCCGATCGCGCGCAGGGCCTCCCCGGGGTCGAGGCGTGGCAACAGCACCATGGTCGAGCCGGTGGCTATCCCGGCGAATAGGAGGTAGAGACCGCCCACGTGGAAGAGGGGAAGCCCGAGCAGCATGACTTCGTCCCTCGTGACCCCGAGATCGATGAGCCCGGATATCAGGGCGGCGTAGAAGTTGCGGTGGGTGTTCACCACCGCCTTGGGGAAAGCCGTGGTGCCCGATGTCATCAGGATGACGGCAGGCGCGTCGTCGCCGGCATACATTTCCACCGCTTCGCCTGAAGCGGATTCGACCAGCGCGGCGAACGACCCGAAGCCCTGCGCCTCAGCGTCGAGGCACGCCTTGCCGGCCAGGCCGACGAAGGCGTCGGCACCGGTCTCCAGCGCAGGTATCAAGGCGCTGTGGGCCAGGAGAACCGTCGCTCCGGTCTTGGTCAGCGCGTAGGTGACCTCGGGGCCCCTTAGCAGCGCGTTTATCGGAACCAGAGGTGAGCCGATGCGGCCGGCGGCGAAGAAGGCGGCCAGATACAGCGGAGAGTTCGGCGCGTATATCGCCACACCGTGCCCGGGCGTTGCGCCCAGGGCGACCATGGCGTTGGCGACTTTGTCCACCAGCTCGTCGAGCTCGGCGTAGGTGTAGCTTTGCTCGCCGAAGACCAGCGCCCTCTTTTGCGGGTGGCGCCTTGCCACGCGTCTCAGGGCGTCTCCTATGTTCCAGCGGTGGATCAAGTTGTACCCAAGGTCTTCCATCGCTCCTCCTTCCTCGGCGGGCCTCAGTACGAGCGAGGCAGCCCGAGGTCGTGTTCGGCTATGTAGTTCAGGATCATCTCGTTGTTGATTGGGGCCGTCTTGGCCAGGCGTGCGGGCGCCAGCATCTGTATGAGCATGTAGTCGGCGACGAATCCGTTGCCGCCGTGGGTTTGTATGGCGCGGTCGGCGGCCTCGAAGGCGTTCTCGGAGGAGAGGTACTTGGCCATGTTGGCGTAGGTTCCCACCACCGACGAGGGTGCGTGACGGTCGTAGGCCTCGGCGGCGCTGTACATGAGAGCCCGGGCCGCCTCCTGGTTGGCGCGGACACGGGCGAGCGGGTGCGCAACCCCCTGGTAGGAGCCGATGGGGCGCTCTCCGAAGACTCGCCTTTGGTTGGCGTATTCGACGGCTCGGGACAAGAAGTAATCGGTGAGGCCGATGGATAGCGAGGAGCCGATGATGCGTTCCGGGTTCAGCGCCTCGAAGAGCACCGCAGCTCCTTGGTCGGCTTCGCCCACCAGGTTCTCCTCCGCCACCTCGGCGTCGTCGAAGCGCAGGTGGAACTGGGAGAATCCCTCGATCCCGACGGTGGCCATTTCGGTGCGCGACATGCCGGGGGTGTCGGTCGGCACCAGGAAGAGGGAGAGGCCGTAGGCCTTGGGAAGACCGGCGCGCGAAATTTCCTCCCGCACAGTGGTACGCGCCACCACCAGAACCATGTCCGCGCGGTCGACGGCGGTTATCCAGGCTTTTTCGCCTGAGAGCCGGAACGATCCGTTCGCGCGTCGCGCGCGCAGTGAGATGTTGAACGAATTTGTGCCGGCATCGGGCTCGGTGATGGCGAAGGCGAGCTTCAGGCGGCCCTCGGCAATCTCGGGCAGGAGCCGCCGGCGCTGCTCTTCGCTGCCGCCCCTGAGAATGGCGAGCCCGTCCATGACGGTGAGCATCGCCAGCGTGTTGCCCAGGCCCCAAGCCGAGAAGCGCTCCATGGCCACCGCCACCGCCAGCAGTCCGGCACCGGAACCGCCGTACTCCTCGGGAATCATCGCGCCCACTATCCCGAGCGAGGCCATGGCTTCCATCAGCTCATCCGGATAGTGTCGCTGGTCCAGGATGGTCCGAAGCAGCGTTGTGCGCCGATTGCCAAGCCGCTCCAGGTAGGTGTCGGCGGCCTCGGCCATGGCGCGGTGGACGTCGGTGAAAAAGGGTGAGTCGAGTGTCGCCGACGAGCCGGCCATGGGTCTCCTAGTTGTCTGCGGGTCAAATGGCGTCCGCCCCGGCATGGGGGTGAGGCCGGGCCCGGTTGTGGCCGGGCCCCGAGGAGACACTATCGCAGCCAGCGGCGGCGATTCAGGCCATTGTGGCGCGGCGCGGCCAGGCGGAGCCCTGGCCGCGGGTCCTCGCTGGAAAGGCGTCAGCGGGGCGCATAGGCGCGGGGTATGTGCTCTCCGATGCGCGCGGTGATAGCCCGCGAGGCGGCCTGGGATCGCTCGGCCACCGCCACCACCAGGGAGAGGTCTCCGCGCGCCCAGTTGGCGATGTAGGGGAAGCTATAGTCGTCGGTCTCGAGGCCAAGGTTGGCCATGACCAGGTAGGCCGTGGTCTCGGCTTCGATTTCCGCCACCTGCCTGGACGCAATTCCCTGGCTGTGCAGTTCGATGTGGGCAAGCTCGTGGGCGAGCGTCTTGGCACGCTGTGCGCCGGAGAGGCCGGGTCGCACCGTGACCCGCCGGGCAAGGAAGTCCGTCAGTCCGTTGGCGCCGTCCAGGTCAGCCTCGCGGGTCTCGAATCCGGCCGCAGCCGCCTGAGCGGCGAGGGAGGCTGATACCGCTTCGAACTCCATGGACTCCCCTTGCAGGAGCGAGGGGAGCGGGGGCGCAAGCTCCGGGCCCTCGGTTTGGGAAACGTCGAAGACGGTCACCCAGCGGAACCCGATGGGACGAACCTCGTCCTGGGCGTCCTGTTCGGCCCGGCCGGCCGGCTTGAACACCGGAGCGAGGATGGCATATCCGCGTTCACCCGTGCGTACCTGCCTGCCCAGGCTCTGCCAGTTCCGGTAGCCGGCCAGCTGGGTGACCTCCTCGTTGCGGCGGCAGGCCTGCATGGCCACCAGCACGGCGTTGCGCGGCGAGAAGCGGTTGAGGATGCGGGAGGCGGCGGCTATCCGCCGCCAGTCCACTCCCGAGTCGATCCGGGCAACCTCGGCGTAGAGGCGCTCCAGGATCTTGGCGTAGGGATCACCCGGGACGGGCATGATGTCCCCCTTGGCACGTTGTCGGCTCCTGCGAGGCGGCTGAAGCCGCTAGCGGGGCGTGTTGTGCCGAAGGGGGGCCCGTGGGGCGGCGGGCGACGCTCGAAAACTAGCCCGCCGCTGTGACCCCCTAGGAGCCGATGCGGTTGGTCGGCTTCACCTTGACGATGATGCGGACCTCGCCGGGCTGGCGCATGGGGTAGGTGTCCTGCCCCAGGTACTTCTTGGCCAGGAAGTCGATGTGCTCGTCGGCACCTTCTTCGACCAGCTCGGCCCGCCCTCGCACCGACACCCACCTGTAGGGGTTCTTGGAGTCGACGACGCAGACCGAGACCAGCGGATCGCCCGCCAGGTTGCGGTGCTTGATCCGGCCCTTGGAGGTGTTGAAGATCACGTGTTCGCCGTCGGTATCCACCCACACCGGGGTTTGCTGGGGCGCCTTTCCCATCGAATTGGTGGCGACGATGGCGATCTGGGGCTCCTTGAGGAGCTCTATGTCCTGGGGTGTAAGCATGATAGTGCTCTCCTTGGTGCGCTTAGGGAAAAAATGCTATTCGACGCCATGGCGTGGGGCCAGTTCGGGCAGGTGTCAGCGCTTTTCGGGCTGAGCCTCGGCCTCCATGGCCGCCGAGTTGAAGATTCCCTTGGACATCAGGGACATCTCCAAGCTCGCCCGCCTGCGGAACACGCGGGCGCGAAGCGCCCTGGCATCCGGATCCAAGACGTCGGCCTGGTAGGCGAGTTCGGCCAGATGCCCCGCGAGCCGCTGGTCGGCCTCCGCGGGTGAGTCACTCAGCTCCTCCACGCGGGAGTAGTAGGCCCTCTTCTCCGAGACCAGGGAGAGTATCTCTCTGGCGAGTGCGACTTTGTTGGCAGGCTTCAGCTCGGAGGGGTCCCCGCCGTACCAGCCGCCGAACTCGCGCCAGACGTTGTGGACGATGAATTCCGGCTCGTCGTAAACGGGTCGCAGGTAGGGCAGGTTGATCAGCTCCTCGGGCGCCTTGACGCTGTGCAGGATCTCGTTGAGCGGGGCGCCCGCGTTCATCATCTCGAGTGTCTGGTCGAAGATCGAGCGCAGCAGGGCGGCCGCGTTGCGCAGGGTGATGGCGATCCTCTCCTTGCCCGCCAAGGGCAGGCCGTGACCGGGCAGCAGGAGCTCGGCCTCGAGGGCCGCCATCTCCTCCAGCGCCACCGCCCAGTCGCGGGGGTAGCGCTGCACCTTCTGGGGATTGCCACCGTTGGGCGTGACCCAGGCGAAAAGGTCTCCGCAGGCGATCACCCTCCGGTCGGGGAAGTGGGTCCAGGTGTGGTCGTCGGTCTCCCCGCGGGCGTGGTGCAATTCGAAATAGAGCTCGCCCAAGCTGGATGTGTAGGTCACCTCGTAGTCGGTGTCCGGATAACGGTAATCGGTGGGCCACTGCAGGCCGGGAAGCTGGAATTGCCGGCTGTTGGCCAGCCCGTTGTAGCCGGGGCTCTCCTCGTAGCGGGCGAAGCGACGTGCCACGCCCCGATGGGCGATCACCTCGACCGGCTCCTCCTGGTCGGCTTCGAAGTGCGGAACTCCGAAGACGTGGTCAATGTGGCCATGGGAGTAGACGGCCACCTTGAGGGGCAGCGCACTCCAGGCGCGCACCAGGCGATGCACCTCTTGGGCGACGAGGAAGCCGCCCGTGTCGACCATCATCAATCCGTCGGAGGTGCGGAGCACACTCGCATTGGCGAAGGAGTGGACAAATGCTATGCCCTCGCCGGCCTCGTGGAGAGTGTTGTCGGCGCTCCAGGCATGCTTGCCTTCCAGATCCTCCTCGCCGGACCAGAGCCTCGCCGAACGCTCAAGGATGTCCATGGCTCCCCCTTTCCTGCTCCAATACTGGCACAAGTGCCGAGAGCCGGGCGGGTGGGCCGGAGCTGGCTAGGTGGGCTCCCCGTAACCGTAGATAGGGTCTCCGTTCGCCTCCAGGGAGCGCTGCGCCTGGAAGGGGCCGTTCACCGTTACACCCAGCCAGCCGGCGGGCCCGGGTCCGGAATCGCCCTCCACTGTGACCAGGCTTCCGTCCGGCCAGGTCTGCACGACTATCCCGTCGTGCACCGAGGTTCCGGTGTTCTGGGGCCCGGTGCCATAGAAGACGATATCCCCGGCGGCCGGCACCTGGCCGGCCGCGATGACGCTGGTGTTCGCCGCCGCCCAGTTGTAGAGGTCGCCGGTGAATCCATCGGATACCGCCGGAATGCCACCCTGGTTCCAGGCCCAGGCCGCGAAGAGGGCGCACCACTCCTCACAGGGGCCGTAGGGGTTGCAGAAGTCGCCCTGCGTCGCGGGCCCGATTTGAGAGGCGGCCGCGTTCACGATGGCCGTCGAGGTGGCCAGGAGGCGCTCGTTGGGGGTGGGCGTGAAGGAGTATTTGAGCGAGTCGGGCGAGAGAAGCCAGTATCCGTCCATCCCCGGCGTGCTCAGGATGGCGCTGATCGGAGTGCTGGGCAGCTGGGCTCCGAGTGAGCCGTGGAAGGCGGCGTCACCGAAGCTGAAGATACCGCCGTCATTGCCGACCAGCCAGTAGCCCTTCCCGTCGGGCGAGAGAGCCATGCCCATCACCGGCGCATTCAGCGACGTGCCGCCCATCGAGCCGTAGAAGGTCGCATCGCCGAAGCTGAAGATCCCCCCGTCCGCCGCGACCAGCCAGTAACCGGCTCCGCCGGTGGTCGGCTGCATGCCGACCACGGCGGCGTTTAGGTGCTGGCCGCCCATCGAGCCGTAGAAGTGGGCATCGCCGAAGCTGAAGATCCCCCCGTCCGCCGCGACCAGCCAGTAGCCGGCTCCGTCGGCCGTGGCGGCCATGCCCACGATCGGCGCGTTCAGTGTCGTGCCGCCCATCGAGCCGTAGAAGGTCGCATCGCCGAAGCTGAAGATCCCCCCGTCCGCGCCGAC
>JAJZNF010000025.1 GCA_021847985.1 Actinomycetes bacterium | reverse complement strand
GGAACCGCCGGATGTCATCCAGCGATGACCCCAGAAAGGTGATCCTCTTCAACACTCCCATCCATCATACAAGATTTTGTATGCGGTGACGAGGATCGCGGGTTTCCCCCAACCTCGATCACCGAGATTCCCCACTCGAGAACCTCGGCGTACCGCTGCTGAGGTTACTTCGCCATGGTTCAGTTCACCGCCTTTCTTATAGCCTCGCTAGGGGCCCGGGTGGGGGAAGCTATCGCTGCCGCCGTGGCGCAGGCCTCCTCCAGTTCAACCGGGCTGTAGGCCTGGGCGAGGCGCAGCAGCGCACCGGCCGAACGGCAGGCGGCGCAGGCTCTGGCGATCGCCGCTCCTCTGCGGTCCTGATCCTCGAGTTCCTTAGGATGATGGACAAGGCCAGCGGCGAAAAGGTCGACGCCGAGCGCGGCGGTGGCGGCGATGTGGTCGGAGACGCCGGTGTCCTTGCAGATCCCGAGTCCCACCCTCCGCCCCTGGACGATCGTCTTGGCTCCAGGACCGCGCATGAGGCGGCCGTTCTCAACTTCGCCGAGGTGCGCTTTTTCGTAGACTACCCACGCGCCCCGTCCCGAGAATAGCATCGCGAAAATCCGACGCCCACTCGTGCGATCTGCGACAGGTGCACCCGCCAACGCCATTGCCCCCGTCTCCGCACAAGCTGCGACCAGGGGTTCGATCGCCTCGCAGGCTTCGTCGATCGGGTCCGCGGCAAGCTCGTAGCCGGTGAGTGAAAGCTCCGGGAAGACCACCGGCCTGGCCCCCAACCGCCTGACGCAATCGGCATGCGCCTCGACGTTAACGCGAAGCTGTCCCGCGAGACTGGCTGGCTGCGCGGCGGCCACCGATATCCAATTTCTCCCCATCCGAGGGACCCCCAGGGAGGCCTGCCCCAATTGGCTCCTCCACTCCCCGTTGTCTCCTCATGCCATGCGTCGCAGTTCCACGGTCACCTCAAGCGAGAGCAGTGAACCGCCATGATAAATACCGTGGAAAGGCTTAACGTCGGCGTAGTCGCGTCCCCTGGCCACGGTGATGTGGCGCTCCCCGACCGCCACCCCATTTGTCGGATCCACTGCGTACCACCCGCCAAGCCAAACCTCTATCCAGGCGTGCGAGGCACCGTCACGGCTCTCACCGACGGTTGCGTCCTCCAGCGGAAAGAGATATCCCGACACATAGCGGCCGGGAATTCCCAGGTTACGCAGGACCGCGAGGGAAAGATGGGCGAAGTCTTGGCAGACTCCGCTCCGCTGAGACCAAGCCGTGTCCGCTGCTGTCGCCACCGAGGTCGATCCGGGCAGATAGCGCAACTCCGAGCGGAGGAAGTCGCAGACCTGCACCACGGCCTCGGTTGGCGAGGACAGGGTCGCAAAGTGCTCGGCAAGCTCGACTAGCTCCGGATTGTCCGGGACGTATCGGGTCGGGACCAACAGCTCGCAGAAGAGCGCCGCGACCTCAGCACGCCTGATTTCGGACCAGCTCACCTGCGTATCCAAGGGGCGCGATGGGGTCGTCTCGACAACCGACTGGCTGGCTATCCTCAGCCGCTCATGGGCTTCGTGAAGGTCGAATGCGTGAACCAAGGTTCCCCAGTAGTCGTTGTAGCGCAAGACAGGTGCGGCGGGATGGACGGCGAAGGAGGACTCCAAGACGGTCTGGGCATCTGAGCTCACCGGCGACATACGGGCCTCGTTGTACGAGGCCACCACGGGAGAGACGTATTCGTAGGTTGAGATGTGACGGGTGGAGATGCGCCAGGTCATGCATGCGCCTTTCCACGCACGTCCTCGTGACGCCACGACTCGAGACCCGCCCCCCGGAAGAAGCGCCGTGCCAGCGCGGTGGAGGCGCTGCTGCATGCGCTTTCGATCAGGATAAGGATCTCGGGCAGGGAGTCCAGGATCTCGCCGATCTCACGAAGCTCGATGGCGGCCTTGGCCCTGCCGATTGCCCGCTGAGCCTCGCCAGTGGTGCCGATGCGGCCCGCCGAGGGTGCTATCTCGGCCAGCGCCGCTTCGGCGGCCGAGAGGGAGAAATGCACGGAGCGGGGAAAGAGGCGATCAAGCAGGAGAAATTCGAGAACCTTGGATCCTTCGACAGCCCCACCATAGGAGCGCAGATAGGCCTCCAGCGCTGAACAGGATCTGAGTGTCGCCATCCAGTCGCGCCGCGAACCGCGAACCACTTCCGCCAGGCCGATCAGGCGCACCGTCATGTCGACCCTCTCGATGCTGCGGCCGAGCGTGAAGAAGCTCCACCCTTCGTCACGGGGCATCGTGGTTTCGGCGATTCCTGACGCCAAGGCGGCTCTCTCGCGCACCATCCGGGCAAAGCTGAAGTAGTCATGGGGGCCCATCGAATCGGCGCGAGCACTGATGGCGCCTACAGAATGGTAGGTCACGTTGACGCATTCCCAGAGCTCCGAGGAGATCGATTCCCGTATGCCGCGCCCGTTCTCCCTTGCGTAGGTCACAGAGGAAATGATGGATCCGGGAAGGGCGGCATCGAAGGAGAGACGCCCAACCACCTCGTAGACGCTGGTTCTGGAGGCGGCCACCTCGTCCACTCCCAGAGCCCCTAGCAGGCCCCGTATGACCGGGCCCTGGTCCAGTCCAGGGCCTTCGAGGAAGCGGTGCAGCTCCACGTCCAAGATCCTGGCGGTATCATCGGCCCGCTCGAGGTAGCGGCCCATCCAGAACAGGGATTCAGCGATTCTGCTCAGCAACGCCGACCACCGTCACAAGCCGGCGCAAGGCGCAACTGCTGCTGCTGCTGCATCTGCGCCACCTCGATCTCTATGGCTCCATGGTGGGGAGGAGGCGCCTGGTCCAGCCCGGGGAAGTGCGCCTCAGAGATCGGGTGCTCGGCGGAGGGCTCGGCGGAGCAGATCTCTTCGGAAGCCACCCAGGTATCCTTCGAACCTCCGCCCTGGGAGGAGTTTACGATCAATGAACCTGGCCGCATCGCCACCCTCGTGAGTCCACCCGGGAGCACATGAATCCGGTCCCCGGAATTGACGGCGAATGGGCGAAGGTCTATGTGGCGCGGCTCGAACTTGGAGCCGGCCATGGTCGGTGCAGTGGAAAGGGTCACGAGCTCCTGGACGATGAAGTCTCTGGGTCGGGCGCGCAAATTCTCCGCGGCAATGGCGAGCTCCGTTTCCCGGCTCTGCGGTCCGATCACAATGCCATACCCTCCCGATGCGTTCACGGGCTTGACCACCAGCTCGCCAAGCCGCGCCAGAATGTGATTGAGCTGGTCCGGATCCTCGGGTCGGTAGGTCGTAACGTTCTTGAGCACCGGCTCTTCACCGAGATAGTACCGGATGAGGTCCGGGACGTAGGTGTAGGTGAGCTTGTCGTCAGCAACACCATTGCCGACCGCCGAGGCGATGGTGACATTGCCGGCCCGCGCTGCGTTGAGGATGCCCGGACAGCCGATCACCGAGTCCTCGCGGAAGAACACGGGGTCTAAAAAGTCGTCGTCGACGCGGCGGTAAACGACGTCCACGCGCCGCTCCCCGCCGGTGGTGCGCATATACACGACGTTGTTCCTACAGACCAGGTCTCTTCCTTCAACCAGCTCCACCCCCATCCGCCTGGCTAAAAAGGAATGCTCGAAGTAGGCCGAATTATGGATCCCCGGGGTCAACACGACTACAACCGGCGCAGATCCCGCCCGCACTGGCGCCGCACTGCGCAGTGCGTCGAGGAGGTGCCGTGGGTAATCTTCCACTTGGCGGACGGGCCGGGACGAGAGGAGCTCGGGGAAGATCCTCGTCATCGCTCGCCGGTTCTCCAGCACGTAGGAAACTCCGGAGGGAGTCCTGACGTTGTCCTCCAACACCCGTAGCTCACCCCACTGGTCACGAACAACGTCGATACCCGCTACGTGGATCCTGACCCCGTTAGGAGGGGAGATCCCGAAAGCCTGCCGTTTGTAGAGGCTCGAGTTGAAGACGAGATTTCGGGGAATGATGCCGTCTCCTATGACCTGCCCCTTGCCATAGACATCTTCGAGAAACAACTCGAGGGTACGCACGCGCTGGACGACGCCGGCTTCTATGACCGCCCATTCGGCAGCTGAGATGATCCGCGGGACCGGGTCCAGAGGGAACGGGCGCTCCTCACCGGAGAGCGAGAAGGTGACACCTCGGTCCAGGAAGGAGCGGTCCCGCTCCGCGCAGCGCTCCTCAAATTCGGCCCGCGACATTTCGGACATCACCTTGTGTAATTCCGCGCAGTGCTCGCGCGGGTTTCCGTCGGGCAGGATCATCTCGTCCCATGCCTCACCGACGGCGTAGGAGTCGAAGATTTGTTCCACGAGATCGTGTCTAGCAGCCCAATGTTTCGGGCGGATTTCTAGCTTTCTCGACTCCGGTGCAGGTCTCCGGTGCGCCGCTTTCATACGGAGAATGGCGCCGGCGGCAGGAAGCGAACCGGGGCGTGCCAAGAGTGACCGAGGCAGATCGCCCCCGAGGAATTTCCATGTTTCTCGTCGCAGAACTTGCCCAGGGGGACAACCCTCGCTCTGAGCACAACTCGTCGCAGAGTCAGTGAGTATGGCGCCATCGCAAGTGATGGAGGTGGCGAGGTCCGTCTGTAGCGCTCGAGCGCTGTGTCACACCATGTTCGAACGTCGTCCTGTCGATTTTTCGCATCGACGGCAAGCCCGGCAATACGGCGAAGGTGACAATCCCCCCGATCAGAGCGAGTCCAGAACGGAGTCCAACCCAATGAATGAGAACCGTCATGAGCAGAGCACCAATTGCCATGCCGCCTATCTGTCCCGCCTCCAGTGCGCCCAAGACGCGCCCCAACCGCTCGTTCGGCACGATGTTCTGAAGTATCGTTATTGCGTTGACGTCAACGATCGAGTTAGCGAGTCCGATCAGCCACATCGAAAAGAACACGGTACCAAGGTTCGGAAATGCGGCAATCAACACTAAGGGCGCAGCCCAGACGATGACGCCGAGCGCAAAGTCCATCGCCAGGTGAGCGCGTTCTACGAGCATGAGAGCAACGAAGCCACCGAGCAATCCACCGATTCCCAAGAGTGACTCCATGACACCAAGCCCGGAGCTACCGATATGAAGTAGCCGCAGGGCAATTGCGACGGTGAAGACCGCTGACGCTCCGGCGACGACACACTGCAATATGTACAAGATCACCAAGGTGCGCACACTGGCATCACCCTCGATCATGCGAAACCCCTGTATCGCTCGGGTGAGAAAGCTCTGCGACCTCATCGCGGCTGCTTCGGAACCATTGTCAAATTTTGCAGCGAGCTCCGAGGAACGCTCCTCGGGCCGTGGAATTTGAATCGACGCCACGAAGCCCACCGACCAGACGAAGGTTAGAGCATCGAATGCGAACGCAATTGGGACGTTTGCGAATGCCAACAAAAAACCTGCAAGCGCCGGTCCCGCGAAAAAGCCAACACTCTCCACCGTGCTCGAGACGACGTTGGCGCCGGCAATCTCGTCCGTCCGACGAGCGAGGAGGGGGAGTATCGACCCTTGCGCCGGCCGAAAGGCGGTTCCTGCCACTCCGACGAGCACGACAATGAGATAGACGATCCACCTCGACCCCTGCAGCGCTACGATGGCGGCCGCCGACGCCACGAGTACCAACCTCACCAGGTCGGAGACGATCATCACCGTCTTGCGGTTGTACTGGTCAGCGAACGTCGACGAGAAAGGAGACACCAAAGAAATCGCTACGTAGCGCACAACAGCGAGAACTCCCACCGCTGAAGCTCCGCCACTTCTGTACGCAAATACCACCGCACTTAGTGCAAATACGCCATCGCCGATCAGTGAGCCCGAGAACGCGATGAAGAGCCGACGCATCGAGCGATTCGCGAAAACATTCTTCATCGCCAGCTTCGACGAAGCCAGTTCCTTTCGAATGATACCCAAGCGCACGCCTCCACTTTCAGACCGGGGCATGCCGGCAGCGAGGAAGTTCAGAACCAAAGCCACCGCGGAGCCACAAAGCGCGCTTCCTTCGCTCCACCAAGGTGAACCCTTGATTCGACGGCTCCGCAGCGTGAGGCTCCACCTTGGCAGCTGCAGCACACTCCGGCTTGGCGGATCCGCCAAGAGCGAACAACGTCGAGCTCACCGCAGCGAGCACGTAATCGACCTCTGCTCTTGAAGAGCTAGTCGGAGCTCCGTGTCGCCAACGCTTCAAAGTGTTCGTAGATACGCGGTTCGCCAAGCCGGTTTCGGGCGAACGCTGCATGCGCTGCGACTCGATTCCACATACCATCGATCCAAAAAAGATCGCTGAGAAGATCCCAGTCAAGGACCCCGTGCTTAACGAGACTTCCGACCGTCTCACCAAAGGTCAAGATCTTGCGGACCGCCGGACTCTCAGATGCACCGTCAGACGGATCGAATCCATCGGAGAAGATCTCCTTCATCGCATCGTCAAGTCCCATTTCAGTACTCCACCGTACCAACTGGACGACAAGGTTTGCATCATCGTAGGTAGCAGCCACAGTCTCTCCACCCCCGCATAGATTCAGCGCTGCGCACCGAAGCGCTGTGGAATTGTACCATGCACCGCCCCTATTTCCCGGAAAATGTGACCTGCTCCGGGTTCCTTTTCCACCTGGTATGGTGCGTTCAGGCAGTCTGGTTGGTCAGTGACAGCTCGAATTCGATCGGCGAGGCGTAGCCGATCCTCGTCAATCTCGATGTACTCGCACTTCCAGTTAGCGATGACCATCTGCGCGTGAAACGGGAAGTAGAACGCGTCGATGTTCGAACACCCGTCACGCGGGCTTGCGTTGAAGGACCCCACGCAGCCGTTGCACCAGGGGGAACCCGGTGGGATGTAGTTGAGCCCAACGTGGCCATCTGCCCAGTCCGCAAGTGCTCGCGAAGCAAACTCTGGACCATTGCCCCAAGCGCATGCCGGCGGTGCGACTGGTTCGGCGACAAGCCTGTCGAGTAGAGCGATGACATCAGTAGAGGTGATCTGTCGCTCGACCACACCGCCGAGGCACTCCCTCGTGTGCTCATCCACGATGGAGAGGCCAGCGATCGGTAGCCCC
>JAJZNF010000286.1 GCA_021847985.1 Actinomycetes bacterium | reverse complement strand
CTTGTAGCCGGCCTGCTCGGCGAACCAGACCGCGCCGACCACACCGCCGGCGGGGCCGGACATCATCACCGACACCGGGTTCTCGGCCGCGGTGCCCGCGGAGATGAGGCCGCCGTCGGACTTGAGGATGTAGAGCTTGGTCGCAGAGCCGGGCACCTTGGCCTTGCCCGCCAGGTTCTCCATGTACAGAGACACCTGAGGCTGCACGTAAGCGTTGGCAACCGTGGTTATGGCGCGCTCGTACTCGCGGATCTCGGGCAGGACCTCGGAGGAGAGTGACACGGCAATGCCGGGGAGCTCCTCGGCCGCGATCTCGCCGATTCGCTTCTCGTGCGCCATGTTGGCGTAGGAGTTGATGAGGCTCACGCTGAGCGCCTCTACGCCCTGGGACTTCAGGTAGCGCAGCTTGGCACGGACGTCGTCCTCGTCCAGAGGCGTGACCACCTCGCCCTTGGAGCCGATGCGCTCGACCACCTCGACGGTGTTCTCCAGCGCGGCCAGCGGCTCCGGCTTGGGCCAGATGATCCAGCCCGCCAGGCCTCCGGGCACGAAGGAGCGCGCGATCTGCAGCACCTGGCGGAAGCCGCTGGTGGTGACCAGGCCCACCTTGGCCCCCTTGCCCTCCAGGATGGCGTTGGTCGCCACCGTGGTGCCGTGCAGCACCTCGGCCACGTCCGCCAAACTGATGCCGGCCAAGCGGCACACCTGCTCCATACCTCTCAGAACGCCCACCGACTGGTCGGCGGGCGTCGACGAGGTTTTCGCACGAAACGTCTCGCCGGTTTCCTCATTTGCCAATAAGACGTCGGTGAAGGTGCCACCCACGTCGACTCCGAGCCGGTAGCTCATCGCCCCCTCCTCTTCTTCTCTTGCCTAGATTGCGCCTGCGGCCTTCAGGGCTTCGATGGTTGCGTCGTCGAAGCCGAGCAGGCCCTTGTAGATCTCGTCGTTGTGCTGGCCGAGCTCGGGGCCGACACTGCGGACGGATCCCGGGGTCTCGGAAAGCTTGGGGAAGACCGAATGCATCGGGAACTCCCCGAGCTGGGGATGTGCCATCCGCACGATCGCCTCCCTCGCCTTGAAGTGCGGGTCCTCGAGCATGTCCTTTGCCCTGTAGATGCGCCCGGCCGGTACCCCGGACTCGTTGAGCAGATCGAGGAGCTCTCCGGCAGGCATGGTCGCGGTCCACTCCGCGATCATGCCGTCGAGCACCTCCATGTTGTGGCCGCGCTCGGCGTGACCTTTGAAGCGGTCGTCGGTGGAGAGCTCCGGCCTGCCCATCGCCGCGGCAAGGCGCTTGAAGACATTGTCCTGGTTGGCAGCGATGAGAATCATATCGCCCTCGGCGGTGGGGTACACGTTGCTCGGCGAGACGTTCGGAAGAACGGCCCCGCTTCGCTCTCGCTGGTAGCCGGCGAGCACCCACTCCGGAATCAGCGACTCCATCATTCCCAGCACGGCCTCGTAGATCGCCGAGTCCACCACCTGGCCCCGCCCGGTCCGCTCGCGATTGTGGATTGCCACCAAGGTTCCGAGGGTGGCGAAGATGGCGGCCAGTGAATCCCCCAGTGAAATGCCGGCCCGCGAGGGCGGACGATCGGCGTCACCCATGACGTAGCGAATGCCCCCCATCGCTTCGCCGATCGAGCCGAAGCCGGCCTGCGAGGAATAGGGGCCGGTCTGGCCGAAGCCGGTGACGCGAGTGACGATCAGGCGCGGGTTGATCTTCCAGAGCTCCTCGGGCGACAAGCCCCACTTCTCCAGAGTCCCCGGCCGGAAGTTCTCCAGAAGGACGTCGGAATGCGCGATCAGTTCGCGCAGTACCTTCTTGCCTCCCTCCGAGCGCAGGTTGGCGGTGACGGACTTCTTGTTCCTCGCTATCACGGGCCACCACAGTGACATGCCGTGCGACTTCTCCCGGCCCCACTGGCGCATGGGGTCACCGATGCCCGGGTCCTCGACCTTGATCACCTCTGCGCCGAAATCGCCAAGGAGTTGACCACAAAAAGGGCCGGCCAGGAGCATTCCCAGCTCGACCACGCGCAGGTCGTCGAGCGGCAATACGGGGCTGTCAGCCATGAGCACACTCCAATTTTCGTATACAATGCCTCAGGTTTGAACATTCTGTTTAGCCGATTCTCCAGCGCCTCGCAAGGTGATCCGGCAAGATTCTCGGCAAATCGCCCGTATTCCATACAATCTTCCCTGATAGGCTGATTTCGCATTCGGCGAACAGTAACTGCGAGGTGACGATGAGCACGCGCCAGGAGACACCTAGCGGAAACCTCTCCACCGATGTCGCCTACCAGTCGATCCGAGCCAAGATTCTCTCGGGCGAACTCGCCGGGGGCGCGTGGCTGAGGGAGAACGAGCTCGCCAACCAGCTCGGCGTAAGCCGTACCCCGGTCCGCGAAGCGCTCGGGCGCCTGGTGGCTGACGGCCTTGCCAGGCACGAGCCCAACCGCGGTGTGCGGGTAGAGGAGTGGACCCCCAGGGACCTGAACGAGATCTACGATCTGCGCGTCCTGCTCGAGTCGCACGGGACCGCCATGGCGGCGCTGAACCCCGCCACCGACGTCGTCCTGCTCGACAAGCTCGCCTCGGAAATGACACTGATAACCGAGCAGAGGCATCCGGACTTCGGGCGCCTGACCGAGCTGAACAACAACTTCCACAGCACCCTGCTCGAATCCTCGGGCAACGAGCGCTTGACGACGGTGGTGGCCTCCATCGTGCAGGTGCCATTAGTGCGCCAAACCTTCGCACGCTACAACCAAGCCGAGCTGGAGCGCAGCATGGCCCACCACCACGAGATAGTCCGTGCCGTGGAGGCCGGAGACGCCCAGTGGGCCGAGGCAATCATGCGCGCCCATCTGCGCGCAGGCTGGTCGGCCATGCAGCGCTTCCTGATCGCATCCCGGCCCAAGGGGAGAACGGACGGGCAGGCCGACGCCTGAGACCAAGCGCCTCGGCGCTTAGCCGGGGCAGGCGACCCCTGTCGACCGGCGCCCAAGCGGACCGCCTTGGCGCGGTATTCGGCATGGCGTACCCCCAAACGGGCGGGCAACCATTTTGCATGCAATTGTACTCTAACTCGCCCTCTCAATCGTGTACACTCCGCTGAGAAGAGGCGGATTGCATGCGATCTGAGGTGGAACGTGGAAATTGTGGAAGTCGGGCCGCGCGACGGGCTCCAGAACGAGAAGCAGATTCTCAGCACCCAGGACAAGGTGACCTTCATCGAACTTCTCGTCAGTGCGGGGATCAGGAGGATCGAGGCGGTCTCGTTCGCCCGGCCGGACCGGGTGCCGCAGATGGCCGACGCGGAAGGCGTGATGGCAGGAGTGCCAAGGCTGGACGACGTCTCCTACATCGGTCTGGTGATGAATGACCGTGGCCTCACGCGTGCCATCGCGACCGGGGTGGACGAGGTGAACATCGTGGTGGTCGCGACGGACACATTCTCGATGCGGAACCAGGGCACCACCGTCGAGGAGTCGCTTGCCGGGCTGGCCCCCATGGTCGGACGCGCACAGGGCGCCCGGGTGAAGATCTCGGTGACGATCGGCGCCTCCTTCGGTTGCCCGTTCGAAGGCGAGGTCTCGACCGAGCGGGTGATGCGGATCGTCCGCTTTGCCCAGCAGGCCGGGGTGGACGAGATCGCTCTCGCGGACACCATAGGAGTGGGCACCCCGCACGATGTGCGCCGGCTGGTCGCAGCAGCCAAGCAGGAGACGGACCGTCCGCTGCGCCTGCACCTGCACAACACCCGCAACACGGGATATGCCAATGCCATCACGGGCGTGGAGATGGGAGTCTCCGCCCTCGACTCCGCCTCCGGCGGCATCGGCGGCTGTCCCTTCGCACCGAATGCCACCGGGAACATCGGCACCGAGGACCTGTACTACCTCCTCAAGCGCAGCAGCGTCGAAATCGAACTCGACTTCGCCCAGCTGCTCGAGGCGAGCGCGTTCGTCACGGAGAAGCTCGCCATCGCGACCCCGGCACTTTTGGGCAGGGCCGGCTGGTTCCCCGCTCCATCTGGGGCGTAGGCCGGCATGCCCCACTCCGCTCCGCTCTCGCTGCCCTCGGCGAGGCCGGGGATGGCGCCGATGGCCGGCCATTCGCAATCCGTTAACAAAATTTTCCCTCCCGGAGGCCCGCCGCTAGCAGTTTTCGACGATACTGGTATGCAATCTCGGGCCACGGGGGGTATCGGATCGCAACCTCCGATCAATTATTGCAGGTCAGAGGTCAGTAGCCACGTGTGACAACTAGCCATCGCCAAATCAAAAACGATCGTGGTATGCAAAAGGGGCTCAGGGTGCAAAAATCGATTCCAGAACGCAGGGGAATAAGAAGCAGATGAGCGAGGTCACCGCAAGTACCGGAGAGGCAGCAGCCGAGGCGCGCGAAACCACCGCGCCGGGCAGGCCGCCGCGGCCGCCCTTCGGCGTTTACGTGGAGCGGTACGGCATCATCGCAATCTGGGCAGTGATCGTGATCGTATTTTCGGTTCTCCGGCCCCAGAGCTTCGCGACACTGACCAACTTCAAGACCATCCTCGGCACTCAGGCCGTGCTTCTGGTGCTGACCCTCGGCCTGCTGGTGCCACTTACCGTCGGCGAGTTCGACCTCTCGGTCGCCTCCATGATGAGCTTCGCCGCCATCGTGGTGGCGGAGCTGAGCGGCGTCCATCACGTGAACCTGGTCCTCAGCATCCTGGTGACGCTGGCCATAGGCATTGGAGTGGGCCTGTTGAACGCCTTCGTCGTCGTGCGCCTCGGAGTGTCGTCCTTCATCACCACGCTCGGCATCGGAACATTGCTCGGAGGCCTCAGCTACGGCATAAGCGGGTCGGTCACCATAGGCGCGGTTCCCTCGGTTCTTCTCACCTTCGCCTCCAAGCTCATCTTCGGCCTCCCGCTCGCCTTCTACTACGGCGTCCTGCTGTGCTTCGTGGTCTGGTACGTCTTCCAGCACACCCCGCTCGGCAGGCACCTGGTGTTCGTTGGCGAGGGGCGCGAGATCGCCCAGCTCAGCGGACTGCCGGTCCGCAGAATACGTACCGGCTCGCTGGTAGTGAGCGCACTGGTCGCGAGCTTCGCCGGCCTCTTGCAAGCGGGCGTGGTGGGAGCCGCCGATCCCGGCGCAGGCACCTCGTTCCTCCTGCCGGCCTTCGCGGCCGCGTTCCTGGGCGCGACGGCCATCAAGCCGGGACGCTTCAACGCCTGGGGCACTTTCGTGGCGGTCTACTTTCTCGTGACCGGCATCACCGGCCTCGAGCTTCTCGGATACACCGGCTGGGTGCAGGACGTCTTTTATGGAGGCGCGCTCGTAGTGGCGGTCGCCCTCGGAAGAGTCGTGGCGAACTCGAGAGCCAAGTCTCGGTAGGCGATTGCCTGCCCAGAGAGGTCGCTCCCGGTTTCCCAGTACCGGGACGCGACCACAACAAAGGCCTTCACCGGTTGGGGGTGGGGCATTGAAAGGGAAGGGGGAAAGCTAGTGCTCGAAAGAGAAGCTAGTCGCCCAGATCTAATAAGGAAATCCAGATCAGCGACCTTCGCCGTAGCCGCATTGGGCTTCGGCGGCATACTGGCGGCATGCGGCTCGAGCAGCTCGTCTTCGACAGCGACCACGTCCGCCTCGTCGAACACCACGAGCGGCTCCTCCGCGGGGCTCGCCCAGGCTCAGCAGCTCGTCGCCACCGCGATGGCGCCGCCGCCGTGGCAGGGACCGACCACCAAGGTGGACACGTCAAATCTGTCGGGCAAGACGGTTTGGCTCATCAACCTGACCGAAGAGATTCCCGCTCTGCACGAGTGGGCTGCAGTGGCGCAGGCGGATCTGCAGCGCGCGCACGTGAATGTGCAGATCTGTGACGCAAAAGGCACGCCCGAGGGAATCACCTCCTGTCTGCAGCAGGCGATCGCGGCAAAGCCAAACGTGATCGTACCAATGGCTCTGGATACCACCTATATCCATAGCTACATCCAGCAGGCCAACGCGGCAGGTATCAAAGTGATCACCGCCCAGACCGGCACCCCGGGTATTCCGCAGGGGACCGGAGCGGTGGCCGAGGTCACCTTCAACTACCCCGAGGTCGGCAAGATACTGGGTGCCTGGTTCGCGGTTCAGTCCAAGTGTGTCGGATATCCGCAGATCATCACCTCCACCTCGGCTCGCCAGCCATCGGCCGCCGAGGTTGCCGGAATGCAGCAAGAGATATCGCAGGCCTGCCCGAGCAGCAAGCCGCTGCCGGTCTTGAACAGCCTGATCCCCGACTGGGGCACCACGCTGGCCACGACGACCCGCTCCACGCTGACCGCCAACCCGAGCATCAAGTACATGCTGCCTCTTTATGACGGCATGACCATCTATATGGTCCCCGCCATTCAGCAGATGGGGCTCGCCTCCAAGGTCCAAGTGGGCTCGTTCAACGCGACTCCGGTCGTAATGCAGAACGAGCTGGCTAAGCCCTCCGCACTGGCGGCCGACGTTGGCGGCCCGAACCAGTGGTACGGCGACGCCCTTGCTGACCAGACCTTCCGCGTGCTCGCCGGCGCGCCGGTCGTCCCCAGCGAGAACGTTCCGCTTCGCCTCTTCACGCGTGCCAACGTTGGCACCATCAACGTGAACGCGGACGAGTCGACCTGGTACGGCAGCGTCAACTACAACTGCAACTACGACAAGCTGTGGGGAATGTCCTGTAACTAGGACCTCTCCCGGCAGGTACCGGGCCCCTTTCGGGGCCCGGTACCTGCATTTATCGGTTTTGAACCAAAGGTTGGGCTAGTGGACGCTCTCTACGTGTCGGATCTCTCCAAGTCATTCGGAGGCGCCAAGGCGCTGGACGATGTGACGGTCTCCGTAAAGGCGGGCGAGGTCCACGGACTGGTGGGCCGAAACGGCTCCGGCAAGTCGACCCTGATCAAGATTCTCTCCGGCTACCACGCCCCGGACAGCTGGGGCTCGTTCCAGGTCGCGGGCAAGGCGGCGCAGCTTCCGCTCATGCCTGGGCAGCCGGCCAGCCTGGGGCTCAGCTTCGTGCATCAGGACCTCGGACTGCTCAGCAGTC
>JAJZNF010000207.1 GCA_021847985.1 Actinomycetes bacterium | reverse complement strand
CTTCCGCCTCCTAAGAGGACGGGCTTCTGAGCCACATGTCGGATGGTGGCGGTGAGATCCAATGCCGGCGTCCCTGCGGAGCGGTGCTGCAGTCCTTGCAGCTCGCCGGGGAGCGCCCTGGGCCAGGTCCATTATCCTCTCTTCTCTCTGCACGTTCGCAGGGACGGTGTCCCGGCCGGTTTTCACCCCACTGGCCGTACCTGTGGCCTCCATGAGGGAGGCCAGGTTGGCGGCGGCGTTGAGGTCCCTGTCGATTACCGCGCCACAGCGACCACCGCGGTGGGTGCGCTTCGAGAGCGCCGAGTCAACTTTCACTTCCCCACATCGGGTGCACCTCTTGGGAGATGGATGCCACCTGTCGGCCGGAAGCAGGGCAGGGCCGCATCAAATGCCCTTGCGGATGAGCTGGCGGCGCAGCTCGCCGGGGAAGACTCCGACGATGGCCCGGCTGAGTCCGGTGTTACCCCCCACTTCCCCGAGCCCTTTGCCGAGGCGGCCATGCCCGTGACGTTCACGTCCTCCACCACGGCCAAGGTGTAAGTATTGGCCAGGCTGGTGGTCAGTCTGTGCATGTGAGCAGCAGTCCTATCTTGACCCGGTTCAGCGGTCTAATTTTGACCCGCCCAGGGAGTGTACGTGAGCTCAGTCCGCCGGCGATTAGACCATCCCCTTCTCCATTGCTTCGGCCACCCCTGGAGGGGCGGCGATCCCTTGGCGCCTGCGGTCCTTCAGCCGGTGGCTCTCGCGACGGATGTTGACCACCACGACGTGGCGGAGTCGGTGATCAACTGTTGCGGTTGCCAGGACGGCATGTACGAGCTGCGCACGAGCCCCAGTGTGGAAATGCTCGCCACCGGGAGGTGGTCTCCTCACACGAGGCGCTTGCCGGGTCGAGCATGCCTTCCGCGCCTGTAACACCGACCTTGACATCCACCCGATACGTCACAGGATCCAGGCCAGGGTGCGGGCCTACGTGTTCCTGAGGATGCCCTCCTATTACTTGACCCTGCACATGGAGCTTGCTCTGTCAACGGGCGCCAAGAGTCCCGCCAGTCGGCCACCAAAGGCGCAAGCTGCACGGTCGCCCCGACCAGGCGCTCGGGGTCAGCACGATCGGGAAAGCCCGGGAACCCGAGTAATACCAATTTTTCCGAGATCGGAATAGTTGGGAACTCAAGGGCTTACCCCTTTGTGACGAATTAGTTGATTAGGACCCTCTCGCTATCAGGCTAGAGGTCCAGCTGATTGCATAACCGAGGGGGTAGCCGTGACCGTGGAACCGGCTACGACGGCCGAGAAAATGGGGACCGGCTACAGCGAGCATCCAGACCCGTCCCTGGCGGCAGAAGAGTGCGTGCGTGCTGCCCTTGGTGATCGAATCCCCAGCGAGGAAGATCTGGTCTTCGTCTTCCCGACTATCGATTACGAGCCGCATGCGTTCCTTGAAGCCGCAGAACGCCACGCATACCCTGCACGGGTGGTGGGGTGCACGTCTTTTGCAGGGTTCACTCGCGACAAGCAAGTTTCCAGGGGCTGCGTAGCCACTTATTTGCCGGCCAACGGCGGCTCTTTTGGGGTAGCGGCGGTGAATCCACTCGGCAACGATGTCTTCGGTGCCGCAAAGAGGGTGGCCGAAGTTGCCCTCGAGCGTTGCGGAGAGGTCCATCCGCACTCGGTACTGCTCGTATTGTCAGACGGGCTCGCCGGCGATCAACGGGAAATTGTGCGAGGCACCTACGCCGTCACCGGGGCGAAAGTGCCGCTCGTTGGCGGTGCTGCGGGGGAGAACCTGACGCTGCAGAACACTTACCAGTTCGCTGAAGGCCGAGTGATGACCAACGGTGTTGTCGCAGTGTGGATCAACACTCCACATCGCCTTGGCGTCGGCGTGCGGCACGGGTGGCACCCATTGGGCCGCCCGCAGATTGTCACGCGGGCTAGCCGCAACATTGTGTACGAACTCGATGGGCGCCCCGCGGTCGAAGCCTATTTCGAAGAACGCGGAGCGGAACTGCTCAACCATAAAAGCATCGGCGGTCAAGTCATGAACCATCCCTTCGGCGTGGCCGTCGACTCGGGCCGCTACGAGATCCGCCACATCATGAACCGTGTAGAGGACAGCTTGGTGCTGTTCGGCTATGTCGGCGAGGGCGCGGTTGTCCGCGTGATGGAGAGCGACTGTGACGACTTACTGGGTGCCGCTGCCTTGGCGGCCGGCGACGCTCTCGCCGGGTTGGATACACCGCCGCGCGGTGCTCTCGTGTTCAGCTGTACAGCGCGCGTGCCATTACTTGGTGATCGCCTGCCGAGCGAGATCGCGGCTGTCTCTGATGGTTTGGGTGGGTGTCCGGCCGCTGGATTCTTCACTTTCGGTGAGTTCGCCCGCGTGACGGGGACAACTGGGTTTCACAACGCGACCGTAGCAGTGCTTGCCTTCTGACGCGGGGAGATCGATGCCTGAAGATTACGGGATCAGGGACGCTTCCGAATTCACATCCGAAGAGATTCGCATGCTTCGCGCCCGGCTCGAAATGGCAGAGCGTGAAGCCGCCCGAACGCTATTCCGAGCCACTCGACTCGCCCAGGTTATCAAGGTACTCGCAGATCACTCGGAACTCGCGGAAATGTCCGAGCGAGCCGTTTGCGAGGTGGCCGAGTTGTTCTCCGCCGACCTCGCGTTGCTCTTACTTGGAGACGATGACGCCTTGAAGGTCGAGGCACACTGGGGTGTGCGCCCCCGGGACGTGCCTGCCATTCCGGTCCGACTGCCGGAAGGTTTCGTGGAACTTATCAGGCCGGTGCTCATCGGAGCAGCCGAGGAGATCGGTTATCCGGTATGGCTGGCCTCCTACTCTCCGCGCCACGTGGCGTATGGACGCCTGGTCACGCGCGGGGAAACCCTGGGTTACATCATGTTGGCCCGCAGGGAGGAGTACCCGTTCGAGACGGCTGACGCTCACGAGCTACAGGCCCTTGCCACGCGGATCGCTCTGGCGCTGGACAACGGGCTGCTTTACAAAAGCATGCAGGATCAGCTTCGGAGAATGGACCGGCTTTACCGGGTGACGACCGAGCTCGCCGCGATTCCGCATCTCGAACTCGGAGAAGTTGCCGATGCGGTGGCCAGAGCAGTGCGCAACGAGGTCGCTGTTTCGTCAGTGGCTCTGTACGTGCCGGACGGAGAGGATCTTCGAATGGTCGGTTGCGCGGGACCGGTCGCCAGCCTTCCCGAACGTGCCTCCCGCGAGTATCTCGCCGGAACCGAGCTCGCACATGAGATGCTGCTCCTGCGCACCGCTGATGCGGATTCCGGAATCGTCGTAGTCTCCCAGCCTCCACGCGACGGGACCGACGAACGGGCGTTACTGTCGCACATGATGGAGCTTGCGGGCCTGGTCATTGACAAGGCGCTTCTCTATGACCTCACCAGGCGGCAGGCGGAGAGGGACGCTCTGACCGGCTTGCCGAACCGCCTCCTGCTGAGCCGGCGGATGGAAGAAGCCGTGGCCAGAGCCAAACGTCGGGGTTCCCAGGTAGCGGTGATCTTCCTCGACTTGGACCGCTTCAAGGTAATAAACGACAGTCTCGGCCACGCAGCGGGAGACGAGTTGCTGGCCGAGATAGCCGCCCGCCTTCAGGCGGTTACCCGATCCGGAGACACTGTGGGACGCCTCGGCGGAGATGAGTTTGTTGTCGTTTGCGAAGACGTGGAGCGGCCCGAGCAGGCGCTCACGGCGGCTCGTCGCATGCAGGCGATGGTAGGGGATTCGGCGATTGACTTGAATGGCGCTCCCGTATCGGTGACGGTGAGCCAGGGCATCGCCTTCACCGGTAGATCCGGCTACTCCGCCGAGGCGCTGCTGCGGGATGCGGACACCGCCATGTACCGGGCCAAAGAACGAGGCCGAAATCGCATCGAGGTCTTCGAAGGCGAGTTCCGAACTCAGGCCGTGGCACTCCTGCGCGGAGAGAGGGCTCTCCGCGATGCGCTGGAGAACGATCGTCTGCGAGTGCTCTACCAGCCGATCGTGAGGCTTCCGGACCGGGTCATGGTGGCCGCCGAGGCGCTGATGCGGTATGAGGACGCGAACGGGCGAATCGTGCCGCCTGCGGAATTCATCGACGTTGCCGAGGACAGTGGACTGATTGTGCCTCTGGGGGAATGGATCCTGCGCGAGGCGAGCCGCCAGGCGGCGCGCTGGCGAAGCTGGCTTCCCGCGGCCTACCCCCTCGCGGTGAGCGTCAACCTGTCTGCCCGACAGCTCGCCCAAGCGGATTTTGCCGATGTGGTCTCAAAGATCGTCGCCGATACCGGCGCACGCCCTCATGACCTGCTGCTCGAAATCACCGAGAGCGTTTTGATGCACACGGGTCCGCATATGGTCGATACCCTTACGGCTATCAAGGATCTGGGCATCAGGATTGGGATCGACGATTTCGGCACCGGGCATTCCTCGCTGGCGTAGCTCAAGCAATTACCAATAGATTGGCTAAAAGTCGACCGGAGTTTCGTTGACGGGTTAGATGACGACCCGGAAGGCTCGGCGATCTTGGCAGCCATCATCGGACTGGCTCGCGCTCTGGGATTGCAAGCGGTGGCCGAAGGGGTCGAGCAGGAGATCCAGGTGGCCAAGCTTGTCGAACTCGGCTGTGAACTTGCTCAAGGTTTCTTGTTCACCCGGCCCATGACCGCCGAAGCGATTTCCGGGATGCTGAGAGGTTCGATTACGGCGCCGGCATTGCGAGCCGATTCCGCACTAGGCGCGATTGGGGTTGGTCTTACCGGCGTCGAGAGGCCTGACCCCCATGGGGTCCACTGTTAAGCCCGCTGGATTGCGGTCCCGGTGCTCCACCAAGATTCCTGTCGCGCTGAGTTCCCCAAGCAGGGTGAGGAACCTGCGCCGAAGGAACCACCAAATGGAATGGGGCGAGCGCCGTCACCGACACCCACCCCATTCCATTTTCGTAGTTATCGAGAGCGGCCCGAGTGTCGGGGTTTTACTCACGCGCGCTTCGGGAATCAAACTAAGCAACCACGGTAATGTAACGGTTAAGAGTCGGGTAGCGTTCGGCCAAGGCGTCCGAGACCGACACAGTCGCCTTAGCATCGTGTATTGGACAGTTGACCTCGGTCGCTGGTTGGGTTGGGCCGACTAAATCTGCGGCCACTAGAGGCGGTTCGCATGGGGGCAGAAGACAACGGCACCGTGCTGGTGGTCGACGATGAATACGCGCTCAGGCGCCTCTTGACCAGCTACCTGAGCAAAGAAGGGTACAAGGTTCTTGAGGCCCAGGACGGCCAGGACGCCTTGAACGTTCTTGGAAAGCACCAGGTCGACTTGGCGCTCGTCGATGTCATGATGCCGGGAATGGACGGCTTCGCGCTGGTGCGCGAGCTGCGAAAGCGCACCGACATACCCGTCATCATGCTCACCGCCAAAGGCGAGGAGACGGCCAAGGTAGCCGGGCTCGAGATCGGCGCCGACGACTACATGACCAAGCCATTTTCGGCCCCGGAGGTCGTCGCGCGTGTCAGGGCGCAGCTCCGCCGTTATCGCGGCGGATTCAGCTCCGAAGAGGGCGAGCCGGAGATCCGAATCGGCGAGCGACTGGTGATCGACCCGCCCGCGCGGCGCTGCTACGTCGACGGGCACGAAGTGGACCTGTCACGCCGCGAGTTCGATCTGCTCCACAAGCTCGCCTCTTCGCCGGGGCGGGTCTTCACCCGCGAGGCGCTGCTGCTCGCGGCCTGGGGAACCACCTACATAACCGAAAAGACGATCGACGTCCACGTGGGCTCGCTCCGCAGGAAGCTGAACGGCAGCGCCAACATCACCTCACTGCGGGGCATTGGCTACAGGCTCGACCCATGAACATGTCGGGGACGACCAAGAGCCGAGTGAAGTCCATCCGCTCACGGGTCTTGTCGGTACTCTTTCTCACCGGCGCGATCGGCATCATAGGCAGCTTCCTGGTCGCGAATTCGATCGAAAGGGCGAGCGAGAACGCGAGCTTGAGGGACGAGGCGCGGTCGATCTCCCGGTCCGTCTACCAGCTGGCCGTAAACGGTCAGGACGCCACCGTCTTCCGGGCCATAAGCCACTCGTCGCCCGGGTTCACCATAACTGTGTACCGGGGCGGGCAGGCCGTCTTCGACAACAGCGCGACAGTCGTGCCGGAATCCACTATCCGAGAGGCGCGCAGCGGCGGCAACGTCTCGGTGACGGTCGTCGCGCCCGAGACAAGCACAACCCCGCTCTCCGCGGAGCTGACAGCGGTGTCGGCGGTCGTGATCCTCGGGGTTCTCATCGGCGCCGTCTGGGTGACGCGCATCATCACCCAGTTGGTCGGTGGATCGGTGGAACGAGCCTCGGCGGTGGCGGAGAAGATCGAGGCCGGCGATCTGAGCGCAAGGCTTGAAGAAGCGCTACCGCCCGAGTTCGACCAGCTGGCATCGGCCTTCGACAACATGGCGACCAGGCTCGAGGAGTCCGACCAGCTCCAGCGGAGATTCCTGTCCGACCTGGCGCACGAGATCGCCACCCCCATCAACGCCGTGACCGGCCTGGCCATCGCCATCGCCGACACCACCATCGAAGGCGAGGAGGAGAAACGCGAAGCGGCGGCCCTTATCGCCTCGGAGACCAAGCGCATCTACCGGCTGCTGGAGGACCTACGCGAGCTGGACCGCCTGGAACTCACCAACGCGGTTTCGGTGACCGCCTTCGGTGCCGGAGATCTCTGCGCCTCCGCGTACGCGCGCTTCGCGCCGGAAGCAAAGAGAAAAGGCATCGACCTCTCATACACAGCCGAACCCACCGAGCTCGTCCAGGATCGGCGCCTCATCGAGACGGTCGTAGACAACTTCCTTACCAATGCGCTCCGCTACGTGGACAGCGAGGACAAGGTCCGGATCATCGGCAAGCGGATCGACAAGACGAGCTATTCGATCTCGGTGGCCGACACCGGGATAGGCATCGAGGAGCGCCACCTCGAGAAGATCTTCGACCGCCTCTACCGGGCCACCGAAGCGCGAGACCGGGCCAGCGGCGGAACCGGGCTGGGACTCGCCATCGCCCGTAAGGCGTCCCTGAATGTCGGCGGGCAGATCGGCGTGGAGTCCACCTACGGCGTGGGCAGCACCTTCACTTTCACGTTTCCGATCGTGCTTCCGGACGAATTGGGT
>JAJZNF010000114.1 GCA_021847985.1 Actinomycetes bacterium | reverse complement strand
GCACGGGTAGTAATCTCGACCGGCAGCGAGCTTGTGGACGAGGCCCGCGCTCTCAAGCCCGGTGAGATTCGGGACTCGAACCGGCATTCGCTCCGAGCCATACTCTCGTCGGCCGCCGTCGACGTCGTGGACCTCGGGGTCGTACCCGACGATGAGGGAGCCCTGCGCTCCGCATTCCTTGGTGCGACGGCCGCGGTAGACGCCATAGTGACCTCAGGAGGTGTGAGCGTCGGCGACTTCGACTACACCAAGAAAGTGCTTCGCGAGATCTCCAGGGGCGAAATGCGCTGGATGCAGGTGGCGATACGGCCCGCCAAACCCTTCGCCTTCGGGCTCGTCAACGGCGTGCCTGTCTTCGGCCTGCCTGGCAACCCGGTCTCCGCGCTGGTGAGCTTCGAGCTGTTCGTGCGCCCATCGATCCGCAAGATGCATGGCCACGCCGACCTCTTCGATCCCACCCTCTCGGTCAGAGCCGCCAATTCGTATAGGCGCCATGTCGACGGCAGGGTCCACTACGCCCGGGCTCTCCTTTCCGCAGCGGCCGACGGATCGTTGTCAGTACGCTCACTCGAGGGCCAGAGTTCGCACATGCTTCATGAAATGGCCCGCTCGAACGCACTCGTGGTTTGCCCGGACGGGGACGGATACGCCGAGGGGGACGTCGTTGAAGTCCTGCCGCTCGGCCCGATCGCGCCGTCCCGCTGAAGGCACAGCCCGCCGCCCATCCAAAGAAGCGGGCAGGCGCTATGCTTTTCACACTTATGGGAACGCGCCCGCTAGTTGACTCGTTCGGCCGGCGAGTTGGAGATCTGCGAATCTCGATCACCGACCGCTGCAACTTTCGTTGCCTCTACTGCATGCCGGCAGAGGGAATGCTTTGGGTGCCACGCGAGGACATCCTCTCCTTTGAAGAGATCTACCGCATCGCGCGCATTTGCGTTGAAGACTACGGTTTCACCGGACTGCGGCTGACGGGCGGAGAGCCGACCGTTCGAGCACAGCTGCCCCTTCTGATCGAGCGCTTGAGCAGCCTGGTAGTGCCCGACACCGGCAACCCGGTCGACCTGGCAATGACCACCAACGGCGCGACGCTCGCCACCATGGCCCACGACCTGAAGAAGGCCGGCCTTAGGAGAGTCAACATCTCGCTCGATTCGCTGCAGCGCGAGCGATTTGCCGAGATGACCCGCCGGGATCAGCTACACCGAGTGCTTGGAGGAATCGAAGCGGCCAAAGAGGCGGGTTTTGATCCGGTCAAGCTGAACGTCGTGGTCATGCGGGGAATGAACGACGACGAGGTGGTCGATTTTGCAACCTTTGGGCGTGAGAACGGCGTAACGCCTCGCTTCATCGAATTCATGCCGCTCGACGCCGACGACGCTTGGAGCTTCGACAAAGTCGTCCCCTCGGAGGAGATCGTCGCGCGAATCGGCGAGGTCTACCCGGTCCATGAGGTACCCAATGGGTCGGCGCCTGCCAGCCGCTACCGCTACCTGGACGGCAACGGCGAGTTCGGCGCCATTCCAACCGTCACCAAGCCCTTCTGCGCCGACTGCGACCGGGTGCGCATCACCGCCGAAGGCCAATTCCGCACCTGCCTTTTCGCCGTCGAGGAATACGATCTGCGCGAGATATTGCGCAACGGGGGTTCGGACGACGTGTTGCGCGGCGCGATCGAGCGAGCCGTCGGCCTGAAGTGGGCAGGCCACTCCATTGGCAACGTGAACTTCCATCGCCCCGAGCGATCGATGAGTCAGATCGGCGGCTGAGACAGCCGCCCCTTTGGCGCGCTTATATAGCACGCGCCTTGTAATTCGATCTAGGCTGTACGGCCATGACAGACTCCGGCCTCACCCACCTCGACCCGCTAGGTCGGGCGCGAATGGTCGACGTAACGCCCAAGGAGCCCACGCACCGTCGCGCTGTCGCGCGCTGCAAGGTGCAGATGCTTCCTGAGACGACCGCCAAGGTTGCTTCAAACGCAATTACCAAAGGCGACGTCCTGGGCGCTGCGCGCATCGCTGGCATTCAGGCGGCAAAGCGCACCGCCGAACTGATCCCGCTGTGTCATCCCCTGCTGGTTGGCTCGGTCTACGTGAACTTCCTGATCGGCGACGACAACGTTGAAGTCGAGGCCCAGGTCGAAACAGTGGACCGCACGGGTGTCGAGATGGAGGCCATGACCGCCTGTGCGGTTGCGGCACTAACCATCTACGACATGTGCAAGTCGATCGACAGGTCCATGACCATCGGCGATCTGGCGCTTTGGGAAAAGGTCGGAGGAAAATCCGGCATTTGGAAGCGCCCCGGAAGGGACGAGCTCGAAGAGCCGCTCTTCTGACGTCGCCCACCAAGGCGTGGCAAGAGCAAGCATTTCCTAGATATCTGTGTACGAATCCGGCCTAATTACAGTAATGTAATTCGTAGAGACAAGAGGTCTACCTTGAGGTGGTACATGTCTTTGACGCTGGTACTGGCGGCGTGGGCGCTGGTACTACTTATTCCCGCGGTGATGCGAATGCGAAACCGGGGAATCGTCACCTCTGTCTCCAGGTTCCATGACTCCCTAATCGTGCTTGGTCGAACGTCCACCACCCACCATGGAAGCGGGCACATCAACACTACCGAAACCTACGTCTGGGCCCGCTCCTCCACAGCCCACACCCACTACGCACCCACGGCACCGGTGGTCTCGGCAAGTGAAATGCGCCGACTTCGCGCGGTGGAGATTCGCCAACGTCGCACCATGGTCCTCTTCTCCCTCTTCGTGCTGGTTCTCATGTCGGCACTTGTGACAGTCCTCGCGGTATCGCTCTTCACGCTCGGCATGCTGGCCGTTTCCCTCGGTGCCCTGGCCCTTTACATCTCAATGCTCATCCGCATCCGAAACATGCGTAGCATCCGCGCCATGCAATCCCACTACCGCGGTACCGGGATTGTCGACGCCGTATCCTCAAGAGTCGAGCCAGAATATGCGCTCGGCGTCGCCAAATCCGCACCCATCCGCATCGCACCTACCTTCGAGGCGGCCCGCTCCCGCTAAAGTGGGATTGATGGCTTCGGGGGTGTAGCTCAGCTGGAAGAGCGCTACGTTCGCATCGTAGAAGTCGGCGGTTCGAGTCCGCTCACCTCCACTTGACAAGGACTCATTCAAACCGAGTCCCAAAGACCCGGGTCAGATACGGCTCGGGTCCGTTGCTTCTTGGTGTTTCAACGCTAAACCCCGGTCCGCGCCCAGATAGCCCGGTAAAGCCTTTAGGGCGCCACTCGGACGAACAGCGTATAGGCAGCAGTGCGAAAAAAGCCGGCTTCGTTCCCCAGCCTTGCGAGAACGGCCGCTCATGATCCTGTGCACGGGCACGCCCACGTCCTTCGCGGGGAAGCGCCCACCAGTGGGAGTTGCTAGCCTCCACCGCTGAGCTTGGCAAGCTCATGCCGAAGCTCCTCCTCCGAAGGTGCCTCGGAGGCACCAAGGCGTTCGACCGCCATCGACGACGCGACGTTCGCCCATCGGGCGGCCTCGAATGGATCGTCCCCCCAAAAGAGCCTGGCGAGAAAGGTGGCCACGTGCACGTCTCCCGCCCCCGAGGTGTCAAGCGGCGACGCTGGGCGGGGCGGGATGTGCGAGACACCCCGGCTGGGGGCCGCGACCCAACACCCTTCGGCCCCAGCTCGTACAACCGCCACGGCGCCAGGGCGGAGCATTCCACCTATGGCCTCGCAAAGAGCTGGCCCATCCATGGGCCCGGCCAATGCCTGCGCCTCGACCAGGTTCGAGCTAAAGATATCGGCACGGCTCAGCGCAACCTCCAGCCGTCGTGCGGGGATCTGTGCCACGAGCGGTCCCGGATCCATGACCAGAAGCTGCTGATCTCCCAAGTCATTCAGCCACTCCGCCAGAGCCCGGCCCACCTCTTCGTGCCATAGGTCGTACCCGGAAACGTAGACCGCGTCCCCAGGTTCGAGTTGCACCCCCCGTAGATCCTCCAAGGCCAGCTGCGCCTCCACGCCTGGCGAGCCTACGAAGCTTGGCTGGCTGTCCACGCCCAGCTGGACGAGCCCCACATCGAAGCCGGTGTCAACCCGTTCGCGCACCGGCAGCAGAACCGGAACACCCAGCGCGACGAGCGAATCGCGCACCATCCTGCCGAATGGCCCATCTCCGACCAAGCCCAACAGAGCTGCGGGGAGGCCAAGGGACGCCGCCCCGCGGAGCAAGTTATAGCCGGCTCCCGGCGACACCACGGAGCTCCTGGCAATTCTCACCTCGCCGGGCGGTGGATGGCTATCGAGGTAGAGCAAAATGTCGACCAGCACGGAACCGGCAACCACGAGGCGATTCGGGCGTCTGTTCACCTGGGCGCGCCCTCCAATCGTGCTTGCCGCCGGCGAGTTGGGCCAGCGGGCACGCAACGGAAACGCATGTCCTCGGGTTGCCGAGAGAGGATTGCCGGAGCTTTGGGATCGCTCCATTCCCCGGCAATCGCTGCTGCCCAGCCCTCGCAAGAACACTTGCCGATGGGCCTTAACCGCGCAGGTTTCTTGGCTCCGGCCCATCCATGGCGCGCGGATAACTCGTAGTCGGCGAGCACGAGCGCCCCAGCGTCCATCCCCACCACGTGCTCGGTGTCCGCGCGCATCACCCCGCCGAGCCCGGCGTCAAAACCAGCGGCATTCACACGGCGCTCTCCGGCGATCGCGAAACCGAGACGCGCGGCCTCCTAAGGATCCCGTATAGCAGTCCCGCCACAACGAATGCGCAAAGCAGGCCGATACTGCTGGCGCCGACCGCACCCTTCGGGCCGCCGGCCAAGCCGAGAAGATACCCGGTCCACGCGAAGGCGGGGCTGGTAGAAGTGACCAGTCCCCACCCAAGTCCTGTTCCCAGCACCAAAGAGAAGACGCCTGGAAGATTCACCGAGCCATAGGACCCGCGAGAGTCGTACAAGTCGGCATCAACGTATCCGTCCCTCCGGAACAACCACAGGTCAACGAGAAAGATCGCAGCCCAAGAAGCAAGCGCGGAGCCCATGGTCACGAGGAACCCCTCGAAGGGGGCGAAAAAGGACGGCGAGAAGAAGAGGAGATAAACGCTTCCGGCCACCACCAGCACTGAATCCACGAGGATGGATTTGTGCCGGGCGGTGCGCAAGCCAAGCGTGAGCAAGTTGAGACCACCGGAGTAGCTGCTCATCACCACCTCCGCTATTAGGCCACCCACCGCCGTAATCATGTAGGGAATGAGGAACCAGGTTGGAAGCGGTATCGCCAACACCCCGATCGGATCGGGCGACGTCGCCAAGGAGGCATCGCTGGCGGCTAGGAGCCCACCGAACACGATCAGGGCCACCAGCGGGAGTGAAGCGCCGAAGGTGGTCCACCCAACTACGCTGCGCGACGAGACCGATCTCGGCAAATACCGGCTGTAGTCGGCGGCCGTGTTGGTCCAGGTGAGGCCCGTACCCGCGAAAATGATTGACAGCCCGCCGAGCAGGCCCGCCAGAAGATTGCCGTGAGGCAGGGCAGCCACCTTCCCCCAGTGGACCTGCCGCGCCTCGAGTACCATGAACACCAGGGTCAACGCGCCAAAGGCGGCCGTGAACCAAGTTAACACTCGCTGTATCGTGGCCTGCCCGAACAGGCTGACCACGACCGCGAGCACCACGACGACGATGAAGCCAACCGCTAGTTCTCCAGCGCTTGAACCCGCCCCAATCCTGGTAAGCACGGTTCGGATCGCCAGTGCGGCAAGTGAAGCCAGCACGATTTCGAAGCCCACCAGCGTGATATAGCTGACCAAGGCCGGAAGCGCATTACCTATTACGCCGAAAGGCGCCCGGGAAAGGACCATGGTCGGCGCCCCTGCCCGCTTCCCCGCCAAACTGATCAGGCCGACAAGCAGGAACGAGGCCACCACGCCGACCACAGCGGCCAGGACCGTCTGCCAAATATCCAGGCCATAGAAGATGACCAGATAACCGCCGTAGGTGACGCCCAGGATACTTATGTTGGCCGCAAACCACACCCAGAAGGTATCGGATGGCTTTCCCCGTCGCTCCTCGCCACGGATCGCATCGATACCATGGGACTCTATGCTCCACGGCCTGTTCCTCGCCATGGCTGAATCCATCGTCGCCTTAGGCGCCAATGCCCCACGCCCCTTTCCCGAGCCACACTAAGTCACAACCGATCCCGGAAGAAGCGATTCGCCAAGTCGGCAATCCCGGTGGGTCATCCATAGATCTGGGATACTACCGACTCGATCCGAATGCACCAAACCCGCATCAGCCCAAGTGAGTCTGGCATCTCTTCGGTCTTCTTCATGCCGACCGTTCCGAAATCTGTCTCATCTGTCACTTCCGACGAGGACGGGTTTCGGAGCCACCTGTTGCCGGGTGGCGGTGACGGTCTTGTCCAGCTCGGGGCTGGTGCCGTCTTCACAGTTCGTCGAGGAGCACCTGGGCGAGCCCATGAACCTCTCCTCTCCCTGCGCGTTCACCGGGAGCTTGCCCCGGCCGGCTCCCGCCCCACTGGCGGTACGGATGCTTGTTGCGGACTCCACAAGGGAGGCCAGGTTCACCGCGGCGTTGAGGTCCCGGTCGATGACCAGACCACAGTGCTCGCAGCGGTAGGTGCGCTTCGACAACGACAGCTTGGCTTTCACTGTCTTGCACCGAGAGCAGGTCTTGGAGGACCGATACCACCGGTCGGCCACGACGAGACGGGAGCCGTACCAGGCGGTCTTGTAGGTGAGCTGGCGGCGCAGCTCGCCGGGGGAGGCGTCCAAGGCAGCCCGGTTGAGCCCGGCCTTGCCCCGCCACAGGCCCGAGCCTTTGGCCGAGGCGGTCATGGCGGCGACGCCAAGGTCCTCGACTACCACGGTCTCGTGGCCCTTGGCCAGGCGGGTGGTGAGCTTGTGCAACCCCCCGGAGCGGGCCGCGGCCACCCTGGCATGGGCACGACCGAGGCGCGCCGCCGAGCGAACCCAGCGCTTGGATGGCGCCCGACCCTTGGCCGGACCGCACCGTCGAGAGCCCTGCCGCTGGAGCCTGGCCATGGGTCGCTGGTACTTGGAGAGGTGCTTGGGGTTCTCGATCACCTCGCCGGTGGAGAGCACCGCCAGGGACTTCACGCCCACATCCACCCCCACCGCAGGGCCCGCCGGCGGCTGTGGCACAGGGCGGTCCATCT
>JAJZNF010000197.1 GCA_021847985.1 Actinomycetes bacterium | reverse complement strand
GATCGGAGGAGGCGTCTCGGCCTCCTTCGATCACTTTACGGAGCTACTGCTGGAGCAGTACCAGCAAGTCATGACGCCCGCGCGCCTTCGCCACGATATTCCCATCGAGCTGGTCCCCTACGGACCTCTGGCGGGGGCAATCGGGGCGGCCTTTCTTGATTCGCATCGTAAGGGTTGAGCCCGGGCCCGTCTTTAGACTGGGGCGATGGAGTTTCGACGCATCACCGGGCTGCCGCCTTACGTCTTCGGCATCATCGACTCGATCAAGCTGGACCTTCGTAGACAGGGTGCCGACGTGATCGACCTGGGGTTCGGCAACCCCGACATCCCATCGCCGCAGCTGGCGGTGGAGAAGCTTTCCGAAGCGGTGCACAACGGCCGCAACCATCGCTACTCCTCCTCCAAGGGCATCCCCAACCTGCGCAAGGCGGTGGCGGGGCTGTACATGCGCCGCTACGGGGTGGAGCTGGATCCCGACACCGAGGTGGTCACCACCATCGGCGCGAAAGAAGGCCTGAGCCACCTCATGTGGGTGCTGCTGGGCCCGGGCGACACGGCACTGGTGCCGTCACCCTCCTATCCCATTCACATATGGGCGCCCCTGTTCGCGGGCGCAGACGTACGCCAGGTCGGCCTGGGTGGCCCCGGCTCCTCGCCGGAGACCTTCTTCGCCAACCTGACGGAGGCCTACGAGTCGACCTGGCCCAAGCCGCGCGTCATCGTCCTCTCCTTCCCGCACAATCCCACCACCATGTGCGTGGACCTTCCTTGGATGGAGCGGCTGGTCCGCTTCGCCCGTGAACACGGAGTGGTGCTGGTGCACGACTTCGCCTACTCGGACACGGCCTTTGACGGCTACCGGCCTCCCAGCATCCTCCAGGTTCCCGGGGCCAAGGAGGTGGCGGTGGAGTTCTACACCATGACCAAGTCGTACTCCATGGCCGGATGGCGGGTGGCCTTCATGGTGGGCAATGCCGAGGTGGTCGCCGCTTTGACCAAGCTGAAGAGCTACCTGGATTACGGGACATTCCAGCCGATCCAGATCGCGGCCACCGTCACCCTGAATGAGGCCGAGGAGTATCCGCATTTCGTAAACGACCAGTACATGCGTAGGCGGGACGCGCTCTGCGACGGCCTGGCCCGCATCGGCTGGGAGATCGAACGACCCAGGGGGACCATGTTCGTCTGGGCGCCGATCCCGGAACCCTATCGAGAGATGGGTTCGCTGGAGTTCTCCAAGATGCTGGCGACGGAGGGCTATGTCGCCACCAGCCCGGGAGTGGGCTTCGGCCCCGGCGGCGAGGGGTATGTCCGCTTCGCGCTCATCGAGAACGAGCAGCGAATCGCCCAAGGTGTTCGCAACCTGCGCCGGGCGTTGACCAAGCTCTGACCGCCGGCGACGGCGGCCAAGGCTGAGAAGGTCCGCCGTCCAGATACCGCTCCATCTGCATCTCGGCGACTCCGGTCCGAGGAATCACCAACCAGGGGCCGTCCCATGGCGGGCGTGAGCTTTGAGGATGAGAGACTGGGTCCGGCGTCAGCGTCGCACCGCGGCCGAAAAGCCGGCACATCCACGGGCCGGTCGCAGGCAGGGGAGGGAGCCCATGATGCGGAATCGTTCGGTACCGCCGCCCACGGTGGTTCCGGTCCTCGTTTACCCCGACGTGGTGGCCGCGGTGGCCTTCTTGAGCGCCGCGTTCGGCTTCGTGGAGAGGACGCGGATCGGAGAGGGCCATCGCGCCCAGCTGGCGATAGGCGAGGAGGGCGCGATCATCGTCGCCGACAAAGGGGCCGGCCGCGTTCCGCCCCAACCGGGCGGCCTCACTCACTTGGTCCGGGTGCGGGTGAACGATGTCGAGGCGGCGTTCGCGCGTGCTCGCGACCATGGTGCCAAGGTTGTCGAGGCACCCGTTGACCGTGAGTACGGCGAACGCGACTGCACGTTGGAGGACCTGGCGGGCCACCGGTGGCAGCTTGCCGAAACCTTGGCGGACGTGGCGCCCGAGGAGTTCGGATGCGAAACGGTCAGCCCATGGCCGGCCTACCGATCACCCTGATGGGCCTCTGAGTCCAAATGGCCGGCTGCCTGATCACGGGCGATCGGCCCCGATGGCGTGGCAATCGCTCTGCGCCGGACCGGCACGCCACGGTCCTGGCTCCGGGCCGCAATCGATGAGACATACAGCCGTAATCTTGGCCGGATAGCCTGGAGCCGTGGCTCGTTATCTCATGAGGATCTGGTTGGAGGATCGCCCGGGCGCCCTGGGGGCCGTGGCTTCCAGGATCGGCTCGGTAAGAGGCGATCTCGTCGGCATCGAGATACTGGAGCGAGGCGGCGGGCGGGCCGTTGACGAGATCGTGGTGGAGATTCCCGATCCCGAGCTTCTGCATCTGCTGGTGCGCGAGGTGCACGAGGTGGACGGGGTGGAGGTGGAAAGCGTGCGTGAGCTCGAGACCCCCCACGACGTGCGCCTGGACCCGCTGGAAATCACCCTTAGGCTGCTGGCCTGCGAGACCCCGCAGGCGGTGGCCGCAGTGCTCGCGGAGCACATGCGCGAGATGTTCGAACTCAATTTCGCGGTGGTGGTCGACACCGCGGCGGCCGCCACCGTCGCCGCCGCCGGGCAGGCCCCGGAATCCGCGTGGCTGGCCGCCTTTGCCCGCGGAGGAGCGCTGCGTAACGGGAACTCGGCCGTGCCCGGCCACGACGAGGAGATGGTCGTCTTCGGCCTCGACTTCCAGGGCTGGAGTTTCGTGGCCTCACGCCACGAATTGTCCTACAGAGCGCTCGAGCGCTCCCAGGCCTTCATGCTCTGCTCGATCGCCGGAAGGTATTGCCGCGTTCTGGCCGCCCTCAGCCCGAGCCCGGCGCAAGGCTAGATCGCGAAGTCCTCTCCGGACCAGACCCCGTTTCGGTCGGGCCGGATCTGTGCGGCCGAGGTGTGTCCGACCAGAGTGGCCTCGAGGTCGTCCACCCGGTTGACCAGCGTTGCGAGGCTGCGCCCAAGCAGGTCGGGGAGAATTGGGTCGGTGGCGTCGTCGGCGCGTTTGCCGTTTCTCCGAGTGGGAGTCTGAGAGCGGGTTACCACCTGGCCGGGAATGCCCACCACAACCGAATTGGGCGGCACGTCTTTGACGACAACGGCATTGGCGCCCACGCGCGAATCATTGCCTACCATGATCGGTCCGAGGATCTTGGCTCCGGCGCCGATGATCACACGGTCGCCGATGTCAGGGTGGCGCTTGCCGGGATCGATGCCACGGCCACCCAAGGTCACGCCGTGGTAGATGGTGACGTCGTCGCCGATGGTCGCGGTCTCTCCCACCACCACGCCCATGGCGTGGTCGATGAAAAGGCCCGCCCCAATCGTTGCTCCCGGGTGAATCTCCACGCCGGTGAACCATCGCATGGCGAAGCTGAGGGCACGCGCGGCGAACTTCTGGTCACGCACCCAGAGCCAATGGGCCACCCGGTAGCCCCAGATGGCGTGCATTCCGGGATAGAAGAGCAGTATCTCCAGCGGGTTCCGTGCCGCCGGATCCCGGGCCATCGCGGCCCGGATGTCCCGGCGCAAGACTTCCAGCATGCTATTCCCCCAGGTCGGCGTAGAGAGCGGTGCTGAGATAGCGCTCTCCAAAGGATGGGATGATGACGACGATGAGTTTGCCCTTGTTTTCCGGCCGCTTAGCCACGCGGACCGCCGCGCTGATGGCCGCGCCCGAGGAGATGCCCACCAGGAGTCCCTCTTCCCGCGCAGCTCGGCGCGCGGTCGCGAACGCGTCCTCGTTCTCGACGGTGATCACCTCGTCGACAACCTCGGGGGAGTAGTTCTTGGGGATGAATCCGGCTCCCAGGCCCTGGATGGGATGAGGGCCCTTCTCCCCGCCGGAGAGGACGGGCGAACCGGCGGGCTCCACCGCGATGATCTGCACAGAGGGCTTGCGTTCCTTCAGGACCGCCCCTACGCCGGAGACCGTACCGCCGGTGCCTACCCCCGCCACCACTATGTCAACCTGCCCGTCGGTATCGGTCCAGATCTCCTCGGCGGTGGTGCGGCGGTGCACTTCCGGGTTGGCCGGGTTCTCGAACTGCTGGGGCATGAAGTAGCGCTTGTCCGAAGCCACCAGCTCCTCGGCCTTGGCGATGGCGCCGGCCATTCCCTGGGCCCCCGGGGTGAGGATGAGCTCGGCTCCATAGGCACGCAGCAGCATGCGCCGCTCGTTGCTCATCGTCTCAGGCATGGTGAGCATGCAACGGTATCCCCGCGCGGCACAAACCATTGCCAGGGCGATCCCGGTGTTGCCGCTGGTCGGCTCAACGATTATCGTCTCCGGCCCGATCAGGCCCGCCTTCTCGGCGGCCTCGATCATGGCCAGACCGATGCGGTCCTTGACGCTGTGAGCAGGATTGAAGAACTCGAGCTTTGCGGCCACAGTGGCACCGGCGCCCTCGGTCACCTTGTTCAGCTTCACCAAAGGGGTGCCGCCGATCAGCTGCGTTACATCATCTGCAATCTTCATGTTTCCTCCCTCAGGCGATTCAACACTCCAACCTATATGTGAATTCCGACTTTGTTCATCGGATTTTGCCTCACGCTGGGAAATGTTGGCGAGGAAGTGCCCCCAGGGGTTCAGTGGGGCTCGTGTGCGAGCGTCCCGGGGGCCAGCCGGCCCAGGTAACGGCGATAGAGTTCGCGCCTCGAGCGCGCCGCGGACGCCGACCCTTTGGGGGTGAACTCTCCTACATGAGTGGGGAAGGGGACCTCCTCCAGGGCCGAGTAGAGACCGACGGAAAGCCCGGCCATGAGGGCGGCACCCAGGGCGGTGCCCTCCAGCGTGCCGGAGCGCCGCACAGGCCGCTGTAGCTGATCCGCCTGTAGCTGGCAAAGCGCATCCGATCGCGTCATGCCGCCATCCACCAGCAATGAGTCCAGCTTCGCGCCCATCGCGCCCTCAATCGCCTCCGCGACCTCTTCGACCCGCATGGTTATGCCTTCGGCGGCGGCGCGAATCAGCTGGTCCGCGGTGGTCGACTGCGAGATTCCAAAGACGCCCCCTTTGACGCCCGTGATCCAGTGCGGCGCGCCCAGCCCTTGGAAGGAGGGTATGAAGACCACGCCGTCGCTGGTGCGAGTGCGTTGCAGGATTGCTTCGATCTGCTCGTAGTCCGGGAGTATTCCAAGCCCGTCCCGCATCCAGCGCATCACCGCGCCGGTGGTGAATACGGAGCCTTCGAGACAGTACGTGGGATCTTCGTCGCGGATGCGCCAGGCAATCGATTCCAGCACGCCGGCTTCCGGGCGGGAGCGCTCGGTGCCCGAGTTGGCGAGGAGGAAATTGCCGGTCCCATAGGTGTTCTTGGCCGAGGCCGGGTGGATGCAGCCCTGGCCGAAGAGCGAGCCCTGCTGGTCGCCGATCACGGCGGCGATAGGCACCCCGGCGAAGGGAAGGCCCTGCGCCACCGGGTAGGAAATGCCGGCGGTGGATACCAGACCGGGGAGTGCGCGCAGGTCCACGCCCATCAACTCGGCAAGCTCGGGATCGAATGCGAGCGTCGATATGTCAGCCAGCATGGTCCGGCTGGCGTTGGAAAGGTCGCTCACGAAGAGCGACTCGGGACGGCCTCCGGAGAACCTCCAGATCAGGTAGGAGTCCAAGGTCGCATGAACGTGGTGCCCCGGAGAGGTGATGATGCCCTGGGCCGCGAGCCAGGCCATCTTGGTGGCCGAGAAGTAGGGGTTCAGCACCAGCCCGGTCCGCGAGCGGATCTCCTCGCCATGGCCGGCTTCGGCAAGGTCGGCGCAAAGGGCGGCCCCTCGTGTGTCCTGCCAGGAGATGGCGGGGTACAGCAGTCTGCCATCGCGGCGGTCCCAGGAGACCACGGTTTCACGCTGGTTGGTGATCCCGATCGCCACCACGTCGCCGCGCCTGTCGCCAAGGCGCTCGGCCAGTTCCGTCAGGACCTGGATCGATCCGCCACCGAGAAGCTCGGCGTCCTGCTCCACCCAGCCGGCCGCCGTGGCGTTGACCGGGACCTCCCGAGCCACGGCGTCAACCACCTCTCCGCGGGCATCGAAGGCGATCGCGCGAACGGAAGAGGTGCCGGCGTCCAGTGCAACGAGAAGCTTCATGAGATGAAACTAACGCACCGATGGGCGAGCCGCCTGCCCAGTCCCGCCTTATTGCGCGTGCCTGAAGTCCTCCCAGACCAGGCCCAAACCCTCTACAAGTCCAACCCGCGGCTCGAAGCCCAGCGAGCGGGCCCTGGTGATGTCGACCCTGACGCCGCGCATCTCGCCGCTCCGCGCCGGGCCCCAGACGACGGGAATCTCGCGCCCGACTGCCTGCTCGGCGGCGGATATGACGTCGCGCACCGAGAAGCTCTGCCCGGCGCCGACCACGAGCGGACCGATCAATCCCTGGTCGAGGGCCATGAAGAAGGCGTCCACCACGTCGGTGAGGTAGACGAAGTCCCTCCATTGCAGGCCGTCTCCATATATCTCGAGAGGCTTGCCACCCAGGAGTGCGCGCATGATCCTCGGGACGATCGAGTCCTTCTGCTGCATGCCGGTGCCATAGACGTTGGTGAGCCTGATGGAGGCACAGGCGATGCCGTAGCTCCCCCCGTAGGCGCTGAGCAGCATCTCGCCCGCGGCCTTGGTCGCCCCGTAGGGGGTGAGCGGAGCGAGTGTGCTGGCCTCGGTTATGTAGGGGTCCTGGGTTTCCCCTACCACCGCGTTGGTGGAGGCCAGAACGAAGGACATCACCCCGCGCCGGCGCGATAGCTCAAGAAGATTCTGCGTGCCGACCAGGTTGGTTTCGAAAACTCCTTGAGGGTCGGACTTCGACTCGAGCACTGACGTGCGGGCCGCCATGTGTACTACGGCGGCGGCCTCCGGGGGGAAAGCCTCGGCAAGGGCGGCGGCATCGGAGATGTCACAGATGCGGGTGTCGAGGTCCGGGTTGGCGGAGGGGCGCTTGTCGAGATTCACCACCCGGCGACCGGCGTTCACCGCCCGGGCCGCGATCTTGGACCCGATGAAACCGCTGGCTCCGGTGACCACCAGTGTCTCTTTCATGTTCGCCACTCTCTGCTCCTCGGCTGCGCCTATGGGATCCTAATGGAACTGGAAGGTATGTGCATTTGGGGAAGCGTTTTCGCCGGGGCGCTCACCGGCTGGCACTTCAGGATCCCGGGCCCGAGCCGTCACG
>JAJZNF010000193.1:2153-111109 GCA_021847985.1 Actinomycetes bacterium | reverse complement strand
GTACCGTCGGAGTGGCGTTCAACGCCGCAGTGGAGGCCGCGTCACCGGCCGAAAGAGCGGTGGCGAACAGCACGGTCCTCCCGTCTTTGGAGATGAACTGGAACTCCGATCGGTAGGCCTCGTAGATCCGGGGTGGGAGGTTCAGATTCGCCGGCTCGACCGCAGGAAGGTCGTTGGGCGCACCGAGGAGCGAGTGCAGCTGGGAGAGTTGCGTCGGTGTGAGGGGGGTCGTCAGGGGATTCAGCGGCCCGAAGACGGCCTTGAACGATGATTGCTTGGCCAGGTCGCTCTGCAGGGAGGCGAGGCCGGGGAGGTTGTTCCAGACCGAGGTGTTGAACTTGAACACCACTTCGGTCGGGTTGAAGCTTGAAGAGGGGAACTGCTTGTCAAGTATTTGATTGCCGTAGTAGGAGTCTGTGCCCTTGGGGGAGCTGGTGGTCCCGACGAAGCCCGCGGGAGAGTTACCCAGGGAAGCCAATGAAAGTGCGCCGAAGAGGATGATCCCGAAGCCAAGCGTGGCTCGCGGCTTGCTGACAACGCGCGCGGCGATCTGGCCCCATAGGCCGTGCTTGGCGTCGCCGGGATGCGTCTTGGTCGGCCAGAAAACGGCCCGGCCCAGAATGGCGAGCAGGGCGGGAAGCAGCGTCAGGCCCGAGAGCAGCATGAGTGCGATGCCTATGGCCAGGGGCCAGCCCAGGCCCTTGTAGAAGCCGAACGACGCGGTGGTCAGCGAGAGCAACGCTGCGATGACGGTAGCGGCCGAGAAGGTGATCGATTCGCCCACTTTGGCGAGAGCGAAGGCGACCGACTCCTTGGGCCCTCTTCCTCGGCGCAGCTCCTCGCGCACGCGGAAGACCAGGAAGAGACCGTAGTCCGTCCCTGCGCCGATGATGAGGATGATGAACAGCAGCTCCGTGACGAAGGAGACGGTGAACCCGGCCTTGGAGGCCTCTGCCACCACGGGGCCTCCGGCGATCACGACAAAGACTGCGGGCAAGAGGGTGACGAGCGGCGCGAGCAAGGCCCTGAAGACCAGCAACAGAACGACAATCACCAACAGGATCGAGTAATTCTGCGCCTTGCCCGGGCCGGTCGAGTTGCCCTTGTTCGAGTCAACCGAGGTGGCGATCTGCCCGGCCAGATGGACTGAGAGGTCGGCCGGCTTGGGGGTGGAGGCTATTGCCGAACGGAGGTTGGAGACCAGGGTTGTGACGCCGGTGTCGGCGAAGGGATTGGCTGTCGAGACGACGGCACTCTGGATCGCACGCTGGTCGGGGGAAAGGCCAGCTACCTTGACCGAGATGACGGACGGGACCTTGGCGATGGCTTCTTCGATCTGGGCGTAGGCTTGCTTGTCCGCCGGGGTCAGTGCCGACGCGCTCGTCTGGGCTACGAGAACGACCTGGGTATTGTTCACGTTCTGGAAAGGAGAGGCCAGATCTGCAGCCTTGATCGAGGGTGCGTTGGCGGGAAGGAAGGCGCGGTTGTCGTTCTTGACCACGCTTGACAACGACGGCAGGTATGCGACCGAGGCAATGGTCAGGACGATCCAGGCGGCGACGATCGGCCACCGGAATTTGACCACGATTCTGCCGAGGTGATGGAAGAAATTTGACACCGGGGGCTACCTTCCTTGGGCTCCTTCGAGCTCCTAACAGTCCTTGTCGATCAGGTCTTGGTCTTCGTGATCCGAGAGCCGGGCGATTATCGCATCGAGCGTGACGAGCAAAGCGGCAAAGGCTTCTTCCCCGATGGCGGCAATCGCATCATCAAGTGGCCGTGTCGCCTCTCGCAGCTTCTCGGCCGCGGCGCTCCCTTGCGTGGGGGAAAGGGTTATCAGGGTCCGCCTGTGATCCGTTGGGTCTTCGTGGCGCTCGACGAAGCCGAGCTGGGCCAAGGCGGTCAGCATCTGGGATGCGGTTGCCAAAGAGATCTGCATCTGCTGGGCCAGGTCGGATACCGAGACCGGCGAGAGCATCACGACGTGGGAAAGCATCATGAGCTGTCGGGGTGAAAGTTCGTGGTCGGCGCGAATCCCTTTTGAATCCGCCTGCCGGCGCAGGTGCCGGATTACTGATGAAAAGCGGGCGAGCAACGCGAACGGCCTCTCCGTTGGCATGCGGTCACCGCCGGTACTTTCCATGGGCAGATCGTCTCCCGTCAAGCTCGCTCCTCGGACGCCAGTTGGCTTGGATCACAAAAACTTTAAATAAGTAAAGTAATTCTGCTCCAGAATATTCCCCCCGTGGAGATGCCGCAAACCGGCACCCGTTCCGTGGCGGGGGGCGGCGGTAGTATCGGCCCATGGAGTTCGACGAAGTAGTCACCACCACCGGGGCAATACGTGATTTCGAGGATCGGCCTGTTCCGGACGCTCTCGTTTACGAGATCCTGGGGCTTGCGCGGTTCGCCCCGAGCGGTGGGAACCGGCAGGGCTGGAAGGTTGTCGTCGTCAAGGACCAGGCGATTCGGGCGCGGCTGCGTGACCTCTACGTTGAAGCCTGGGCCGAGTACATGGCACACGTCGAGGCCGGTCTCGTCCCGTTTGCACCGCTCAACGGGCGGCGTTGGACCGGGCCTGCGGTCGACCTGGAGGCGGCCGCCAAGAGGCGCTACGAGTACCACTTCAGCGACCACTTGGACGAGGTGCCGGTAATGTTGGCGGTCTTCGTCAGGCTCGGATCGCTTGCCGTGCTTGACAACGGCCTGGACCGCCAGAGCATCGTAGGGGGTGGGAGTATTTACCCCTTTGTCCACAACATCATGCTGGGGGCGCGCTCCCGGGGCCTTGGCGGGGTCATGACCACGGCGATCTGCCGAAGGGAGCCGGAAGTGGCCAAGTTGATGGGAATGCCCGAGGACTACGGGCTGGCGTCCTTGGTCGCCCTCGGTTGGCCCAAACGGATTCCGAGCAGGCTCCGACGCGAGCCGGTGGAGACGTTCACGACCGTGGATACCTTCGATGGCGAGGAGTTCAAACCTTGAAGGTGCCGTCCACGAGGTTGTAGATGCCCGTGGGAGAATCGAGGTGCTCCACGGTTCGCATACCGGCCAGCTCGACCTCGAGGGTCGGACCGGACTTGGGCCGTATGCGATGGAAGGTGCCCTCACCCCACAGCTGTCCGTAGCGCAGGACGGTGCCGTTCATGGCCAGCACGGCTTCTTCGACGTGTGACACGGCGCGCGCTCCAGGTCCAGCGAGATCCCAGGCGACGCTTTCGGCGATGATCCGCCTGGCTCCCGCTCGCGCGGACGCGCCGAGAAGATTGTCAGTACCCTCGGTTCGCATCCTGTTGTTCGCCGAAGCGAAGTCGCCGATCCGCTCCAGATCGTCGGGCAGGTCGGTAAGGAGGTGGAAGACGATCTCGGGCGCGTAGCCATCGAGTGCCGCTCCCAGGGCCTGCGCGTCGTAGACGTCGCAAACCAGGGCGTTGGCGCCGAGCTGCTCGATCGCCCGGGCATTTGCAGGCGAGCGCGTAAGTCCGAGAACCTGGTAACCCCTGGCCAGAAGCTCGGGGAGCAGGCGTCTGCCGATGACGCCCGAAGCCCCCGCCACCAGGATGCGGGTCAATGCGGTGCTTTGGGGCAAGAGCTATGCCTTTCGTCGTTGCCGGCTTCATCCACCGTAGCCACGCGCCGTTTCGCCGCCTTTTCTCGTTTGTTAAAGGGCAAGGCCGGCCCGATCGGCCGGCCTTGCCCGCCATTGCGGCTTGGTTCGATGCGCCGTGGCGGCGTCGCTCGGTGTCAGACGTCGGCCGTGTCGACCGCGATCTCGTGATCGAGGGCGATACGCTCTTCTCGCGACGCCATCTTGAAGTAGTCACGCCCCTTGGACCAGTAGATGGCGATCGGGATGACGGCCAGCGCCATCGCTCCGAGACCGACCGCCAGAGTAGTGCCGTTCAGCCCGGGAATCGACTTGATGAACATGGCGATCATGAACAGCGCTCCGCCCAGTGGCCACAGGCCCATGAAGATGAAGTTGGGGACCGACCGCCAGATGTGCTTGCGATAAAGGACCACCACTGACAAACCCGCCAGGCTGTAGTAGATGGCGATCTGCAGTCCGATGGCGTTGATGGCGTCGGAGAGGATCGTCCCGATCGAGCCGACGTAGTTGGAGCCGATGAAGAGACCGACCGAAATGACCGTTACAACGACGGTCGCCACGACCGGCGTGCGTCGAACCCGGTGGGTGCGGCCGAGCGCACGTGGAAGTGTCCCATCCCGCCCCATGGCATACAGGGTGCGAGTCACCTGGATGATGGTCGTCTCGAGCGTGGCAACGGTGGAGAGGATGACTGCGACGACGATGATCTTTCCACCGAGCCCCGGCCAGACCACCTGCCCCAGCACGCCCAAAACGTCTCCGGCGTTGTTGGTGATGTCCTTGGCGGTGAGGACGAGATTTGAACCGATGGTGAAGACCTCAAAGAGGGCGAATACCACGATGACTCCGATGATGCCACCGATGCCGGGGGTGACCTTGGAACCCTTGGTCTCCTCGTTCAGGTTGGCAGTAACGTCCCATCCCCAGTAGTAGAAGGCTGCCACCAGCGCTCCGGCGAAGAAGCCGGAAGAACCGTGGAAGATCGATGGCGAGAGCCAGCTCCAGCTGAAAGTGTGCGCGTCGTGGCCGTGAAGCAGCATGAGGATCGCGAACAAGACCAGGATCCCCAGCTCTACCGCAGACATGATCACCTGAACGGTCGCCGTCACGGTCACGCCGGCAATCACGGCTACGACCATGAGTAGGAAGAAGACCGTTCCAAAGATGGTCACCGCTGTGGTGTTGTTGGCAAGGGAGTTGGAGAAAAGGCCAAGGGTGACCGAACCTGCGGGAAAGGACCCCGCCACCATGAAGATGAGGGCGGAGACGACCAGCGCCCAGCCGGATATATAGCCGAGTACGGGATGCAGGGCTCGCCTTACCCAGGTGTAGGTGGCGCCTGCGTTGGCTTCCAGCCTTCCCAGGTGGTTGAAGGCCCACACTATCCCGAACATGGCTATGCCGCAATAGAGGAGCGCGGCCGGACCGCCGAGGGCCACGGCGCCGAATAGTGTTGCGGTTGACGCGGCAATGGAGTACGCGGGCGCGACGCCCGCCACCCCCATTACCGCCGATTCGAAGAGCCCCAGCGCCCCATGGCGCAGGCTGCTCTCGTGGCCGACGTGACTATCGGATTCATCGATCGCAGTCACTTCTCCCCCTGATTCAGTCGAAAATATAGGTGAATTCGGCTGATTCTATATCTTTGCCCGCGTTCGTGCGGGCCAAATGGATTTCTCTCAGGCGGTTTGACATTCGTGTAATTCAGCGTTTTCTCAGGCAGCCGGAAATGGGGACGGGGAGGAGGACGACGTCTCGTGGCCGTGCGGCGTAGGCTGGGTCCGGAAAGCTAAGGAGGGAACGTGAAGTACACCTCTTCGTTCATAGTGTCGGCACTTCGGGAGACCTGGTATTCCCTGGACGGCTACTGCAGCGAGCTGACTCCCGAGAAGTGGGAGCAGGCGAGTGACTGCCCCGGATGGTCGGTGAAGGACGTGCTCGCCCATATCATCGGCACCGAGCGGCAGCTTCTGGGCGAGCCGGCGCCCGCGCTCGCCGAGGAATCGCTGGGCGAGCATGTGAAGAACGAGATAGGGCGTTCAAACGAGGCCTGGGTGGATTCGATGCGAGCCAAGAACGGCGCCGACGTGCTCACTATTTTCGAGTCGACCATAAACGCCCGCCTCGACGTGCTTGACGCAATGGGCGAGGAGGAATTCGACGCTGACAGCTGGCTGCCGGTCGGCAAGGGCAGCTACAGGGACTTCATGGCAATTCGAGTGATGGACTGCTTCGTGCATGAGCAGGACATCAGAATTTCCACAGGCGGTTCTTTCCTTGCCCACGAACGCTCGGGCCGCATTGCGCTGGACCAGTTGCTCGCCGGCCTTCCATACGTGGTGGGCAAGAAGGTGAACCCTCCGGAGGGCACGACGGTTCGGGTGGACGTGATTTCCCGGTCCGACACCATCGCGAGTGTGCGGATCCGGGTCCAGGATGGGCGCGCCGCCGTTGTAAAGGAGACCGACGCCATCGACGATGCCGTACTGCGCTGCACGTTCGAGGCCTATCTCTTCGCTGCCGCCGGCCGCTTGGTTGCCCCAGGGTATCTGGAGGACGGATCGGTGACGTTCGAGGGCGACACCCAACTTGCTCTTCAGGTATACGAAAACCTGGGATTCGTGATCTAGGGGCGGGCGTGAAGGAAGGCAAGCACTCGAAGAAGTCGAAGCTTAGGCGCGAAGACGTTACCTCCGTCGACTTCTTCTACGACCCACTTTGCCCGTTCGCTTTCGCCGCCTCGCTTTGGATCCGGGAGGTGGCCCGCTCCTCGAGCTTCCGGCTGGATTTTCGCTTCTTTTCGCTCGAGGAGGCGAACCTCGAGGAGGGTAAACACCATCCCTGGGAGCGTGACTGGTCCTACGGCTTCTCCCTGATGAAGTTGGCCTGGCTGATCAAGCAGCAGGATCCGGCCCTGGCTGACCGGTTCTACCTGGAGGTTGGCTCCGCGTTGCACCTGCACGGGGAGAAAATTCACAAGCCCGGCCACGCCGCCAGATTCGTGGAGGCAATCGGCCTAGACGCGTCGCTCGTCGAACAATCCGTTCACTCCAAGGAGGCCGAGGAGGCGGTGCGATCGGACCACACTTATCTCGTGGATCGCTTCGGAGGATTCGGCGTGCCCACGCTGGTGCTCAACGGCTCGATTCCGGTGTTCGGTCCGGTCGTCGTCCCCGCTCCCACCAAGAACCAGGCGCTCGACCTCTTCGACGCCGTCCTCGCCTTCGCCTCAATGCCGAACCTGCTCGAGCTGAAGAGACCCCGGGACAAGGCTATGAACGAGCATCTGGCGAAGGAGCTCGCACCATACTTGAAGGGTCGGGTCTGGCGAAGCGTCTGACGCCGGGCGCACCGGCTACATGGGCGAGTTTGCGTGCTTTGCGTTGCGGATGCGCTCCTTCTTGCTGAGCAGCATCTCGAGCGCCTGAGCGACCGCCTCGCGGGTGCGGACGGGCTCTATGACGTCGTCCACGAAGCCTCTCTCCGCTGCGACATAGGGAGTCAGGTATCTCTCCTGGTACTCCTCTTCGTAGGCCTTGCGTTCATCGGGCGTCGATCTTCGCATCAGGATCTGAGCTGCACCTTGAGCGCCCATGACGGCGATCTCCGCCTTGGGCCACGCGAAGACGACGTCGGAGCCCATCCCCTTGGAATCCATGACGATGTAGGCACCACCGTAGGCCTTGCGCATTATCAAACAGATGCGGGGCACCCCGCAGGCGGCGTAAGCGAAGGCCATCTCTGCGCCGTGGCGGATCATCCCGCGCCACTCGATGTCCTTGCCGGGAAGGAAGCCGGGAGTGTCCTCCAGGGTGATCAGCGGGATGTTGAATGCGTCGCAGAAGCGGACGAAGCGCCCACCCTTCTGCGCCGCGGCTATGTCAAGGGTGCCCGCGAGCACTCTGGGCTGGTTGGCAAGGATTCCGACGGTGTTGCCCCCGATTCGTGCCAAGCCCACGACCAGCTGTGGAGCCCACCCAGCCCGCAGCTCCAGAAAGTACCCGTCGTCGGCGATTTCACTGATGACCTCGCGGACGTCGTAGGACCCCGTCGCGGAGGCGGGAATCACCTCCTCCAGCGCGGGGCAGGCTCTGGCGATGGGGTCGTCGGTCGGAACGTAGGGAGGCAGCTGGTTGGTCGAGCGGGGCAGCAAAGCGAGGATCTCTTCGATCTGCTCCAGGATCTCCTCGAGATCGGCCGCCTCCAAGAAGCTGACCCCCGACCTGGTGGCAAGGGAGTATGAGCCTCCCAGGTCGGTGGCGTTCACATCGACGCCCGTGAAGCTGCGCACCATGTCGGGTCCGGAGACGAATGCGAAGGAATCGGGAGTGGTGATGACGATGTCGGCCAAGCCAAGCAGGAGCGCCGGCCCCGAGACTGCGGGACCATACAACCCGGCGATTATGGGCACGACGCCGGAGGCGGAGGCGATTGCGGCGGCTGAGGCGCCCCAACCGTGCAACGAGGCGATACCGTCGTGGATGGAAGCCCCGGAGGTCGAAAGGAGGAGGACGATCGGCAGCTCGAGCTGGACTGCCTTTTGAACGGCGGCGGCGATCTTGTGGCCGTCCTGCTCGGTCAGGGCGCCCTTATGGGGGGACGGCGTGGATGAGATGACCATCGCCTGCTTGCCGGCGATCTCCTCGAGCCGCGCTTCGATACTTCCCGGGACGCGTCCGCCCAGGACAATGTCAGGGGCCGACCCCTTGCCGTCCTTGCGGTCCAGTAGCACCGAGCCTCCATCCGCCTTGAATTGCGCCGCCTGGCGCGAAGCCAAGTCTATGTAGGGGCGCGCACGGACTTAGCTGTTCCGGGGCGGAGCGTCGCCGCGATGTGATTTCCAGCGCGCGCTCATCACCGCTTCGGCGGCCAGACGCCCGGAACGGAGCGCTCCGTCGATCGAGGGGTTCTCCATGAAGTCTCCGGCCAAGTAAACGCGCCTGGAGAAGGCTCGGAAATACGGCCTCCCGGCACGGCCCTCGCCGAAAGAGACCGGCAATGCCTCGTCGATCCGATACGTTCGCAGGTGGCTCAGCTCCGCCTTCTCGGTCCGCAGCGCGTCTGCGGCGAAGGCGGCGGCGTCTTCGTCGGAGGTTTCCATCCCGAGTGACGAGACCGACACCAGGTGAGCGCCTTTGGGTGCGTATGACGGCGCCACCAGGTCCATGACGGCGATCGTGGCAACGGGTGTGTTGGAAGAGGCGACAAGCACGGTCTTGCCGGCAGCGAAGTCGACCTCGCTCGCGAAGTAATGCGTCGAAGTCGATCTGCACCTGGTGTCGATGCCCGTTTCCCCGGTGAGCGTGGCGAGGCGGCCGGGTTTGATCGCGAGCACCGCGTAGTCATGACCGATTTCCTCGCCGCCGGCCAGGGCGACCGACTCGTCGGAGACCGAGAGCACCTCGGCGCCCAAACGGATGTTGGAATTCCCAAGCTGCTGGGCGACGAGGCTGGGAATTTCGGCCATGCCGGTGGAGGGTACGAAGGCGGACCCGCGTAAGAAGTTGTGCGCCACGAATATGGCCATTGCCGCGGGAGTCTGAAGCTGGTCGTCCAGGAAGACCCCCTTCAGGAACGGGCGTGCCACACCCTCCAAGGTACGCTCCGAGAGCCCACAGCCTCGCAGGTAGTCCCCGGTTGGTTGGTTGGGCATCTCGAAGGCCGTCTGGGGGTCGTGTCGTAGGAGCCGGGGCGCCGCCTTGGCCATGCACCCGAGATCCGCCACCGAGAAATTTGCCAAGAGGTCGAGGAACTGCCCACGGCTGAATGGCCGGCGGGGCATCTCGACGGGGTGGCGTGACATGTCGGGTGCAATCACCTCGAATCCCCGGGCAAATGCGCGTGGTGTCAAAGCGTCGATCCGCACCATGCGGCGAAGCTCCGGGTAGGCCTTGAGGGCGACCTGGAAGCCACGATCGAGATAGAAGCCGTCGACGAGATCGGTGGTGACCAGCCCGCCAATGCGCTCCGAGGCCTCGACTATGGTTACCTGGAATCCGTTGCGCTTAAGGTAGGCAGCTGCCGCGAGGCCCGCCAGGCCGGCACCTACCACCGTGACTCGGTTCTGGCCGTTGCTCTTCACGGTGTTCAATCTAAATTGTCACTCAAGTGCTCGAGTGAGCGCGGGGTCCCCGCCTTCACCGCCGCGCTCAGGATCCGGGGTCTCGATTGCCGCGTAATGAAAGAGCCTGGCATCTATCGCCATGGAGGCTGACGCTGCGCCGGCGCGCGGGCGTGGTGCTCGTGCTCGGCGTGGCGGCGCTGGGTATTTGGGCGCTGAGGGGTCACGATGCGGAGCTTTCGGCCTCCATCGCCCTGATCGAGCACGCCCAGGCCTGGCCACTCGTGCTGGCAGTATTTGCGGAGGCGGGTTCGGTGGCCGCCTTCGGCATCTTCACCTGGCGTCTGCTCGGCGTGGGCTTGGAGGTGCCGCCTTTGTTGAAGACGGTGGCTGTCGCCACCGCCAACACCACCATAAACAACACGGTCCCCGGCGGGACCGCGTTTGCGTCCGTATACACCTACCGCGAGTTCAGGGGCATGGGCGCTGATGCCGTATTCGCCTCGTGGGTGGTGCTGGCCGTCAACCTGCTTGCCGCCGTGGCACTGGGGATGCTCGCGCTAGTGGGGGTGGCGGTCTCCTTCCGTGCCAGCCAGGGGCTGGATCTGCTCATTGTCGTCCCGATAGTTTCGGCCGTTCTGATGGGGATGGCGGTGCTGTTTTCCTCGCCGCGCCTCTTTTCCCGGATCTTGAGGCCACCGTTGGAGCTGAGCGCTCGTCTTGCAAACCGTTTCCGGCGCGAGCCTTTGCAGGTGGATGACGTGCTAATGAGGATCGGATCGATTACCACGACCAAGAGCCAGGTCATCGTGGCGATCGGATGGGCGGTTGCCAACTGGGTGATGGACGCGACGGTGCTGGCGCTGGCCTACGTCGCGATCGGCAGCAGGATCCCTTGGGGAGGCATCCTGCTCGCCTACGGCGCCGGACAGCTCGCGGCAAACCTGCCGGTGACGCCGGGCGGATTGGGGGTTGTCGAAGGCAGCCTGTCGATCGCACTTGTGGCCTACGGAGGTGCCCAGGAGCCTGCAGTGGCCGCGGTCCTGCTGTACAGGTTGATCAGCTTCTGGCTTGTGATCCCGTTCGGCTGGCTCTCTTATCTGACGACCAACGTTGTTCGCCGGCGTGCCGGCCAGGCGCGAATCGCGAGCGCCGAGACCATGGAGGGAGGCGGATCTTCATGAAGGGAATCGGTGCCGCCAAGTTTCGTCACCATGCGCGCGCTATGGCGTCGGTGCTCCTACTGGTTCCAGTTCTGTCAGCGTGTGCCGGCGCCTCCGCCGGGCTGGGCACGTCATCGGAGTCCTGCTTCACGGCGTTGCCCGCCGCATACAAGGCCGTTGGCCCAAGGGCGAAGCTGCTGGGAGTCCGTCTGTTGCCCGCGACAAGGGTGGGCGAGATCATGTCGGGACTCTCCGAAGCACCGAACAAGGCCTTGTGCCTGCTGGCTTTCGAGCTACCCGACGCGACGGGAGGATACCGGGTCGCGCGGCGCGACGACAAGGTATTTGGCAACTTCAAGCTCGTGGCGTACTCGCTGCAGACCAGGGAAGTGCTCAAGGTCCGCGCTCGCGGGTCGCTTCCGATGCGCTTTGCGCACGAGATATCGATCGTCTAGGGCGAGAACGGCGCGGGTGGCCGGGGGTTGATGTGGTTCCGGTTGCCACATACCGCGCCGAGCCCGATGCTCGACAGGTCGGCCGGGGAGATGCGCCACGGTGCGAACGTGGCCGTCTGCGGCCGCGTCGATGAGCACGCCGGAACCTTTTCGACACGCGCCCCAAGCCAGGCCGCGTGGGACTGAACGGTGGACCTAGCGGGCGCCCGCCACGCGGTTGGATCTGAGGCGGGCCCGCTCCGAGGCGGGAAGGTACCACTTGCGGAGGCGGACCGACTTCGGGGTGACTTCGATGCACTCGTCCTCGGCGATGAATTCGAGTGCCGCTTCGAGGCTGAGCAGCGCGGGCGGCGTAAGCCGGACCAGTTCCTCCGCAGTGGACGAGCGCATGTTGGTCAGCTTCTTCTCCTTGGTGGGGTTGACGTCCATGTCCTCCGAACGCGAGTTCTCACCCACGATCATTCCTTCGTAGACCTCGTCTCCCGGTGCGATGAACATGCGGCCGCGCTCCTGCAGGTTGAGCAGCGCATAGGAAGTTCCCACTCCGGACCGGTCGGCGACCATTGAGCCGGATTGTCGGCTGCGGATCTCTCCGAACCAGGGTTCGTAGCGGTCGAACGCATGGTGGATCTGTGCGCTCCCCTTGGTTTGGGTGAGGATCTCGGTTCGGATGCCGATCAACCCGCGCGAAGGAACCGAGTAAACGATTCGAATCCAGCCGGTACCGTGATTGACCATCTCCACCAGCGTTGCCTTGCGTGTCGCCAATACCTGTGTGATAGCCCCCAGATAGTCGGCCGGGCAGTCGATCTCGAGCACCTCGACGGGCTCGCAGGTCTTGCCGTCGATCTCGCGGGTGATGACCCGCGGCTTGCCGACGGTGAGCTCGAAGCCCTCGCGCCGCATGAGCTCGATGAGGATGGCCAGCGCCAGCTCGCCTCTGCCCTGAACCTCCCAGGTGTCGGGCCGCTCGGTGGTTAGGACGCGAAGCGAGACGTTTCCAATCAGCTCCTGGTCGAGCCGGTTCTTGATCAGCCTCGCCGTGACCTTGGTGCCCTCGCGTCCGGCGAGGGGAGCGGTGTTGACTCCCAGGGTCATCGAGATGGACGGCTCGTCGACGGTAAGCAGCGGGAGAGGCTTGGGGTCCTCCGGATTTGCGAGTGTTTCCCCGATGGTTATGTCGGCGATGCCGGCTATCGCCACGATCTCTCCGGGGCCCGCCTTATCGGCAGGTACCCGGGTGAGGGCGTCGGTGATGAACATCTCCGTAATCTTGGCTCGCTGGACGGATCCGTCACGGCGGCACCAGGCCACCGTCGCTCCCTTGGCGAGGGTTCCATTGACGATCCGGCAGATTGCCAGGCGTCCGAGGTAGGGGCTGGCATCGATGTTCGTCACCAATGCCTGGAGGTCGGTCTCCGACTCGTAGCTGGGTGGAGCGACCCGGGCGAGGATCGCCTCGAAGAGGGGGACGAGGTTGGTTCCCGGCTCGATATCCGTGCTTGCCCAGCCGTGCTTGCCGCTGGCGTAGATGATCGGGAAGTCGATCTGCTCCTCGGTGGCGTCAAGATCCATGAACAGCTCGTAGACCTCGTCGAGCACCTCCTTCACGCGGGCGTCGGGTCGGTCGACCTTGTTCAGCACCACGATCATCGGGAGATGGCGGGCCAACGCCTTGCGCAGGACGAAGCGGGTTTGAGGCAAGGGGCCCTCCGCTGCGTCCACCAGGAGCAGAGCGCCGTCGACCATGGCCAGGGCACGCTCCACCTCGCCACCGAAGTCCGCGTGGCCGGGAGTGTCGACGATGTTTATCACCGTCGTGCCATAGGTGATCGCCGTCTGTTTGGCGAGGATGGTTATGCCCTTTTCGCGCTCCAGATCCATGGAGTCCATTACGCGGTCGGTAAGCTCCTCGCGCTCGCTGAACGCTCCCGACTGCCGCAGCATCGCGTCGACGAGCGTGGTCTTGCCGTGGTCGACGTGGGCGATGATGGCGATGTTGCGTAGGTCGTCTCTGGTGGGCAAAGTGGCTCCGTATGCGAGGAAATTGGAAGGTGGGCAAAGGACCGCAATTGGCCAGCACACCAGCTGTCCAGCCTAGTCGCCGGCCGGCAGGGGACGATCCTGGGGCCGGGTCCGCTTCGGGCTCAGCCGTCTCGTTCGGCTGCCGCCGGCCGGCCATGCCTCTCGAATTCGCGCTCGACATCGTCCCAGGTCAGTGACTCGGGATCGCGCCCTTGCTCCTCGTCCTTGCTCGCTTTGGCCAGGATGATCGCGGCCACGGTCCAAAAGACCAGGATGGATAGCCCCTTTATGGCTGCTCCCGCCAGCTGTTGGTCGGTCAGGGGGTTGAGGCCGAGGGCGGCGGCGCCCGCGCGATAGGGCGCGTAGAAGGAGTGCTTGGCAAAGATCAGTGCAATGCCCGGAAACGTGGGAAGCAGGGATTGCACGAAGAGGAACCCGACTCTTCCGTAGGTGGAGAGCCGGTGCAGTCCGGGAAGCAGGCTTAACGCGGTCACCCACATCACCGCCGCCGCTCCTACGAGGGCGAGGTGGAATGCCGCCCAAGCCGCGTCACTTCTGGATTCAGCCTCGACCACGGCAGGGAGCATCGAGGTGACGACTGCCGCGCTGAACACCAACGTCGCGGCTATTGGCCTTGTCAGGGCCTTCAGGGTGGTGTCTATGAGTCTTCGCCTCGTGATCTCGGCGAAGAACCACCGGGGAAGTCCGGCGAGCATGAGGGGTGTCGAGCCCAGCACCAGGAGCGAATTCGAACCAAGATAGGCGAGCACGGAATAGTGTCGGGCGATATCGCCCAACGGCCAGGCCATAGCCAGATAAGCCGACAGAAGGCCGACGTAGAACAGGGCGGCCTGGCTCCGCCGCAGATGCGAAAGTGCCTGACGTACGGGGTAATGTTGCCGTCCGGCGCTGCCGGAGAGCCGACGGGACCGGTGTCCCCACGCCCCGGCGAGCAACAAAGGGTAGAGGGCGGCCGCTGCCAGCGCCGCAGTCGTCACCACGGGATGAACGTGGAAGCTGAATGGTGAAACTTCGCCGGGTGCCATGTGTTTGCGTGGCCGCCTGCTGATTGATTCGGACCTGCATCACAAAGCCTACCGCCCTGAGCGCCTTGTAATCGGCCAAGGCGGCCCCACCTTCGAAAGCGGCCAAAGAGGCCCTTGTCCCGTAGATCGGCCTTGCCCATGGCAAGGGCAGCTGTAACATCTCTAGCCAATGGCAGCCATGGACTCCCTCTCCAGATTGGTCAATCTTTATCTGTTGCTGGCGAATTCGCCGCGACCGCTGACCCTCGAGCAGATCGTCTCGTCGATCGGAGGCTTTCCAGACTCTGCGGCGGCGCGCCGGCAAGCGTTCGAGAGGGCAAAGCGCGACCTGCGGTCCCTCGGGTTGCCCATTCGAACTTTGACCGGTCCCAGTGGCGTGGATGCCTACAAGGTGGACGAACGGGATGCCAATGCGCCGGCGCCGTCGCTGACTCCTCTGGAGGCGCTTGCGCTTGCAGGTGCGATGGCATCCGTGCGTTTTGGACGCGGTGACGCTCTCGACTCCGCCGGCAAGCTCGGATGCCTATACGACGGCGAGGTTGCCGAGCTGGCCAACTTCCCGGTGGTGCCCGGCGTTTCCGAGTTCTTCGAGGCGATCACTTCGCGCTCGATGGTTGCGTTTGGCTACCGTGGCCGCCCACGCGTGGCCTGCCCGTATGCGATCGTCTTCCGCTGGGCGAACTGGTATCTGTTGGCACGGGAAGAGGGGTCCAACACTCCCAAGTCGTTCAGAGTCGACCTGGTCGAAGGGGCCGTGGAACGGTTGTCCAGGCAATGCGCGGTTCCCGAGGGCCTGGACCTGAATCAAATCATCCCGGAGAAAAGGAGCGCCATCTCGGAAGGCGAGCCGCAGGATGTCGTTGTACGCTACCCGGAGGTGCTCGCCGAGGTCGTGGAAGGCAATCTTCCCGGGCCGATTACCTCCGTTCGCACCGATGGTTGGGTGATCTCGACCCTGCGTGTGGGCAGTATCGGAGGGTTCATGCGGGTCGTAGTGGAATTTTCCGAAACGATGGGCATCGAAGGCCCGCCGGAGTTCAAGAGTTCCGCGCGCGAGTGGCTCGAGGCAGCCGTGGCGGCCCAAAGGGCGGAGATGCCCGAGGCCGCCGCCCTGGAGCGGCTACTCGAAGAGGCAAGGGATTCCGAAGGGGATGCCAAGGCGCCCTCGCGCCAGGCTCGCCACCTCACCACCATCGATCAGTTCCGCAAGGTCATGGGAATCCTTCCTTGGCTGTACAGGAATCCCGTCACGACCACCGAGGAGATCTCCCGGCTCTTCTCCATCGAGGAGGAGCGGGTCGGGGACCTGCTCGAGCGCGTTGCCTGCTGCGGCCTTCCTCCTTTCACCCCGGACCAGTTGATCGAGATAGTGGTGGAGGGCGACGAGATATCGGCTCGGATCTCCGAGGACTTCGCCAGGGGGCTGGTATTGAGTCAGGCGGATCTCTTTGTCATAGCCCTTTCCGCGCGCGTCGCCTTGGCTTCGGGGGAGTTCGAGGGGCGTACGGAGCTCGAGAGCGCATTGGAGAAGATATTCGGCTCTGGCTCGGCAGAGGAAATGGTGGAGTCGATCGTCGTCGACATCGAGGGCGAGCGATACCTCGGGGCGCTGAGAGCCGGAATCGAAGGACAGCGTCAGGTGCGCTTCGACTATCTCGCCTCGGGGGAGGCCTCCCTTGCCGCGCGCGTTGTCGACCCGTTCGTAGTCTTCTCCGACCAGGGATTCTGGTATCTCCGAGCCTGGTGCCACCGCTCGGGAGGGGTTCGCAATTTTCGGCTGGACCGCATGGAGAATGTTCAGGTGACCGACGATCATGTGCGGCACCAACCCAACGCGGGCGACCTCCTACACTCTGCTTTTTCCCTGGATGAGGGTGAGCTCCACTTGGGTGAGCAGGTGCTTGTGGGAACGGCTGCGGGCAGAGAGTGGTTGCTTGCCGGCGTGCCCCACGATCGTGTCCAAGCGGACCTTCTGCCGGGCTGGGAGTTGCATCGCCTGAGGGTGGTTTCGTACCCCTGGCTCGCCAAGCTTGCCGGCTCCGCGGGTGGCTCGATGCGGGTCGTATATCCCCAAGCCGCGGTTGCGGAGGTGACTTCACAACTGGAGACAATGCGCGATCGCCTGGTGTGATCGGCGGCGGCCGGAGGCCCGTAGGCGCCACCTCGACGGCGTCTAACCTGGCGTTCGAAGTAAGATCGGTGCTCCGGCTGACTGGAGAGAGGTGTAGATGCGTTCCGAGATCGTGCTGGCAGAGACGGTGCAGATTACCGGATTCGAGGGCGATGCCATCGAGGCGTACTCGGCTAGGTGTCTTTCCGACACGCCTCGAGGAGGCGTTGTCGTGATCCACCATATGCCCGGCTACGACCGCGCGACAAAGGAGATCGCGCGTCGTTTTGCCGAGATGGGCTACAACGCGATTGTCCCCAACCTCCACTACCGCGAGGCCCCAGGAGCGGAGCCGGACGACGCGGCCGCCGCGTCGCGGGCCGCCGGTGGCGTGCCCGACGGCAGGCTGGTAGGTGACGTCGCGGGCGCGCGCAAGTACCTGCTCTCCCTTTCCAACGCGAACGGGAAGGTGGGGGTCATCGGCTATTGCTCGGGCGGCAGGCAGTCCTTCCTGGCGGCGTGCAGTCTGGAGTTCAACGCGGCGGTCGATTGCTACGGGGCGTTCATAGTCAATGCGCCGGCGGCCGATCATCCCCTCAGCCAGGTTAAGCCGATCATCGACCTGGCCCCAAACCTCTCGTGTGAGCTTCTCGGACTGTTCGGAGCCGATGACAAGTATCCGTCTCCGGCCGAGGTCGAAGAGCTGTCCAGAGTGCTCAAAGACAACGGCAAGGCGCATCGCTTTCACAGCTTCGAGGGCGCTGGCCACGCGTTCTTCGCGGTTGACAGGCCGAGCTATCGGGTCGAGGCCGCCAACCAGGGGTGGAGCCTCATAAGCGGATTCTTCTCAGAGAAGCTGGCATAGGGGTCGGAAAATGTGCACCTACGTTACCGAGACGGTCGGGGCCACCGGTAGTGGCAAGGGACCCCAGGGCTGGTTCGACCTGAGCCGGGCGAGCGTTTACTTCGATCACCCCGTACATGCGCGCGAAGCCCACACTCTCAACATCGACTTCATAAACCCGGAACTCGGTCCGTCGGCCCGAGTCGCCGTTGAGCTCTCTCGCGAGAGCGCCACCGAGCTGGCGCACGCGATCCTGAGGATCGTCTCGGAGACCATGGACGTCTGAACCGCCGCCACGGTTGAGGCCTCCGCAGAGAGCCCGCACCGCATAGAGACGCGGCCCGGCGTCCAGCCTTCTGGGCCGCGTCTCGGATCGGGGCTGTTCGGAGCCCTCGAAAGGCAATCAAGTGCGTTTTGGCAGGCTGTCCGGACTTCACGTCCTTGCGGCAGCGACCTTGCTGATGTCCTATGGCAATGGGCTCTCCCTCGAGTTCCTAATGGTCTATCTCCATGACGCTCGCGGGATTTCGCTCACCGCGGCAGGAGTGGCGCTTGCAGCCACCGGGGTGGCGAACCTTGCCTCTGCGGGCACGGCCGGAACTCTTCTCGACCGGCTGGGCGCGCCAAGGGCTCTCGAGATGGGCCTGCTACTGGGAGCGGCGGCGGTCGCCGTTCTGGCCTGGGCGGGGAACTTCGCCGCCTCCGCGGGCGCATTGGCCCTGCTGGGTGTGAGCAATGCTTTCCGCCGGCCGGCGCGGCAAATGGCCGTCTATGCCGCGGCGGACGCAGACCGCCGCACACGTGCATTCGGCAGCATGTTCGTGGTGATGAACCTCGGTTTCGGGCTGGGAAGCCTTACCGCCGGTTCGATTGTCAGTCTTCATGACCCGAGCACCTACCAGGTGGTTTTTCTTGCCGATGCGGTATTGACCGCGGCGGCCGCCATCGTGCTCGAACTCGGCCTCGGACGCCGACAACCGCACGCTGCCACCGCGCCGATTCCCGAGGGGCGCGAGGGCAAGGCCGCCGACCTGTCCTACTGGGGTCACGTCCGGTCGGACCGTCCGTTCCTACTCACGGTGGCCCTGTCATTCGGATTCAGTTTTTTCGGCTACGCGCAGTTGGACAGCGCCTGGGCCGCCTTTGTGACCCAATACGCTCATGCCTCGGCCAGGCTGGTCGGATACGCATTCGCCGCCAACACGGCCGCGATAGTCCTCAGTCAAATGGCAATGAACCGCCTGAGTGATCGGCTGCCGCGATCGCGGGCCTTGGCGCTGTCGGGCGCGTGGTACGTCGCCACATGGCTGATCACTTTGGCGGCGACAATCTCCGCTCTGTCCGGCGTCACGCGGGCGGTCTTGCTGGTGGGCTCCTTGGCGGTGTTCGGGCTGGGCGAGACCGTTTACAGCCCGGTCGCAGCGACGCTCGTCAACGACCTCGCTCCGGAACGGCTGCGTGGCAGGTACAACGCCACGGCTTCGGCCGCCGCCAGCGGCGCCGGCGTGGTCGCGCCGCCCATCTCGGGGAGCCTCATCGCCGCCGGCACACCTTTGGCGTGGTCCTTGCCGATGATTGCGGTGAGCGCGTTGGTTTCCGGGGCCGCGCTCCTCATGCGGTCGATCCTGCCCGACCATGCCGAGCGGCCGCCCGTGGAGAGGGCCCGGATGTGACCGGCAGGCGTAACAGTGTCTTCCTAACCACGGGGAGCGCCATCATGGCCCTCGGTGAAGGATTGACGCTGCCCTATCTCATGGTTTACCTGCACTTCGGCCGCGGACTTCCCCTCTGGCTCGCCGGCCTCGTCGTCTCGGTGGCGGGAGCGACCAGCCTGGTTTCCTCGGCGCCGGCCGGGGCTGTGATCGACCGCATTCTGCCGGTGCACGGTCACGCGATCGGGCTCGTGGCAAATGCGGCCAGCGTCGTCGCGCTCGCATTCTCCCCAAGCGCTCCTTTGGCGGCGGCTTCGCTCGTGTTGGGCGGCATCTCCGGCGCCATCCTTTGGCCGGCCAGGTCGGTCCTCATCTATTCGGTGGCGGAGCCCGAGCGGCGCACCAAGTCCTTTGCGGCTCAATTCGCCGTGATCAATGCGGGCATGGGATTGGGCGGACTGGTGGGCGGCCAGATAGTCCTGTTGCACCGGGTGGGCACCTACCAGGAGGCGTTCTTGATCCAGGCGGCCATGCTATGCATTGCGGCGGTGGTGTTCGAAGTCGGATTCAGGCGGCTTCCACGTCTTGTGGAGGAGGGGTCCGAGGACGCAAAGTCGAATCGAGGCGGCATGTTCCAGCCGCTGCGCGACGGGGTGTTCATGCGCTACATGGCCGTTTATCTTCCGATCACCTTTTTCGGATATGGGCAGCTCGACGGGGGATGGGCGGCGTATGTCACCCAGTACGCCGGAGCCACGGCGCGGGTGGTCGGTTTCGCCTTTGCCGCCAACACCGGCGTCATCGTCTTGTCACAGATGCTCGTCGTGCGATACGTCGAGCGGGTTCGGCGTTCGCGCGCCCTCGCACTCGTCTCGGTGGGGTGGAGCTTGTGCTGGCTCATCACGCTATTGGCGGCCACTCCGGCCCTCAGGGGGATCGTCGCCGACGTGCTTATGGTCTCCTCGCTCGGTCTCTTCGGCCTGGCGGAGACGGTCTTCCAGCCGGTCGCCTCGATGCTTTCCAACGAGCTTGCGCCTCCTGAGCAGCGTGGCCGCTATAACGCTTTCACCTCGGCAGCCTGGGGAGCGAGCGGCATGGTCGGACCTCCGATCGCGGGCGTGCTTGTGGGCCTGGGTTCCGCGCTGGCATGGGCGGTCCCGGTGGCGGTGGCTTGCGCCGCGAGCGGACTAGGCGCCCTGCGACTGGGTTCCATCCTTCCTGAACGCGCCGAGTTCCCGGAGGCGGCGGAGTCCTGAGTCGGTGCGGCCCGCGCCGCCGTGTGTGTGCGTGTATTATCGGTGAGCCGCGGCCCGCGTGGCCGTCGCCGTCGATTGAGAAGACCCATTCCGCCTCGCGCTCGATGATCACGCGACGCACGAGGTGTCCAGACGATGGCGGTTCTTTTCGCCCTTGCCCCTGACGCGGACTTCTTTTACCTGACCGCCGAACCGCGGGCGCTGGCAGGCGCCTGGGGTGGGGAGTCGAGTTGGGAGCCGCGGCTTCTGGCCGCTGTCCGTACCGAGGGCCTCGGTTTTGATCCGGCCGGGATCTCGGCGAGGCTCGGGGAATCGAGCGCGGCGTTCCGGGCCGCCTGGGTGGCCGCCAAGCGAGGCAGCCGGTTCTTGGAGATGGTGGTGGCGGCACCCAAGAGCGTCTCGCTGCTGGCTGCGCTCGGCACCGACCAGGAAAGGTGCCTGGTGGTTGCCTCCCACCGCGCCGCCGTAGCCGAAGTCCATGGACGCGTAGCTCGCGAGCTGCTCTGGAGTCGGGTGACTGCGGCCGAAGGTAGGGAATACCACCGGGCTCCCGGCGTGGAGGCGGCGGAGTTCGTGCACTTTCTTTCGCGCCGGCTCGACCCCCATCTCCATTCGCATCTTCTTGTGCCGAATGTCGCGATCGGGGCCGACGGCAAGACCCGATCGATCGATTCCCAAACTCTCAAGTTCGCGTCTCCCCATCTTGACCTGCTCTACCTGGCTGCGCTGGAGCGCAATCTCGCGGATCGCGGCCTCGGATGGACCGTGCCGACGAACCGCATCGCGGCCAGAGCGCGCCAATTGGCCGAGAGCGGAGTCTTTTCGCTCCGCCGCGACGAAGTTGTCCGCGAGATGCAAACCACCGGGTCCGGGAGCCGGATAGCACGGCTCCGGACCCGGCCGTCCAAGCCCGCCGAGATAGCCGTCGAGGCGGTGGCGGATGAATGGTCGGCAAGGGCGGCGTTATTGCGCGGCGATACCGAGGAGCAGGTGGGAGGACCCTTCCTGGGGATCGAGATGGCGTCGCTGGAGTCTCGCATTGCGGCCGCCGCCCAATCGCGCGGGGCGGGCATTCTCGACGTTGAGCTGAGGGGCCTTGGGGCGGCCAACTTGGACGGCGGGCGACCACTCGACTATGCCGACGTCGTCTTGGACGACGTGCTGGGCGGAAGAGCGACCGGGACGGGATTCGCCAGTCCGCCTCCGCTCCAGCGATCGTATCGTCGTCAGGACCTGCAACTCATTGCGGCGCGGTTGCGTGATGTGCACCCAGGATCCACGGACGTCCCCGGGCGGGTTTTCAGGCTCGCCCGGGGGGCGGACCAGCTGTTCGAACTCGAAGCGGCCATGTTGGGCGCTGCGAAAGCCGGTGCGGAAACCGTGGCTAGCAACCTGGATTCGGCGCTGGGTTGGCGCGCGGTGGGCAAGCCGGCCGCGGCGTCGCTGACAAGGTTGTCGCCAGGGGACGCGATTCCCCGCGGCGCGGCGCTGATGCTTTCACAAGCGACTGATCCTGCCGACGTCGCAACGCTGCTGGGAGCGGGTGCGGGCGCCGGCGGCGTGCTCCTGGCCGACGCGGCCCGCTTGGATCCGGCAACCGGCGAGCCCGTTGGGCGCGGAGCCGGATGGCGGTCCTGGATCGCGCGGCAGCTCGAGCCGGGGGTGTCGGTTCAGCGGACCGAGTTCGACCGCTCGGCGGGGGCCTTGTCCCTCGCCCTTGGTCCGCGGCTGATGGTCTACGAGAATTCGGAATCGCTCCGATCGGCCCTCGCCGTCCGCGCTGCTGCCGGAGAGGACCTGCTGGTAGCGGATCAGAGATTGGCGCCCAAGGGCGTGCGGGTACTGGGAGGAACCGGAGCGCGGAGCCGCCTCGGCCCGCCTCCGCCCGGAAGCCCGGAAGCGGAGCTGGCCGGTGATGGTTCGCTCGCTCAGGCGGTGTCGCGTCGTCGGGACGCCGACGTTTACATGATGGCGGCACCCATTGCCCCGCCGTCTCGTGTCGAAGACAGGCGCCTGGTGCAACGGGTGCTCAACCTGGCCGCGCTTCGCCTGCCGGCGTTCGCCGCCGGCCACCTTGCATGCGCCGACCTCCCGGAGGGGCGTGAGGAGATCGGCGCGCGCGAACTCTCCGCCGAGAACCTGGCCACCCTGGCACGGCTGGGACCCGAACCCGGGCCCTGGGGCGGCGCCAATGACTGGAGAACCGATCGTCTAGGGGCGATGGTGAGCAGGTTGTTGCTTTCTCCGCTCGGGGTTCCGGGGCTGGATGGGGGGGAAGAGCCGATGCATCGAGTCCCGCAGCGCCTCTTCGCGATACTCGAACTAATGGACGCCGACCGCGACGTCACTGGCCGCGCCGCTCACCCCAAGGATCTCCGTCCTTGGCTCGTCAGCCGGGCGCGGACGTTGGTCGCCCTCGAGGTCGAGCGCCGCTTGGAGGTCGAGCCCGTGATCGGGCTCGATCGAGCTCGGCCGGGGATCGAGCTCGGCCTGGGGCCAGGAGAAGGATTCGTCGAGCGTGTCAGGGAGGTGGGCGGGCGCGGCTTGTAGGGCGGCAATGGTAGCGCAAGGCCATCTTGTTTGCGGCAATGGGTCTCGATATATTGTGGTATCCCACTTGTTTGGGACGCGCAATCTCGCAGTGTGGAGCAAAAAAGCTTCCGCGCTGGAGGGAGTAGGGGGATATTTAGCGTGCTTGTCCAACTCAACGTCAAAGACTTTCTCGAGAGGGCTGCTCTCGTCTATCCCGACCGCATCGCCTTGGTTGACGAGCCAGGTGTGCCGGGAGCACTGGGTGAGATCACGAACCTGAGCCTTTATCGCCGGGCCAGAAATATGGCCAAGGCGCTCGAGGACATGGGAGTGGAGCAGGGGGAGAGGGTTGCGATCTTCAGCCCGAATGCCGGCAAGATGATCACCTCTTTTTACGGTGTGAGCGGCTTCGGCCGAATCGTCGTGCCAATCAATTTCCGCCTTACCGTCGAAGAGGTCGCCTATATCGTCGACCACTCCGGGGCATCGGTGCTGCTGGTCGACCCGGAATACGAAGAGATGCTGGCCGGCATCCACGCTAAGGAAAAGATCGTGATGGACGGCGTCCGCGACCGCGGACTGTTCGACGAGTTGCGCGACGACGAAGTAGGTCCGCGCCACTGGGAGGCCGACGAAAACTTCACGTGCTCCATCAACTACACCTCCGGAACCACCGCGCGTCCAAAGGGCGTTCAGCTGACCCATCGCAACATGTGGATGGACTCCGTGCTCTTCGGACTCCACACCGGCGTCAACGAGAACGACGTCTATCTGCACACGCTCCCGTTGTTCCACGTGAACGGCTGGGGCATGCCCTACGTCATCAGCGGCCTTGGCGGAACCCACATCCTTTTGCGCAAGGTCGACGGCGAGGAGATCCTCAACCGGGTGGAAAAGCACGGAGTAACCCTTATGTGTGGCGCCCCCGCCGTTTGGGCGGCCGTATTGCAGGCGGGTGAGAAGCGCCGTGCCGAGGGCCGCGCCATTCCGGGGCGTGACCTGGTCCGCGTCGTCGCCGCCGGAGCCCCCCCGCCCTCGCGCACGATCGAGAGGATCGAAGACGAGCTCGGTTGGGAGTTCATGCAGATTTATGGACTCACCGAGACATCCCCAGTTCTCACTTTCAACAAGCATCGTCGTGAGTGGGATGACAAGCCGTTGTCGGAGCGGGCGAAGCTTCTCTCCCGCGCGGGAACCCCGATCATTTCCAACCGCATTCACGTGGATGCCAACGGAGAGGTGCTGGCCAAATCCAACCTCGTCTTTGACGGTTATTGGGCCAATCCGGAGGCGACGGCGGAGGCTATGGAGGGCGGTTGGTTCCATACGGGCGACGGCGGCTACATCGAGGACGGCTATCTGACCATCTCGGACCGCAAGAAGGACGTCATCATCACTGGAGGCGAGAACGTGTCCTCCATCGAGGTCGAGGACGCCATCTTCCAGCATCCGGCGGTACAGGAGGTGGCCGTCATCGGAATTCCGGACGATAAGTGGGGCGAGACCGTGAAGGCGCTCGTGGTGCCCAAGGCGGGTGCGGAGGTGACCGGCGAGGAGATCATCGCCTTTTGCCGCGAGCGGATAGCCCACTACAAGTGCCCGACCAGCGTCGAATTCCGTACCGAGCTGGCACGCACCGCAACCGGCAAGCTTCAGAAGTTCAAGCTGCGTGCGCCGTACTGGGAGGGGCGCACCCGGATGGTGAACGGCTAGGCGCTACAGGCGCGGGGCCGGCTCAGACCTCTGAGATGAGGTGGAAAGCCTCGGCGAGTTCGGCCCCGTCAGCCGCGCCGGTTCGTTCGGCCGCTTCCCGGACCGCTTGGCGGAAGCCGGCGATCTCGGCAAGGTCGGCGGGGTCGTTTATCTCCATCGAGCTCTCGTGCTGGGAGCGGTGGCAAAGCAGTGCCTCAACTTTTGCGCGCAACGCCAGCTCGCCCAGGGTTTCCAGGTGGTTGGCCTCGTCGGCCTCGAAGAGCAGTAGCGCTCGGGGCCGGTGGTGCCTGCCCAGCTCCGGCAAGAAGTGCGGGTCCCGCGCGGCGACCAGGGCATCGGTTGCGATGAACCCCGCTGCCCGATGGTCGGGATGCAGGCGGTACCTCTTCCAGGGATCGTGCGCCACCAGCACGTCCGGCTGGTGTGTGCGGATCAAGTGGCAGAGCTGGGCGACGGCTCGCTCGCCATGGCGGAGTTCCCCGTCGGTCCAGCCGAGAAACTCCACTGCCGCCCCGGGTGCCATTGTTCCGGCTGCTCTTCTTGCCTCGCCCTGGCGTCGTAGCGCCAGCTCGAGCGGATCGGCCTCCGGGTTCCAGGTGCCTTTGGAGCCGTCGGTCATGATGACGAAGACGGTCTCGCTACCTTGTTGCGCCCACTTCGCGATCGTGCCACCCGCTCCGAATTCGATGTCATCCGGATGGGCTCCGATCGCCATGACCTTCTTGGGCGGCTCGATGTTCTTCGACGACGGTCCGCTTTCTTTGAAGTAGGTGCTTGTCAAGTGTCGGCTGCTCCTTTTGATCGGGTTGATCGGGATTTCGCAATCAGGCGGTGGGGCGCCCCGCTAGGGAGAGTATGGAGTTCAATCTATGTCGTTCGGCAGCGGTCAAACTCTCCCCTGCGTCGAGGGCTGCCAGCGCGTCCAGGTCTTCGGGCAGGTCGATGTCGTAGCGTGCCAGGCTTTGTGCGTCGATGGTGAGTGGTGCGCGGGCATTTGAGATCGCGGCCAGGTGCGCGGCAAATGAGCCTTCGCCGAAGGCGAGTCGTATCGGACAGGGCAGGTCACAAGCGAGCAGGTTGGTTCCGGCGCGGTGGCGGTCCGGGATCAAAAAGAAGCCGGAGGAGGCTGCCGCCTTGTCGACGTCTCCCTTGCGCAGCAGCGGCAGGTCTCCCAGTGCTATCACCGCTCGGTGGAATCCCGACGCCCCCAGGACCTCAAGCGCCTCTTCCAGGTCCGCGTTGAGGGAGGCGCCGTGGCAGATGATCACGGATGCGCCGCGGTGCGATGCCCAGGAGGCGACTTCCGGGTCGGCGGTCACCACATGCGATTGGTATGGCCCGCCGGCGGCCAGGACCGCCTCGGCCGCCAAGCGTCCGATATCCTCGCGCTTGTCGGCGCCGAGCGCGAACAGGCGGCTCTTGCCGGTGCTGAAGGATCTGAGCGGCGTGACTACGGCGGCGAGAGCGGCGACCAAACTCCATCCTTTCGGTACCGGGGCACGGGCTAGAGCATAGGTGGACCGCTAATTCCACTTCGGGCGCAACTTTGGCAATACCATGGATCGTTGGGAGAGGTGGGGCGTTGTCGATTGAGGAACTGCCGGTCGCGCTAGTTGAGATGCTACGGGAGCGTGGCCTGCGCGACGAAGATATCGAGGCCGCGCTTGAGGCCGGCACGCTTCATTTCCTGGCGGTCGACCAGCTTCTCGGGAATCCCTATCGCCGCAAGTCGGCTCTCGAAGTCGAGGAGGAGACCGGGATAGGCACCCAGGTACTTCGCAGGCTGTGGCGGGCCCTGGGGTTCACCGACTTCCTCGACACGGACCCCATATTTACCGAGCTCGACGTGCAGGCCGCGCAATCACTGCGCATTCTCCTGCAGTCAGGATCGGTTGAGGACGAGGTTGTGGTGCAACTGGCCAGGGTCATGGGCTCGTCGATGGCCCGCTTCGCCGAGGCCCAGATCGTCTCTTCTTACGCGTTCGGGGATCTCGGGGATAACCTGGCGAACCTGGACCCGGTGGAACTTGCCGAGCGCTTCACCAGGTATTCCTCCGTGATCGTGCCCGCGGTGCCGCAACTCCTCGTGTACACCTGGATTCGCCACCTCCACGCCGCTTCGAGACGGGCCATGCTTGCCTTCGAAAAGGGGGTTGAGAACATCTCGGTGGTCGAGATGGCCGTCGGTTTCGTGGACCTCGTCGGCTTCACCGTGATTGCGCAGCAACTTTCCAACCAGGAGCTTGCCAAGGTCGTGGGCCGTTTCGAGGAGGTGAGCTTCGACGTGGTGACCCAGCATGGCGGCAGGGTGGTGAAGATGATCGGGGACGAGGTGATGTTCGTCTCCGACGACCCGGTGGAGGCCTGCGAGATCGGCCTGTCGCTGGCAAAGATCTATCAGGAGGACGAGATCCTTTCCGAGGTGCGTGCCGGAATCTCCTGGGGCAAGGTCCTCGCCCAGGACGGCGACTATTACGGCTCCACCGTGAACACGGCTTCCCGGGTCGTCAATATCGCCGCCCCCGGTTCCGTGCTCGTGACCGAGTCCGTGGCCGAAAGAGTGCAAAAGGATGCGGATCTGGTTCTCAGGGCGCTGCGTCCCCGCTACCTAAAAGACCTTGGCTCGGTGCAGCTCTACGTCGCCAGGCGAGCTTCGGCCGGCCCGGATGCCGCTGCTCGCGGGATCCTGGGTCCGAATAAGAAGCCGCTGGGAAGCCCGAGCTGAGGCCACCCGTGATCGTGCGTCCTTCGCGCCACAGGGGAGGCGCTGATGATCGATAGCGTCACCGCGGGGCTGGCGGCATTGCTCGGGCCCTCTGACCTGGTTGCGGGTGTGGACGAGGCCGGACGCGGCTCGTGGGCCGGACCCGTCGCTGTCGGGGTGGCCGCCGTAGCCGCCAAGGATCTGGAAAAGTTGCTTTGCGAGCGGTGGGTGAAGGAGCACTTGGACGACTCCAAGGGGTTGAGCCCGGCTTGGCGAGAGTCGCTTCTTCCACTGGTGGAGCGTCACTTCTTCACGGGCTTTGGGATCGCCTCCGCCGGAGAGTGCGACGACCTGGGCATGACGGCCGCCCTTCACCGGGCAGCCGAGCGCGCGTTCGCCTCATTGGGATTGGCTCCCCGGCTCACGATTCTTGACGGCAAGCATGACTACTTGGCGCGTCCCGGGGTCGTGACGCTGGTGAAGGGGGATTCGCGCTCGGCGCCGGTGGCCGCCGCCTCGCTGGTCGCCAAGGTCGGGAGGGACTCGCTCATGCGCGAAGCCGGCTTGTTGATGCCGGCTTGGGGCTTTGCCACCCACAAAGGGTATGGTTCCCGCGCGCACGAGACGGCACTGATCGAGTACGGCCTGAGTGCAATCCACCGAAGAAGTTGGGGATACGTCAAGCGACTGGGCTTGGGAGCCGACGAATAAATGTGCCGCAGTGGCCGTATATAGACCAGCCTCGGCCCTGGGGAGAAAGGCTGCAGTGCAGGTCAATTGTTTTGGCTAAAGGCAGGTTGCGGGCATAGAGTGAAGGCACAGATTTGTTAATGCGGCCATAGGCCATCGTCGCGCCTCGAGCGCGGCGCTGCGGCTCGCCGCCAGGGAGGTGGTTCCGACGTCTCGTAGCTATGACGTCGTCGTGATCGGCGGCGGCCCCGGGGGCTATGCCGCTGCGCTTTACGGCGCCAGTGCCGGGCTTTCGGTGGCCGTCATCGAGAAGGAAAAGGTGGGCGGCACGTGCTTGCATAGAGGCTGCATACCGGCAAAGGAGTTCCTGGAGAGCGCCGCGGTCTATCGTACCGTGGCAGGCGCCGCCGAGTTCGGAGTGCTTTCTTCCAGCCCGGCCATTGACTTCTCCATCACCCAGACCCGTAAGCAGAAAGTTGTCGACCAGCTCTGGCGGGGGCTTTCGGGCCTTATGAAGGGCCGTAAGATCGAGATCATCGAGGGGTTCGGCACCTACCTGGGCGCCGGACAGGTGCAGATCAACGGGGATGAGGTCGTTTCCGGCGACAACGTGATCATCGCCTCCGGTTCGCTGCCACGGACGATACCGGGCTTCGAAGTGGATGGCCGCCTGGTGATGACCTCTGACGAGGTGCTATCGCTGACCGAGCTGCCTTCGAGCGTTGCGGTGATCGGCGGAGGGGCGATCGGATGCGAGTTCGCATCCATGATGTCGGACCTCGGTGTCAAGGTCACCCTGCTCGAAGCACTGCCCTCCATTCTGGCGGGATGCGATAAGGATGCCGCCGACGTGGTGGCCCGCTCGTTCCGCAAGCGGGGAATCGACGTTCACGTTGGTGTGGCCGTCAACGGGCATCAACCCAGTGGCGCAGGGACGATCGTGAGTTTCGGAGAAGGGCAGAGCGTGGAGGTGGACCGGATCATCGTCTCGGTCGGCCGTCGCCCCTTCACGGAGGGCGTGCTCGGCCCTGATGCCAAGGTTCAGCTCGACGCCAGGGGCTTCGTGGCGGTGGACGAATACATGTCGACCTCCGAGCCCGGCGTCTACGCAATCGGGGATGTGGTGGCCACGGCCCAGCTTGCTCACGTGGGGTTCGCCGAGGCAATCGTCGCCATTAAGTCGATCCTGGACGAGCCTGTCGTGCCCATCGATTACGGCAAGGTGCCATGGTGCATCTACACCCATCCCGAGGTGGCTTTCGCCGGCTTGACGGAGGAAGCCGCTCGCGCAGCCGGTTATGACGTCGTCGTCAAGAAGGACCCGTTTGGCGGGAACTCGCGCGCCCGCATAATCGGCGAGACCGAAGGGGTGGTAAAGGTCATCGCCGAGCGAAAGGCGGATGGCAGCGCCGGAAGAATCCTCGGCGTGCATATGGCAGGGCCGTGGGTCACCGAGCAGCTGGGCATGGGATATTTGGCGGTCAACTGGGAGGCTACGCCCGAAGAGGTTGCCCAGTTCATACAGCCGCACCCGACTCTTTCTGAGTCTTTCGGGGAGACAGTAATCGCATTGACAGGAAGGGGACTTCACGTTGGCTGACGTGGTAATGCCGCAACTCGGTGAGACCGTCACTGAGGGAACAATCACAAAATGGCTGAAGCAGGTCGGTGACAAGGTCGCCATAGACGAGATACTGTTCGAGGTCTCGACCGACAAGGTCGATTCCGAGGTCCCCTCGACGGCGAGCGGCTATCTCACCCAGATACTCGCCCAAGAAGGCGACACGGTCGCTGTGGGAACGGTGATCGCGGTCCTGTCCGATTCTCCTGGCGCGGCAGCGCCGGCCCCCGCGCCTGAGTCGGTCCCTGAGCCTGCCCCGGCCCCCGCGCCTGAGTCGGTCCCTGAGCCTGCTCCGGCCCCCGCGCCTCAGGCCGCCCCTGAGCCTGCTCCGGCCCCGGTAGCTGAGCCCGCCCCGGCCCCGGCCCCCGCGCCTCAGGCCGCCCCTGAGCCTGCTCCGGCCCCGGTAGCCGAGCCCGCCCCGGCCCCTGCCCCGGCTGCTGCACCTCGCATAGAGGGCATGGTCTTGTCGCCGGTCGTCCGCCGTCTGATAGACGAGAACGGCATTGATCCGACCCGGATAACCGGGACCGGTGCCGGTGGTCGAATAACCCGGAACGACGTGCTTGACTATCTTGACCGTCTGGCCCAGGGACAGCCGGCCGCCGCTCCCGCGGCAGCCCCTGCCCCTGCCCCTGCCCCTGCTGCAGCCGCGGCTGCACCCGTCGCTGAGCCGGTCCGCGCTCCTTCGCAGCCCGCCCCCGCGCAGGTGCTCCAGCCGGCAGTTCGGGCGGAGGCGTACACCCCCGTAGCCGCAGGTGCTCGGGACGAGGTGATCCCGTTCAGCAATATCCGTCGTCGCACCGCAGAGCACATGATCCGGTCGCGTGCCACATCTGCGCACACGCTGGTTGCGATCGAAGTGGATTTTGAGCCGGTGGAAAGGGTCCGCAATGCGCTGAAGGAATCCTTCGCGCGTGAAGAGGGATTCTCGCTCACCTACCTGCCGTTTATCGCCCGAGCCACGGTGGAGGCGCTGCGCACCTTCCCGCACCTGAACGCGTCGGTGGGCGACGATGCTCTTGTCGTCCACAGGGACCTGAACCTGTCGATCGCCGTCGACCTGGATCTGGACGGCTTGATCGCCCCGGTGATAAAGGAGGCGGACCAGAAGAGGCTGAAGGGCTTGGCGCGCGAGATTCGCGACCTGGCGACCCGCGCGCGCTCGAAGAGGCTGAGCGCCGATGAGCTGGCAGGAGGCACTTTCACCATCACCAACCCCGGTCCGTACGGCACCTTCATCACTGCGCCTATCATCAACCAGCCTCAGGTGGCGATCCTGTCCACGGATGGGGTGAAGCGCAAGCCGGTGGTGGTGGCCCTGCCGGATGGCACCGAGAGCATCGCCATCCATTCAGTGGGAGTGCTGGCCCTCACCTTCGACCACCGCGTGATCGATGGGGCCTATGCAGCGGCCTTCTTGGCCCGCATGAAGGAGATTATCGAGACCTGGAACTGGGCCCAGGAGTTCTAGCTCAGGTTCTCTCAGACGCCGGGGCTGCTCGGCCCCGGCGCACATTTCCCGTGCGCCCATGTATGCGCGGCGGGGAGTCTGCGACACTAGGAGGCGAAGTGCTCGAGATCCGTTGGCTCGGCAAGGTTGCCTACTCCGACGCGTATGTGCTGCAGCACCGGCTGTTCGCCGGTTCGGCGGAGCATCTGCTGTTGCTGGAGCACAACCATGTGTACACACTCGGAGTGAGGACGGATCCAGCCCACATTCTTGTTGACCCGGCCACCGTAGGGGCGGAGATGGTCAGCGTCGATCGCGGAGGTGATGTCACCTACCACGGCCCGGGCCAGCTGGTGGGATATCCAATACTCGACGTCCCGCTTCGGAGCAACGCAACGCCGGAATTCGTGGGCAAGGTCGAGGAGCTGGTCATCCGCGCCCTGGCGCGCCACGGCATCACCGGCGTGCGGCACGAGGGATTTCCCGGGGTTTGGACGTGGTCCGCGGATGGGAGGCTCAAGAAGATCGCGGCGATCGGGGTTCGCATCAGCCGCGGGCGCTCCATGCACGGTTTCGCCCTCAACGTATCCCCGGACCTCGGCATGTTTGGCCACATAGTTCCGTGTGGCATTGCGGAATACGAGGTCACCTCCATGGAGGCCGAGGGGTCCCCGGCCACGATGGAGGAGGTCGTCGCATCGGTGGCCGAGCTGGCTCCAGAGGTGTTCGATCGTCCCACCCACAGCTTCTTTGGCGTTTCCTCCTCCACCGGCTACCTGACTGAAGATGGGAGCGGGGAGATTGTTCGCGCCGAACCCGCCAAGGTGACCGCAGCGGAACGCTCCCTGGACAGGCGTCTTGCCAGCGCCGGCGTTTCGACGGCGGAAGGCATTGCCATCTCCTCATCGAAGCCCGAATGGGTCAAGCTCCGCTCCAACATGGGTGGGGAGTACCAGGAACTCAAGCGCACCATGCGTGGCCTTTCGCTGGTGACGGTGTGCGAGGAGGCAGGTTGCCCGAACATCTTTGAATGCTGGTCGCAGGGCACCGCCACCTTCATGATCAACGGTGAGGATTGCACACGCTCGTGCGGGTTCTGCCTGGTGAAGACCGACAAGCCCAAACCGATGGATCCTGACGAGCCGCGCCGTGTTGCGGCCGCGGTCGAGGAGATGGGGCTTCGCTTTGCGGTGATCACCGCCGTCGCGCGTGACGACCTCGAGGATGGCGGGATCAGCGGCTTCGTCAACGCGATCACCGAGATTCGCCAGCGCACCTCCGGGGTGAGCGTGGAAGTGCTCATTCCCGACTGCAAAGGGAACGAGGAGGCGCTTTCGGCGATATACGACGCCCGGCCGGAAGTCCTGAACCACAACGTCGAAACGGTGGTGCGGCTCCAGCGCGCCGTCAGGCCGCAGGCGTCCTACGCGCGCAGCTTGCGCGTGCTTGCGGGCGCCGTGGACAAAGGGCTCGTCGCCAAGTCGGGGATAATCGTAGGCATGGGCGAGACCATGGATGAGCTCAGGGCGACACTGCGCGATCTGGCGGCGGTGGGAGTCGAGATCGTCACCATTGGTCAGTACCTGCGTCCGACGAGGAAGCACTTGCCCGTTGCGCGGTGGTACACGCCCAAGGAATTTGCGGAGCTGAAGGCATACGGGGAGGCGCTCGGCATTCGCCACGTCGAGTCGTCGCCCAACACCCGCTCGTCGTATCACGCCAGGCAGGCGGCCGACGGGCTTGTCGTGCTGAGCTGAGCTTCGCGTCCTACTTCGACATCATCCGGGCGACGACGCTCATGACCTCGGCGGTCTGGGCTTCGGGGGTGTCCGGCCCGCCGCCGTGGCCGAGCAGGCAGTGGAGCATATGTCCCTCTAGGAGGCTTAGCTCCACTTTGCCGAGCGCCGCCTGCACGGCGGAGATCTGAGTAATGATGTCGATGCAGTAGCGGTCGTTGTCCACCATCCTGCTTATGCCGCGGATCTGGCCTTCGATCTTGGCCAGCCTGGAGAGCAGGTCGTCCTTGGAGGCCGTGTAGCCGCGTTGTACGTGGCCTTCCGCTTCGACGGCGTGTTCGGTCTCCTGCTCCATTGCGCCTCCGTCCCGATCTTTGCTTTGCGTGGTTCCCGGGAAAAGTATACTCTAGGGGGGTAGGGTAAATCCCAAAGAAGGAGAGGTAGATGGCTACCAAGGTTTACCGCGTCGACGGAATGACCTGCCAACACTGCGTAAAGGCCGTGTCCGACGAACTGTCCCAAGTGCCCGGCGTTGCCAAATTCGACGTCAACCTAGACACCAAGCTGGTCACCGTAGATGGTGATTCGCTGGACGACGCGGCCATCGTTGCCGCGATAGACGAAGCGGGTTACGAGGCGCTCGCGGTCACCGAATAGGGCGGGCTATGACCAAGGTCGAGTCCGGTGCAGAACTGGGAGATGCCAGGGGGCTGGTGAAGCTGGACCAGGTCGAGCTCGACTTGCAGGGGATGACCTGCGCGAGCTGCGCGGCCCGGATCGAGAAGAAGCTGAACAAGCTGCCCGGTGCGAGTGCGACGGTGAACTTCGCCACTGAAAAGGCGAGCGTCACCTTCGATCCGGCGGTAGTCAGCACCGAAGACATGCTGGCCGCGGTGACAGCGATCGGTTACGGCGCCGAACTGGTGAAGGAAGAGCCTGAGGAGGAAGCGGCCGCCGGGACGGCGCGCTCACACGATCACGCCTCTGAGCTGCTCCAGCGTCTCGTATTCTCCGCCATGCTCGCCGTGCCGGTCCTGCTGCTCTCGATGATTCCTCAGCTGGAGTTCCGGAATTGGCAGTGGCTCGCCTTTACTCTTGCCACCCCGGTTGTCTTCTGGGGCGGACTACCTTTCCACAAGGCGGCTTGGGCTTCGCTCAAGCACTTCTCCTTCTCGATGGACACGCTGATCTCCATGGGAGCGCTGGCGGCCTATGGCTGGTCGATCTACGCGCTTTTCTTCACCAAGGCTGGTGACCAAGGATTTCGGATGAGTTTCTCATTCACCGGCGCCACCAGCCGCATGCACCCCGACATCTACCTCGAGACGGCTTCGGTGGTGGTGGCGGTGATCCTCTTCGGCCGGTATCTGGAGGCCAAGGGCAAGCGCCGGTCCGGATCGGCAATCTCGGACCTTGCCTCGGGCGGGTCGGTCGCGGTAACGGTGCTGGGTGTGGACGGGCATGAGACTCTGCGCGTTTCCCGCGATCTGAAGGTCGGCGACAGGTTCCTGGTGCGCGCGGGTGAGAAGGTCGGGACCGACGGCGTGGTCGAGTCAGGAGAGGCAAATGTCGACTTCTCCCTTCTGACGGGCGAATCGCTGCCGCGGCGAGTACTCCCGGGCGACGAAATCGTAGGTGGCGCGGTGAACCTGGACGGTCGCCTGGTCGTGCGGGCAACTCGCGTCGGCAGCGAGACGGCCATGGCCCAGTTGGCCAAGATCGTGGCGGATGCTCAGGCGAAGAAGGCCGAGGTCCAGCACCTGGTGGACCGGATCTCCTCGGTCTTCGTTCCGGTGGTGATAGCGCTCAGCATCGGCACCGCGTTGGTCCGCTTCTTTACGGGCGACAGCGTGCAGGCCGCCTTCACGGCGGCGGTCGCGGTGCTTATTATCGCCTGCCCTTGTGCGATGGGCCTTGCAACACCGATGGCCCTGCTGGTAGGAACCGGCCGTGCAGCTCAACTGGGCATTCTGATCAGGGGTCCAGAGGTCCTTGAGTCGGCACGAAGGATCGACACGGTCGTCCTCGACAAGACCGGTACCGTCACTACCGGGCGCATGTCCGTCGTGCGCGCAATTCCTCTGGGGGATACCACCGAGGCGGAGCTGACGGCGATGGCCGCGGCCGCCGAGGCCGGCAGCCGCCATCCGCTCGCCGCGGCGATCATGGTGCGCGCGGACGAGCTCGAGGTGGACGTGCCCGAAGCCAAGTCGGTCTTGGCGGTGGCGGGCCAAGGGGTATCGGCCATTGTCGACCAAGTCCCGGTCGTCGTCGGAAAGCTCGCCTATTGCCAGGACAACGGCCTCGTGGCCCCCGGCGACCTGACGCGGGAATCCGCCGGTACGCAAGCGCCGGTTTCACTCGTGTACGCAGGCTGGGGCGGTGAGGTGCGCGGAGTATTCGAGATCGCGGATCAGATTCGGCCCGACTCGCGCGGCGCGATCAACGCGCTCAAGCACTTGGGCGCGGAAGTAATCCTGCTCACGGGGGATTCACGTCAAGCCGCTGAGTTGGTCGGACGCGAACTCGCCGTGGACCGGGTGATCGCAGAGGTCACACCGGAAGGGAAGGGGCAGGTCGTCGACGAGCTTCTCGCACAAGGGAAGCGCGTGGCCATGGTCGGGGACGGCATCAACGACGCCGCGGCGCTGGCCAAGGCGACACTTGGGATCTCGGTGGGCGGGGGCACCGACGTCGCCAAGGAGGCCTCGGACCTGACGGTGTTCGGCGGCGGAGTGGCAGGGGTTGTGGACGCCGTTCGCATCGCTCGGCGCACGTTGGGAACCATTCGTGGCAATCTCTTCTGGGCCTTCGCCTATAACACTGCGGCGATACCTCTTGCCGCGTTGGGTCTGGTCAATCCGGTCGTGGCGGGCACCGCCATGGCTTTCTCATCGGTTTTCGTGGTTGGGAATTCGGTTCGGCTCTTCGGCTTCCGGCGAGCGCACATCGACTGAGCGGCCCCCGCTCTCGGCGCCCTGCGCTGCTAGGGTGCTGATCGTGAAAGATCCATTGCCATCCATAGATCTGCTTTCTGACGCCGGCGAGGCGGCCGGCCACCTCGCTGCCTTGAGCGAGAAGGACTTCCGCGAAGCACGCGCCGCTCGGCTCGTGGGCGTTCAGCGCGTGCTGGAGGAGACCGGTACGGACGCGCTGGTTCTCTCCCTCGGTGCCGACCTGCCCTGGCTAACCGGCTACGAGGCGATGCCACTCGAACGCTTGACGGCGCTGGTCGTGGCGCGAGGCGAGACACCGGTTCTGTTCGTGCCCGAGCTAGAGGCGCCGAGGGTCCGGCCCGACGACGGGCTTTTCAGTTTGAAGCCTTGGGCCGAGGGCTCCGATCCTTATGAGTTGGTTGCGGACTTGTTGGGCAAGGCGGCGTCTGTCGCGGTCTCCGACCGCATGTGGGCTACCGCACTGCTGGAGATTCAGCGGCGGTCCCCGCGAGCCGCATACTCGGCCGCTTCCAGCCTGCTGGCGCCGCTCCGGGGACAGAAGGATGCCGTCGAGCTCCTCCTTCTTGCCCGAGCCGCCCATATCACCGACATCGTGGCCGAGGAGATACTGGCGGGAGAGGTGCCGCTGCTGGGCAAGCCGGAGCGGGAGGTCTCGGCGGACATCTCCGCGCGGCTTGTCGCGCACGGGCTGCAGCGCGTCAACTTTGCCATCGTCGGCTCCGGCCCCAACTCGGCCTCCCCTCATCACGAGCCGGGGGCTCGCGTGATCTCCGCCGGCGATCCCGTTGTGCTCGACTTCGGTGGCGTCTTCGCCTTGGGCGAGGAGCCCGGCTACTGTTCGGACACCACGCGCACGGTCGTCGTCGAGCGGATTCCCGATGGCTTCGTCGAGCTCTACCACGCCCTGCATGTTGCCCAAGTTGCCGCTCGCCGGGAAGCGAGCAGCGCTATCAGTGGCGCCTCCTTGGACGCGATAGCCAGGGATGCCATCGGTGCTGCCGGCTTCGGCCGGTATTTCATCCACAGGACGGGCCACGGTATCGGGCTGGAGGAGCACGAGGAGCCCTACGTGGCTTCGGGCAACCACCTTCCGCTGGGACCCTACGCCGCCTTCTCGATCGAGCCGGGCATCTACATCCCGGGCCGTTTCGGCGCCCGAATCGAGGACATCTGCGTGACCGGTGAGCACCATGCCGTGAGCCTGAACCGCTCCTCGCGCGACATGACCATCGTGTGAAGGGCGTGCCCCCTGAGCTGGGGTGATAATTAAAGACCTCGAGGCCTGCAATAGGCTTGAAAACATTCGATCCCTGCCAAGCCCGTTCCTCGCCAATTTCCTGGCGACCGCGCGGCTTTGCGCGAAAGGACGGATGGATGACTCAGACGCATAGTAAACCCCCGGTTGGCCGGGGGGCCGGCGTCGACGCGAAGGTTTCGGCCACCTCCACCAGCGGCGATCTCCGAGCGGCGGTTCTCTTCGACATAGACGGCACGCTGATCGTTACCGATGGTGCGGGCGCACGTTCCTGGGAGCTGGCCTTTGCCGACCTTTGGGGGGTCGAGGCCGATATCACCGACTACAGCGACACCGGCATGACGGATCCCGAGGTGGGCCGCAGGACCTTCGAGGCCGTCATGGGGCGTTCTCCCGGTGCGCCGGAGTTCGCACGGCTGCTGGAGCGGCGCATGCACTACCTGTCTCAAACGGTTGCCGAATCCAGCGGCTATCGGGTGCTGCCCGGCGTGGAGGAGCTTTTGCCACGTCTGGTGGAGGAGGGCTACGTACTTGGACTGGTGACCGGGAATCTAGAAGCCGCGGCACACGTCAAGTTGGCGCGTGGCGGGCTCAACCGGTATTTCTCCTTCGGTGGCTACGGGTCCGATTCAGCCGACAGAGTGGAGGTCACCAGGACCGCCATGCGGCGAGGCTCAGTGGTCTTTGGCAGGGGCGTTCCCCCGGCGGCCTTCCTGGCCGTCGGCGACACACCCAACGATGTCGAGGCGGCTCACGCTGCGGGAATCGCGTGCGTGGCGGTGGCAAGCCACAAGTACGGCATGGAGCAGCTCGAGAAATCCGGCGCGGACTGGGTGATTCCCAGCTTGGAGCACGGGCTTCCGCCGCTCGCCGTTCAAGTTGGACAAGTGCCGAAGGCGCGCTGAGGTATGGGAGGCTTGATGCAGGCATCGACGAAGCAAGAGAGTGAGGGGTTGCGACCCGATTCGGCAGTGCTGGTTCTTTTCGGGGCAAGCGGCGACCTGGCCAAGCGGAAGCTGATACCCGGGCTATATCACCTCTACCGTGCCGGGTTGATGCCCGAGAAGTTCCGCATCATCGGGAGCGCTCCGGCGGGGATCGCGATGGATGCCGACGGATTTGTCGAGATGGCCCGCACTTCGGTGGCCACCTTCGGGAGGCGCGAGGGAGCGGGCTCGGACTTCGAGGAATTCGCCAAGAGCCTCTCGTACTGCTCGGCATCGACACCGGACTTTTCAGGGTTGGCCTCAGCGGTGCAGGACGCACGGGAGGAGACCGGCGCCAAGGCGGCCGTCTTCTATCTGGCCGTTCCCCCTCCGGCATTCGTCCCCGTGATCACGGCCCTCGGGGCCAGTGGCCTGGCGAAAGGGTCGCGCCTGATCATCGAGAAGCCGTTCGGTTACGATCTGAAAAGCGCCAAGGAACTGAACCGGGCCATTCACGGTGCGTTCTCCGAAGACGAGGTGTATCGGATCGACCACTTCCTTGGCAAGGAGGCGGTCCAGAACATACTTGCCCTACGATTCGCCAACGGCATCTTCGAGCCGGCGTGGAACCGCTCCTTCCTGGAATACGTCCAGCTTGACGTCCCCGAGACGCTCACGATCGAGGGCCGGGGAGCTTTCTACGAGGAGACCGGGGCCTACCGCGACATGATCGTCACGCACCTATTGCAGGTACTCGGTTTCCTGGCAATGGAGCCTCCTGGACGGCTCGACGCGCGCAGCCTCAATGCTGCCAAGAATCATGTCTTCGCGGCGCTTAGGCCGCTGACCAAGGAGGATGTGGTCTTTGGGCAATACGAGGGATACCTGCAGGAGCCGGGCGTCGCGGCGGGCTCAAGGACCGAGACCCTGGTCGCGGCCAGGGTATGGATAGACAACGACCGCTGGTCCGGGGTGCCTTTCTTCCTGCGCACCGGAAAGGCGATGGGGGCGGAAAAGTCGGTGGCCACACTCGGATTCCGGGTGCCGGACTTGGGGCGCTTCGAGGGAGCCAAGGTTCCGGATCGGGGAGGCGCCTGCAATCAATTGGTGCTTGACCTGGGTGACCCCGGCTCCATCGAGGTCAGCTTTCTTGCCAAGACGCCGGGAGTCACGATGGACGTTGCCGCGGCCGAGCTGACCTTCAGCTACGCGGAGAGCTTCAACATGCGTTATGAGCTGGCGGCTTACGAACGCCTTCTGCACGATGCACTGCTCGGTGACCGCACACTCTTCAATGCCGCCGAAGGCATCGAGAGGTTGTGGGAGGCATCAGCCCCCTTGCTGGAGGATCCGCCTCGGCCGATCACGTATGCAAAGGGGAGCTTCGGGCCCGGCGAGGTCAACGATCTCATCGATCCCTATGCGTGGAAGCTGGGCTGAGGCGGCGGCTACTCGCCGTCCTCGGAGTTGTCGTCGACGCCGTCGGAGAAGATGCGGCTCTTCAGGAAGTCGTCGGCCTCGATCGTCATAAGGTCGGCTTTGGTCAGCATCCGCCCGCGAGAGTTGAAGAGGCGATTCGCCTGGCGCAGCCGCGCCCGGTCGAGCGCATTGCGGATGGAGCGCGCGTTCGCGAAGTTCGGCATCTCCATGCGCTTGACCACGTATTGGGCGAAGACGTCCTCGGCCTCGTCACTCATGCGGTAATTTGACTCGGCCAGCATCAGCTTGGCGATCTGCACCAACTCGGTCGGGTTGTAGTTCGGGAAGTCGATGTGGTGTGCTATGCGCGAGGACATCCCCGGGTTCGACTCGAAGAACTTGTCCATACGGTCCTTGTATCCGGCGAGGATGACCACCAGGTCGTCGCGCTGGTTCTCCATGACCTGGAGGAGGATTTCGATCGATTCGGCGCCGTAGTCGCGCTCGTTCTCGGGCTTGTACAGGTAGTAGGCCTCGTCGATGAAGAGCACACCGCCCATGGCCTTCTTCAGCACTTCACGCGTTTTGGGTGCGGTGTGGCCGATGTACTGCCCGACCAGGTCGTCGCGAGTCACGGCCACCAAATGCCCCTGCCGGACGTAACCGAGGCGGTGGAGGATGTCGGCCATGCGCATGGCCACCGTTGTCTTGCCTGTCCCGGGGTTGCCGGTGAAGGACATGTGCATTGAAGGGTTGCCGGCGGTCAGGTCGAGCTGGCGTCGCAGCTTGTCGATGAGCAGCAGGGCCGCGATCTCTCGGATTCGCGTCTTGACGGGTACCAGGCCGATGAGCTCGGCATCCAGACGGTCAAGGACGTCCTGGATCTCGGATTCCCTGTAGATCGCGTCGATGTCGATTTCGTTCAACTCTGAGGGCTTGTTCTCCGTGTCGCTCATTTCTCTCCACCCGTGTCGACTTGATGGCTGGTACGAAAAGGACGCGGCGCCCCAGGGCGCCGCGTCCACATTTGGCTTGCGGGCCCGTCCGTTAGTAACGCTCGCCCTCGGGCTTGTCCGTGGCGTAGGCGTGGAACCCGTAGCGGATCTCGCGGCCTTGTCCCTCCTGCCGCGAGAGGCCGAGGCCGGGTTCGTTGGCGGGACGGTTGACGATGAAGCTCATCGCCGGACTCTCGACGCCCCGGGTCGAGTTGAAGGCCATTACCCGAATGTAGTAATTGGGGAAGGTCTTACGGGCCTCGTTGATCTCCATGAGGATCGCGGCTGGATCCTTGAGGTCGAACATGGGCAGCCCGAACATCTCCCAGTACGTGTTGCGCGGGTGGGGGTCGTCCGTGTATTCGATGCTGACCGCCCAGTCGTGGGCGAGAGCCCACTTGATCTGCGCGGAGATCTGCTCGTCGGTCAGGTCGGGCAGAAAGGAGAACTGGCCCTGGGTCAGCCTGCCGGTCGGGTTGGTGATCATCTGTCTCAGCTCTCTTTCTTAGATGCTGCCGGTCGTGGTGGGAACGAAGTCGGGAGTGTCGGTCGAGGCGTAGTTGAAGGTGATGTCCTTCCAGGTGTCCAGGGCCGCACGCAGGGGTGCGCAGGTCTTGGCGGCATCGTCCAGGATCTTGGGACCTTCGTTCAGGTAATCGCGTCCCTCGTTGCGGGCCATGATCATCGCCTCGAGTGCGACGCGGTTCGCGGTTGCGCCGGCCTGCACACCCATGGGGTGTCCGATGGTGCCGCCACCGAACTGCAACACTACGTCTTCGCCCAGGTAGTGGACCAGCTGGTGCATCTGACCTGCGTGGATGCCTCCCGATGCGACCGGCATGACCTTCTTCAAGGACGCCCAAGGCTGTTCGAAGAAGATGCCGCGCTCCAGGTTGACATCGTTGTGCGACTCGCGCAGGATGTCGTAGAAGCCTCGCACCATGTTGGGGTCGCCTTCGAGCTTGCCCACAATGGTCCCGGCATGAATGTGGTCGACTCCCGCCATGCGCATCCACTTCGAGATGACGCGGAAGTTGATGCCATGGTTCTTCTGGCGCGTGTAGGTGCCGTGGCCCGCGCGGTGCAGATGCAGGATCATGGAGTTGTCCCGAGCCCACTTGGCCATCGACTGGATGGCGGTGTAGCCGATAACCAAGTCGATCATGACGATGACCGACCCGAGGGACTTGGCGAACTCGGCACGCTCGTACATCGCCTCCATGGTGCCGGCGGTGACGTTGAGGTAGTGGCCCTTGACTTCGCCGGTGGTGGCCGATGCTCGGTTGACGGCCTCCATGGAGTACAGGAAGCGGTCGCGCCAGTGCATGAAGGGCTGCGAGTTGATGTTCTCGTCGTCTTTGGTGAAGTCGAGGCCACCCTTGAGCGCCTCGTAGACGACGCGCCCGTAGTTGCGGCCGGAGAGGCCGAGCTTGGGCTTGACGGTGGCGCCAAGAATCGGGCGCCCGAACTTGTCGAGGCGCTCCCGCTCGACGATGATCCCGGTCGCCGGACCCTGGAAGGTCTTAAGGTAGGCCACGGGCAGGCGCATGTCCTCCAGGCGCAGCGCCTTCACGGCCTTGAAGCCGAAGACGTTGCCGATGATGGAGGCGGTCAGGTTGGCTATGGAGCCTTCCTCGAAGAGGTCGAGGTCGTAGGCGATATAGGCGAAGTACTGGGCCTCGGTGTTGGTTCCAGGGCCGGTGTTGGGAACCAGGTCAACCCGGTAGGCCTTGGCGCGGTAAAGTTCGGCTGCGGTGAGGCGGTCGGTCCAGACCACCGTCCAGGTCGCCGTGGAGGACTCGCCCGCGACTGCAGCGGCTGCCTCTTCGGGATCGACACCCGGCTGGGGCGTCAGGCGGAAGAGCGCGATGACGTCAGTCTCCTTGGGGACGTAGTCCGCGTCCCAATAACCCATCTTCTTGTAAGGGATGACACCCGACTTGTATCTCTCGGCGGCATCCGTAATCTGACCCGAACCGTTGCTATCCAATTTCAACTCCCCTCGTACCTGGCGGGACCGGCCCTTTGGCGGTGTTACCCTTTTTTCGAGGGCGAACTGCGGCCAGGGGCGATTTACCACCCATTGGCTGCGCGGGCCGGGCTTTGCTGCCACTGCCGCGAAGCGACTTCGGTTTCGCGGTTATACCGTGCAACCACAGTTGAGGATAAGCGTGGGACGGCCAAAATCCAATGGTAAAAGCTTAGGTTTTATGGGCAATCTGATAAGCTAGAACTTATGAATAGAGCTGCACAGCGCTAAGGGGGCGCCTGTGACGGCTGTGCAATAGGGGGGATGCATGAGTAGGTGGCCGCCTTATGACGGAGGCCGGCCGTGACGCCGGGGCAGCTGCGAACCTTCATAGCCGTTGTGGCGAACCGTTCGGTTTCGCGCGCTGCGGACTCTTTGTTCGTCTCGCAGGCCGCGGTATCATCCGCGCTGGCCTCGCTGCAGGCCGAACTTGGTGTGAATCTCGTTGTCCGCGATGGGCGCAATATCGCCATCACCGACGCCGGCATGGCCCTTTACGAGAAGGCGGTGGAGGTGATCGGGCTTCTCGAGGACGCCGCGCGCGTCGCCCGTGAGGCGGGGAAGCGGACACGGCGCAGCCTGCGCATCGGGGCGGTGACAACGGTCGGGGAGTTCCTGCTGCCCCACTGGATCGGAGGGTTCCTCGCTGCGATGCCGGAGTTCGACATCGCGCTGGAAGTTGGCAACCGCGACCGGGTGTTCGACCTTCTGGCCTCGCACAAGGTGGATGTCGTCATCGCCGGCCGGCCGCGCAGCAACGCTCTTTTCACAACCGTCGCCACGCGCCAGCACTCGCTCGTCCTGGTCGGTTCGGCCGCGGGCAAGGAGCCCGATCCAGCGGCATCGACTTGGCTTTTGCGTGAGGAGGGCTCTGGAAGCAGGCAGTCAGCCCTCGAGGTGCTTGCCGCGTCCGGCTTCGAGGTGCCGACCATGACCATCGGTTCCAACGTGGCCATCCTCCAGGCGGTCAGCCTTGGCATCGGGGTGGCGGTGGTCTCGCTCGACTCGCTGATAGGAACCGGTCTCGAGTTCGAGGTGAACAGGATCGAGATGCCGGGATTGCCGATCAGCAAGCAGTGGCATCTGGTGGTGCGGACCGGCCATGAGCAGGACGCCGCCGTGCAGGCGTTCGTCGGCCACCTCGCCGCCACGGGCCAGATCTCTCTCTCATCCTGAGATTCCCCCGTATAGGTGAAAGCGTCGCGACGGCGCGCGCCTTAGGTTCGGTGTCGAGCCCATGCGTGGCCGATGTGGCCATGCGCCGAGCACGACGGGGGTCGAGTTGAGTTACGCAAACGAGCTGAGAGAAGTCGCAAGGACGATGGTCTCCGGAGGCAGAGGACTGCTGGCTGCGGACGAGAGCAGTCCAACCCTCACCAAGCGCTTTGACGCGCTGGGTCTCGAGTCCACCGCCGAGACCCGTCTGGCCTGGAGGGAGATGCTCTTTACCACGCCCGGCCTTTCGGACTGGATCTCCGGGGTGATCCTCTACGACGAGACCTTCCGGCAGCGCCTCTCCAACGGCGCGACCGTTCCGGAGTTCCTGGCCGCCAACCGGATGCTCCCTGGAATCAAGGTCGACACCGGCGCAAAGCCGATGGCCGGTCGGCCCGCCGAGACCGTCACTGAAGGTCTGGACGGCCTGGGTGGGCGCTTGGCCGAGTACCGCTCCCTGGGCGGGACCTTTGCCAAGTGGCGCGCCGTGATCAGGATCGAGGAGGCCACCCTCCCGAGCCGTGCGTGCATTCTCGCCAACGCGCATGCGCTTGCGCGCTATGCGCGCATCTGCCAGGCGGAGGGCATCGTGCCGATCGTCGAGCCCGAGGTCCTGATGGACGGCAACCATTCACTCGAGCGCTCCTTCGAGGTGACCGCGGCCACGCTGAACGCCGTCTTTGCCGAGCTTTGGAATCAGGAGGTCGCCTTCGATCAGATGGTTCTCAAGCCCTCCATGGTCATCTCGGGCAAGGGCGCCGCGGAGCGAGCGGGCCGCAAGGAGGTCGCCGCGGCATCGGTGGAGTGCTACCGCAACACGGTGCCAGCTTCGGTGGCCGGAATCGCCCTGCTTTCAGGCGGTCAAAATGACCACGAGGCCACCGAGCACCTTGCCTTGATGAACGAGCTTGGGCCGCTGCCCTGGCCCATCACCTTCTCCTACGGCCGGGCCCTTCAGGACGCTGCCATGAGCTCCTGGGCCACCAAGCTCAAGGACGTGCCCGCCGCGCAGGCCGCGCTCGCCGACCGGGCCAGCGCCAACTTCGCGGCGGCGTCTGATCGCGGCTAGTCCGACAAGGACCAGGAATGTAAGAAGCCCTTCCCGCCGAGCGGGGAGGGCTTCTTCGGTTATCGCGCTGCTCTTGCGCGCCGGACCCGTGGGTCAGAGCGGCAGGCGCAAATGGACTCTTGTGCCGTGGCCGCGTCGCGTGTAGATGTCGAGCTTTGCCCCGATCAGCTCGGCTCGCTCCTTCATGCCAACCAGGCCGAGTCCCTCTCCGCGCTCCGGCTCGATGCCGTCCCCGTCATCGGTGATCACCAGGTGGAGGACGGCGTCAGGCGCGGGGTCCTCCCAGAGCTTTAGGGACGACCAGGTGGCACCCGAGTGCTTCTGCACGTTGGCGAGAGCTTCTTGGGCGATCCGATACACGGCGATTTCGGTCGAGCTGGGAAGCTGATGCTCGAGTGCCTCGGGAAGCTCGATGGCGACGTCGGGCCGCGCCATCGAAGCCGCCAGGCTGGACAGGCCCGGCAGCAGTCCGAGGTCGTCGAGGATCCGGGGTCTGAGGCGCGAGATGGTGCTCTTGACCTCGGCGATGGCCCGTTCGAGGAGGTCCTTTGCCACGCCTATCTCTTCGCGCGCCGAGACCAGGTCTTCCGGGTAGGTGGCAGCATCGAGATGGTAGAGGGTGGAGTGCAGGAGTTGCCCCAGCCCGTCGTGGATGTCGCCGGCGATCCTCTTGCGCTCCAATTCCTGGGCGTCGATGACGCTGGTTGCGAACTGCTCGAGCTCCTTCTCGCGCCGCTCCAGGGTCTCGACCAGGGCGGCCAGCTCCACATTGGCGGCGAAAAGGTTGGCGACGTACTGCAGCTCGCGCATGACGGCCTCGGGGTCGGCAGGAGGCACTTTCCAGTGCACGTTCAGCACCCCGACCACCTTGTTCTGCGGCCGCATCATCGGCACGGAGATGAGGTAGGCGAAGTTCTCGCCACCCAGCTCCGGCATGTAGCGATACCGGGTGTCCTTCCATTTGTCGGGGACCATCACCGCTGTCTTGGCTTGGGCGACCCATCCCGCGATGCCGTCGCCGACCGCCAGTCTTATCTTGCCGCGATGCTGGTTGTAAGGTGGTGTGGCACCGATGAGCCCGAGATGGGTGCTCGGTTCCTCGACAAGGTGAACGAAGCAGACATCGGCGCCGACGGCATCGGTCACCAGCTTTGCGACCGTGTCGGCGAGGGCGTCCAGCTCAGTCACGGAGCTGATCGCGTCCAGCACGCTCCTCAGGAGGTCGTGGCCGAGGTTTTCGCCTTCGGGTGGCATGGAGGCGGTCACGGGGGCTCCTATCTGAAGATCGCCTCGCGCATCGCAAGGGCGACGGCCGAGGTGCGGTCACGCACGCCGAGCTTGCGGTAGATCGCGCTCAGGTGCGTCTTTACGGTCTCCTCACCCAAGTAGAGGCGGGCGGCGATTGCCTTGTTGGAGTGCCCCTTTGTGACCAGGTCGAGGACTTCGGACTCGCGTTGGGTGAGGCCAAGATGGGCGCCGGGCCAGAACTCGCCCGAGTGCAGCCTTGCGGCGGAAAGGGCCACTCGGCCGGCCAGATGCGGATCCACCACGATGTCGCCGATTGCGACGCGCAGCAGCTGCTCGAGAAGTTCGGCAGCACTGATCTGCTTGAGGAGGAAGCCCCTTGCGCCTGCGCGGAGCGCCTGGAAAAGGTATTGCTCGTCGTCGTAGACCGTCAGCATCACCACGGCCACGTCGGGGAAGCGCGTAGCGAAGTCGCGGCAAAGGTCTATGCCGCTTTCGCTGCGCAGTCTGATGTCGGTGATGACGATGTCGACGGGGTTCTCCTCGGCGAAAGCGAGCGCGGCCTTTGCGTTCTTGAGTCGGCCGACTATCTTCACCTGGGATTCGAAGCGCCTCATCATGGTGGAGATGCCATCCAGGATGATCTCCTGGTCGTCAACCAGCAGCACCGTCAACGGTTGCTGCTGCCGGACCTCTTTGTCGCTGTCGAGCGCCATCTATACGATCCTATTTGCCCCAAGTTTGCCGCGGCGTGGCGTCCCCACTCGCTCGCTGCACAGAATACGCGGCACAGCCGGGTCGCGCGCCGGCGTCGCGGTGCGCAGGTGAGGGCGAATCCCATATATGGGGGAATGCCGATTGGGGTGCACGGCCATAGGGTTTCTATATATAAAGCAAGCTTTCTGCGGGCGCCTGTTTTCCAGGACCCGCGTCGCTGGAGCGAGGGAGGCCAAATATGGGCGCCAAGCAGGAGATATCCATCATCCCCTCCGTGCTGCCCGTAGACTTCTCGCAGCTGGGCAACGCCTTGGTGGATCTGGAGAAAGCGGGCGTCGACCGAATCCAGTGGGACGTGATGGACGGCGTCTTCGTGCCCAACCTCACCTTCGGCCCGGATGTGATCGCCTCCACTCGCGGCGTGACCGCCTTGCCGTTCGAGGCCCACCTGATGATCGTCGAGCCGGACCAGTACATAGAGCGCTACGTGGCCTCCGGATGCGAGCTGCTCATCGTGCACGCGGAGTCGACGCGGCATCTGCATCGCACCTTGGCCAGGGTGAAGGAGGCCGGCGCCAAGGCGGGAGTAGCCCTGAATCCGGCCACTCCAATCGAGGCCGTCGAGAACGTCGCGGATCTTTGCGACCTGATCCTGGTGATGACCGTGAACCCCGGATTCGGTGGTCAGGCGTACATCGCAACCATGGAGCGCAAGGTCAGGCAGGCTCACGAGCTGGCGGAAAGCGTGTCCAATCAGATCGAGATCGAGGTGGACGGGGGCATATCCGCGTCCACCGTGGCAGGCGCGGCTGCCGCGGGGGCGAGGGCGCTGGTGGCAGGCTCGGCGCTCTTCCGACACCCCGGCGGTCTCGAAGCCGCCGTTTCGGAGATCCGTTCAATTGCGGCTTCGGCCGTCGGCCAATAGGCAAGGAGTTCAGCGATGGCGACTGAAATAGACAACAAGTGCGTGACTGCGATCCGCATGCTCTCGGTGGACCAGGTCGAGTGGGCAAATGCCGGACATCCCGGCCTGCCCCTCGGTCTCGCGCCCGCCGCATACGCTCTCTTCGCGCGGGTCCTCCGGCACAGCCCGGCTAATCCGTCGTGGCCCGGCAGGGACCGCTTCGTCCTCTCGGCGGGACACGGCTCGGCGCTGCTCTACTCGCTTCTGCACCTGTTCGGCTACGGGCTAACCATCGATGACCTGCGCTCTTTCAGGCAGCTGGGCTCGCTGACCCCCGGGCACCCCGAGCACGGCCATACCGTGGGCGTCGAGACGACCACGGGGCCACTTGGCCAGGGAATATCGACGGCGGTCGGCATGGCCCTGGCCGAGGAGATGTTGCGCAGCCGTGCCGAGGAGCTCGGACATGGGGAGCTGGTCTCGCACTACACCTTTGTCTTCGCCTCCGACGGCGATCTCATGGAAGGCATCTCGCACGAAGCGGCATCCTTGGCCGGACACCTGGGCCTGGGGCGCCTGATCGTCGTCTTCGACTCCAACGACATCACCATCGACGGAAGCACCTCTCTGTCCTGCTCAGACGACGCCCGGGCCAGGTTTGCCAGCTACGGCTGGCACACTTTGCTCGTCGAAGACGCCCAGGACGTCGACGCCATCACCGCCGCGATGGAGGAGGGAAAGGCCCACACCGAGGCGCCCACCCTGATCGAGCTCAAGTCGGTGATCGGCTACGGCGCTCCCCACAAGGCCGGCAAGTCCTCGGTGCACGGCTCGCCCCTGGGGGCGGCCGAGATGGCCGCCACCCGGGAGTTCTTCGGCTGGGAGTTCCCGCCGTTCGAAATCCCTGCCGACGTCTATGCGCACTTTGCCGAAGTAGCCGCCGCCGGCGACGCCATGGCGAGCACTTGGCGGGAGCGCTTCGAGGCCGCCGGGCCGGAAGTGGCATCGGTCTTCACCGCCACGATCCCCTCCGCGGGGGAGCTGGCCGGCGCGCTGGCACCCTTCGCGCCGGACCGCAAGGTCGCCACGCGCGTCAGCTCCAAAGAGGTCCTGGCTCAGCTTCTCGACCGGCTGCCGGGATTGATTGGAGGAACGGCCGACCTGGGCGAGTCCACCGGAACGAATCTCGAGCTGCCTGCGGTGCGCCCGGGGGATTTCAGCGGGAGGCTCATCCACTTCGGAATTCGCGAGCACGGCATGTCGGCGGTCCTGAACGGGATAGCGCTTCATGGGGGCTTCGTCCCGTTCGGATCGACCTTCCTCGTCTTTGCGGACTACTCGCGCCCCGCTATCCGCTTGGCAGCCATGATGAAGCTGCCCGTCGCCTTCATCTTCACCCATGACAGCATCGCGGTCGGCGAGGACGGCCCGACCCATCAGCCGGTCGAGCAGGTGGCCGCTTTGCGCGCCATTCCCGGCCTGCGGGTCATGCGTCCCGCGGACGGCAACGAGACCATCGCCGCCTGGAGCGTGGCGCTTGGCGACGGTTCCATGCCCTCGGCGCTCATCTTCACCCGGCAGGCGCTCCCGACCGTGACAGAGGCTCGCGACCCCTCGTGGGTGACGGAGCTAGGCGCGCAGGTGGTCTGGGATCCGGAGGACGCCAAGGCGGTCATCTTCGCCACCGGGTCGGAGGTCTCCCTGGCCATTGATGCCGCCAAACACTTGGCGGAGACGCGTGGCATGGCCGCGCGGGTCATCTCGGTTCTATGGCGTGAGCGCTTCCTCGAGGCTACCAAGGGCAGGCTCCAATCCATAACCTCCGGGCTCCCGACGGTAGTCGTCGAGGCGCTGAGTCCTCTGGGATGGGAATCCCTGGTCGAGTCCACCGACGACATCGTGGCAATGAGAGGGTTCGGAGCCTCGGGCAAGGGCCCGGAGGTGCAGGCCCATTTCGGGTTCACTCCCCAGGCAGTGGCAGCCCGGATTGCCGAGACCATAGCGAGGCGAGCTCCTGCGTCTTCCGGCGTCAGCTATCTCAATGCCGAGCTCGTGCTGGAGCGCTCGATGGTGGCGGCATGCACTCAGGCGGCGCGGGCATGCGTCTCCGAGATCGGCCGCGGCGATCGCAAGCGTGCGGACCACCTGGCTGTCGAGGCGATGCGCAACGCCCTGCGTGCCGCTCCGGTTTCGCTGCGCGTCGTGATCGGCGAAGGTGAAAAGGACGAGGCGCCCATGCTTTTCCGTGGGGAGCAGCTCGGGTCCGGGTCCACCACGCCTTTCGACATCGCGGTCGACCCGTTGGAGGGCACCAACTACGTGGCAAAGGGACAGCCTGGTGCGGTCTCGGTAATCGCTGCGGCGCCGGCGGGCAACTTCACCTTCGTTCCCGGCTTCTACATGGACAAGATCGTGGTGGGCTCACAGGCCAAAGGCGTGCTCGCCATCGACAGCCCAATCGAGGCCAACCTGGAGATGCTGGCAAAGGCGCTTGAGAAGCGTGTCGACGAGCTCGAGGTCATTGTGCTCGATAAGCCGCGCCACAAGGAGCTCATTGCGCGGATCCGCGCGGCGGGCGCCAGGGTCCGGGAGGTGCCGGACGGCGACGTCATGGCCTCGTTCGAGGTGCTGGTTGGTCACATCGACGCCCTCTTCGGCGTCGGTGGCGCCCCGGAGGGAGTGATCATGGCCGCCATGGCCAAGGCCCTCGGCGGTGAGTTCCAGGGGCGTCTGGCGCCCCAGAGCGAGGCCGAGGCCGGGATGGTTCGCGATTTTGGCGAGGGCACCATGGAGAAGGTCTTCAACCAGGACGATCTGGTCACCGCCGAGCCGGTGGTTTCGATCACCTCGGTCACGGGTGCCGGCGTACTCGATCCGATAGTCAAGCGCGAGGGCGGCTACTTCATCTCGACGGCGCTGATCCGCAACGGCAGCTACTCCGTCGTCTCGCAGTTCGCCTGAACAGCATCCAAACGCGTAGGAAGGACCAACGATGATGCCGCATCGCATGGCAATGATCCAAAAGGCCAATCGTGAACGCCCTCTGACCCACACGCCGATGCTGGCGATCGCCGGCGACTCGGCGGTGGGAAAGACGACCCTTACCCGCGGTTTGGTCGAAGCGCTCGGGCAGGAGAACATCCGCTCCTTCTGCACCGACGACTACCACCGCTACGACAGGATCGAACGCAAGGCGCTGCCATTCACCCCGCTTCACCCCGAATGCAACTACCTGCAGATCATGGAACAGCATTTGCAGCTGGTGGCCATGGGGCAGCCGATACTGAAGCCGGTGTACGACCACCACCACGGCACGCTCGAGCGCCCCGAGCTGTTTGAGCCGGGTGGCTTTGTCGTGGTCGAGGGGCTCTTTCCGCTGTGGTCGAAGCTCTCCCGTGCATGCTTTGACGTCACGGTCTATCTTGACCCGCCTGAATCCATCCGGCGCGCTTGGAAGGTGAAGCGCGACGTGGGCCAGCGCGGTTATACCGAGGAGCAGGTTCTCGCGGATCTCGAGAAGCGGGAGCCGGAGTCCGCCGCCTACATCCGCCCGCAGCGCGCTTACGCCGACATCGTCATCAGCTTCGGGCGCGCCCACGCCGACGAGGACCCCAACACGCCTCTTTCCGCCTCCATCCTGCTGCGGCCGACCATCGATCATCCCGATCTCACGTATCTCCTCAGCTCCGACACCCGTGAGGCGATCCACTTGAAGCTGATCCGTGACGATGACGGCAAGCCTGTGGACGCCCTGCACGTGCACGGCCATGCCCCCACAGAGGTCGCCCAGGAGGTCAAGACGGCTATTTGGTCGAAGCTCGGCATCGACGAGCCATTGCCGGACAGCCTTGGCCGAATCAGCGACGATCAGAAGAGCGAGCCGCTGGCCATCGCGCAGCTCTACCTTCTTTACCATTTGCTCCAGGCTGCGGCCACTGCCTAGCGTGGGCTGCAGCTCAGGTGGTGTTTACCGCCACCCTGCGCAGCAGGCGCCAGTTGCGGCCGCCGTCGGAGGTAAAGAACGTCAGGCTCAAGTAGCGGCGCGGGTCGGGCGCCTGAATGCCGCCGCTCGGGATTTCCGCGTCCACTTTTAGCCAGCCCAAGCCATCGGGCAACAAAGCGATGCCTTGTATGGCGCTGGTCATGAAGGCCGGCAAGGAGTCCAGGTCCGGCAGCCCGCCAAGGACAGTGGCGGAGGAGACTCCCCCGCCGTGGGCGAGCGTCTCGACTTCCACCTCACCGGGCCTGGCACTTCGAAGGGCGACGACGGCAGAGCCGCCGTATCCGGCGCTCAGGTAAAAGCCGGTTTGCGAGGACGCGAGAGCCTCCCCGCGAGCGTCGGCCCCCAGGGTTCCGCTGGAGAGCGCCATCCGGAAGGGACCGGAGCGATCGGCATCGAAAACCAGAACGCCCTGCGGAAATCCCGGGCCCAGCCCTGCCGGTTGGCGGATGACCTCCCAGGTTCCGCTGCCGCAGGAGAGGGAGATCTGCGGCGCCTTCAGGTGCCTGGTTATCGCGCCCCCTGGAGTGAAGGCCAGCTTGGGTGGCGATGCTCCCAGCTCCCAAAGGCGCCCCCCGGAATCGGCGCCCAGCCACTCGCCACCCGGCGAGCGGCAGATGTCGAGATAGGGGCCCCCGTATTCCGACGGCGTCCAACTTGCTCCTCCGTCGATGCTCGCGTGCACCTGGCCGGCCGTGTCGAGTCCGATTCCGTGCCCTTTGCCATCGAAACGCACCTCGACCAGGTGCGTGCCGGCGGGCTCTTGGGCCAGGGTCCAACTCCGCCCTTGATCCGAGGTCTTGTACAAGGCGGCGACTCCGACCGCCCATCCCGTGTACCGGCTCGGAAAATCGATGCTCCAGATGCCCTCTGCCACCGTCAGGGATTTCGCCCAGTGTCGCCCGCCATCGCGCGTGAGCACCACGGAGGTGCCCGGCCATGATTCGGGAGGGAACCCGGCAGCCAGCTGCCCGTCCACGCGCGGCCTGGGACCCTGGCCCTCGATCATGTAACCCGTTGATCGCCCGGTGAACTGGATCGCAGGTCCGGCGTCCACCTTGGTGGCAAAAGCCTGCCAAGGGCTGGGCGGAGGGGGCACCGGGGACAGCGCCTGCATCTCGGCGGCGGTGATGGCGCCCGAGGCGACTGGGGTGATCCCGGTCCCGAGTCCGGGCGGCCCGTTCCGCGCGGCCTGTGCTTCGACGGTGATCAATCCCCCGGCTGCCACTGCCAAGGCAGCGGTGAGGGCAACGATCTGGCGCCCGTTCATCCTCTTGGGCACGGGTGGCTCAGTTCCGGGTTCGGCCCGCGGCGAGCGGGAGGTTCACCATCACGGCATGCGCTTCATGCCACGAAGTACTTGGCCTGGGGATGATGACAGACGATCGCGGTGGTTGACTGCTCGGGATGGAGCTGGAAGCCCTCCGAAACCTCAATGCCGATCCGGTCCGCTCCTAGGAGCCTGACGAGCTTCTCGTTGTCCTCCAGGCGAGGGCAGGCGGGGTAGCCGAACGAGTATCGCCCGCCGCGGTACTTCTGGCGGAAAAGGCCCGCCAGGCTCTCTCCGTCTTCGGCGACGAATCCCCACTCCGTGCGGATCCGATGGTGCCAGTATTCTGCCAGCGCCTCGGCCATTTCGACCCCCAGGCCGTGCAGCCTCAGGTAGGCGCCGTAATCGTTGGATGTGAAGAGCTCCGCTGTCCTCCGCGACACCTCCGGCCCCATGGTCACCGCCTGCATTGCGATGTAGTCGACTTCGGATCCGTCGGCAGGACGGAAGAAATCGGAGATGCAGAGGTAGGGCTCGCTTTTCTGCCGAGGGAAGTCGAATTCCTCGACGACCTCGCTCCGCGTCTCGTCGGCGAACACGAGGAGCTTGTTCCCGCGCGACCCCACCGCGAAGTAGCCCCAGGCGACCTTGGGAATCAGGAGACCCTCCGCCTTGGCCTTGTCGAGCTCTTGCCGCAGCAATACGCGCACCCTTTGTTTGAACTCGCCATCGTTCTCACCTTTTTCGGGCCGATAGCCCCACTGGTTCCGGAATAGGGCGGTCTCGTTCAGGAAGGTGGCGATCTCGTCGATGGGGATTCCCGAGGCGACGCGCACTCCCACGAAGGGCGGCACGAAGACGGGATTGTCGGTGGCCACTTCCGGGCTCCGCGAAACTTCCGGCTCGGGCAGCAGCGCACGCTGCTCGGACTTGCGCGGCCCGATCTTGCGGGTGCCGAGCTCGCGGCCGAAGGTGTCGTCCTGCAGTGCACCCGCCTTGATCTGCATGAGCTTGTCCATCACCCCGAGTCCCTCGAACGCGTCTTTGCCGTAAAAGACCCGCCCCGGATAATTCCCGCGTAGATCGCGCTCGACGTAGGTCCTCGTCAAAGCCGCGCCTCCCAGGAGCACCGGTATCCGTTCCAGACCGCGGCTGGCAATTTCCTCAAGGTTCTCCCTCATGATGAGGGTGCTTTTCACCAGCAGCCCGCTCATCCCAATCGCGTCGGCGCCAACCTCAAGCGCCTTGGCGATCATCTCGGAGATGGAGACTTTGATCCCCAGGTTGTGGACTTCGTAGCCGTTGTTGGAGAAGATGATGTCCACCAGGTTCTTGCCGATGTCGTGAACGTCACCCTTGACCGTGGCCAGCACGACCGTGCCCTTCTTCGAGATGGCTGCGGCCTCCATGTACGGCTCCAGGTGCGCGATTGCGGTCTTCATCGCCTCGGCCGATGAAAGGACGAAGGGGAGCTGCATCTGGCCCGACCCGAAGAGGTCGCCAACCACCTTCATTCCAGCCAGCAAGTGCTCGTTTATGAGATCGAGGGCACTGTAGCCCGCCGCGAGCGCCTCGTCGAGGTCCGCGGATATGTTCGCCCTGTCGCCATCGATGATCCGTCGCGCGAGCCGCTCGGTGACCGGAAGCAGGCTCAGGTCCTCCTTGGTCGAGCCGGCGGCCGAGACCCCCTCGAAGAGCCGGATCAGCTCGGATAGCGGGTCGTAGCCCTCCCGGCGCCGGTCGTAGATGAGGTCGAGGCAGACCTGCTTCTCCTCCTCGCCGATCTTGGAGAGGGGAAGGATCTTGGAGGGGTGCACAATGGCCGCATCAAGGCCGGCGGCCGTGCACTCGGCCAGGAACACGGAGTTGAGCACCGCTCGGGCCGCGGGGCTGAGTCCGAAGGATACGTTCGAGAGACCGACGAGCGTGAATACGCCTGGCATCTCCTGCTTGATGCGCCGTATTCCCTCGATCGTCTCGATGCCGTCCCGGCGCGACTCCTCCATTCCTGTCGAAATCGGAAGCACCAGTGGATCGAACAGGAGATCGCCCGGCTTCATGCCGTAGCGCGTGGTGGCGACTTCGTATATCGCCTTGGCCGCGCGCAGTTTCCACTCCGCCGTGCGGGCCTGACCTTCTTGATCGATGCAGGTGGCCACCACGGCGGCTCCGTACTTTTTGGCCAGGCGCAGGAAGGAGTCGAGGCGCGTGCCCGGCCCGTCGCCGTCCTCCAGATTCACAGAGTTCAGGATTGGTCGTCCACCAAGGTGCTTCAAGCCCGTCTCGATCACCTGAGGCTCGGTCGAGTCGAGCACGATCGGAAGCGTGGAGGCAGTGGCCAGCCGCGAGGCGAGGGACTCCATGTCGGCCACTCCATCCGCTCCGGTGTAGTCCACGCAGAGGTCGATTGCGTCAGCCCCTTCTCCCACCTGGTCGCGTGCGATTTCCAAACAAACGTCCCAGTCCTGGGAGAGCATCGCCTCCCTGAATCGCTTCGACCCGTTGGCGTTTGTCCGCTCGCCGACGGAGAAGTAGGAGAGGTCCTGGGTGATGGAGGCCGCGCTGTAGAGGGAGGAGACCGCCGGCGGGGCATCGAAGGTGTGTGCTTGCGCCCGCTTCCCCGAGACCGCCTCGACCACGGCGGATATGTGCTCCGGCGTGGTGCCGCAGCAGCCCCCGACCACGCCCACCCCCATCTCCTCAACGAAGCGATGCTGGGCCCGGGCGAGCTGCTCCGGGGTGAGGTCGTAGTGCATCCTGCCCTCGACGACCGACGGTAGCCCGGCGTTGGGCTGCGCCGAGACCGGGATCGAGGTGTTCTGGGTCAGGTAGCGCAGGTGCTCGCCCATCTCGTTCGGACCAGTGGCGCAGTTCATCCCAATGACGTCCACGTCCATTGCGCGCAATGAGACCAGCGCGGCGGCGATTTCGGTGCCCGGAAGCATGCGGCCGGTGAGCTCCACCGTCACCTGTGCCTGGATCGGCACCCACAGTCCGAGCTCGCTCATCGCCTCCCTGGCCCCGATGATGGCCGCCTTTGCTCCGAGCAGGTCGTATACGGTCTCGACCAGGAGGAGGTCCACACCTCCAGTTAACAGGCCCTTGACCTGCTCCTTGTATCCGGCGGCAAGCTCGTCGAAGCCGATCTGCCCCAGCGAGGGGAGCTTGGTGCCGGGGCCCATGGATCCGGCTACGAACCTCTTGCGCGAAGGCGAGGAGAACTCGGACGCGACCCTGCGGGCAATTCTTGCTGCCTCCAGGTTGATCTCGAAGGTCGCCTCAGGTATTCCGTACTCGGCGAGGACGATCGGGAACGAGCCGAAGCTGTTGGTCTCGACCACGTCCGAGCCGACCTCGTAGAAGCTTGCATGCAGGTCGGCCACCACCTGCGGCCGTGTGAAGACGAGATGCTCGTTGAGCCCCTCGAACTGGGCCCCTCCGAAGTCATCCGCCCCCAGCTGCGCCAGCTGCAGGTTTGTGCCTGTGGCGCCGTCGAAGATGACGACGCGCTCCTTGATAAGGTCCAGGTAGTCGCTCATTTCCCTCTCCACAGGCTTTTCCTACAGGCTAGCGTTGGCGCAAAAGCCTCGAGGGCGAGCGGGTGCTGTAGCTTGATGGCGTGAAGATCTACACCAAAAAGGGCGATGACGGCACCACGGGCCTCCTTTACGGAGGAAGAGTCCAGAAGGACTCCTTTCGGGTCGAGCTGAACGGCGCAGTTGACGAGGCCCAGGCGCATCTTGGCTTCGCGCGCTCGCTTGACCAGCGCGGCACCGCGCTCGACGAGATCGTGATCTCCCTCGAAGCCGACCTCTGGGTGCTCATGGCCGAGGTCGCCACAGGTGAGGATTCCCGTTCGAAGCTGGCGGCGGGCAAGACACTTGTCACGCCGGAGATGGTTGCGCGGCTCGAGGGGTTGATCGATGACGCCATGGAGCGCTTCGAGATGCCCAAGGCATTTGTGGTGCCCGGATCGAATCCGCTCTCGGCAGCCCTGGACGTGGCGCGCACGGTGGTCAGACGCGCGGAGCGGCTCTCCCTGCCGTTCATGCGCGTCCACCCGGACTCGAGCGTCGGCCCGTACTTGAACCGCCTCTCCGACCTTTGCTGGGCCCTGGCGCGCTGGCAGGAGGGGGAGCACCTGCTGGCCAAGGAGGTTCGCGGCAGTGGCGACACTAAGTTGAGCGAGGAAAGCTAGCGCCGACCGGCGGCTTCGCCCTCGGCGGCACGAGACAGGAGCCCTTGGCATGCCCGAGATCGAATTCATTACCAGCGCGGTTGCAGATCCGGCCTCCGCGGTCATGGTCGAGCTGGTGGAAGAAGGCGCTCTGCGTTCGCCTCTCGCCTCCTTGAACGGGGCGTCCCTGGAGGACTTTTCGTCCGCTGGGCTGGGCTTTAACGCCAAAGCCGCCACCACTCTTCTCATTCCGCTGGCAGGTTCCTCGCCGGTGATCGCGGTTGGCATGGCGGCCGGCACGGAGGACGCGGACGAGCTTCGCAAGGTAGGGGCGGCGATTGCCGGGTCGGCAAAGGGGTTCGATAGCGCCTCGATCGTGATTCCGGCGTACCTCGAGAATCTTGGCCCCATGTCTCTGCGCTACTTGACCGAGGGCATCGTGCTGGCCGGATACGGCTTCGACAAGTATCACACCGATGAGGAGGCCCTGGCCGCGGGATCGAAGCTGGCGCGGGTGACTTACGTGGTCACCGCGCCCGAGGAGATTGGCGCGGCGGAGGAGATATCCCGCGGCGTAACCGTCGCTCAGGCGACCTGCCTGGCGCGCGACATGGTCAACGAGCCTGCCTCGGTTATGACCCCCGCCGCATTCGCAGAGCGGGCCGGCGAGCTCGTGGCCGGACATCCCGAGCTCTCCATCGAGGTATGGGACGAGGCTCGTATCAAGTCCGAGCGGCTTGGCGGCTTGATGGGCGTGGCGCGCGGTTCCGCGCAGCCGCCACGCATGGTGAAGCTGACATATCAGCCCAAGGTACGGGCCGAGAAGACCGTCGCACTGGTTGGCAAAGGCATCACCTTTGATTCGGGCGGCCTCAGCCTTAAGCCGGCGGATGGTATGACCACGATGAAGACGGACATGAGTGGCGCGGCGGCGGTGCTCTCGGCCATGCTCGCGCTTCCGGCGCTCGAGGTGCCTGTCAAAGTCGTCGGTTTCATGATGCTCACCGAGAACATGCCGGGCGGGTCGGCCACCAAGCCTGGTGACGTTGTCGTGACGCGGGCGGGAAAGACCATTGAGGTGCTGAACACCGACGCCGAAGGCCGGCTGGTTCTGGCCGATGGTCTGGCCCTTGCCACCGAGCAGTCCCCGGATTACATCGTGGACATCGCCACGCTCACCGGAGCGTGCGTGGTGGCGCTTGGCCGCGAGATCGCCGGGGTGTTCGCCAACAGCCAGGAACTGGTGACCGATCTCAGCTTCGCGGGTGACGTTGCCGGTGAGCAGCTCTGGCAACTTCCCCTGCCCGAACGGTATCGCAAGCACATCCGTTCCGAGGTGGCCGACATGAAGAACATGGGGGAGCCCGGTCAGGCCGGCGCTATTGCCGGCGCCATGCTCCTTGCACAGTTCGTCGGGAACATTCCCTGGGCCCACCTCGACATCGCCGGGCCGTCGCGCTCGTCGAGCGCCGAAGGCTATCTGCCAGTGGGTGGGACGGGCTTCGGAGCGCGGCTGCTCTGCTACTTCCTCGAGGAGTTCGGAGAGTAACGGCGAGCGCTGCCGTTCACCTCGGATGTCCGCTGTGTAAGTCGCAGCTGGAGGGTACTGCCCGATGCCGCAACGTCGGGCGAGGATCCCGGGCGGTGCTTCGCGCAGTGCCCGGGATCGCCATTGTGACTCCCGAGCGCCGGCGTCCCCTTTTGCCCTGGAGGTTTGGGGTCGGGACGCGGCACTCGGGGATTCCGGGCTGCCGCCAAAGCGACTGGCGGCAAGCTTTCAGCGGGGCCAGACCACCTGAAGAGCCTCCGCCGCCACCTGCGCGTTGATCTTCCATCGAAGCAGCGCCTCGACGGCCTCGCTCTCGTCGGCCTGGGTGTCCACCAGCGAGACCGCAAGTTGGACACTGCGCCTGCGCAACTCGCTTGCGGTGCCCTCGGCGAACCCGTTGAGCAGCTGTTCGTGAAGCATCCGGAGCTCTTCGGGAAGCCGGGCCAGCTGACGCTGGCTCAATGGCGGAAGCGAGCGCCTCACACTTAGCACGCCGTTCGGCAGCAGCCGCGCCATGTCGAACTGAATGCAACGGTTGAGGGTGCGCGTTATCGAGTTACCGAAACCTTTGGGTGAGCCCAGGCCTATCTCGCAGCTCATCTCCTTCAGCGACAGCTCCTGGGACTCGGCTTCGAGGTCGAAGCGGTAAGCGAGCCGGCGTAGCAGGAAGATGCAGCTGGGGCCGAGGACGGGAAGCCAGAAGTGCTCGACGTAGGTGGAGCGCGGGTCGAACCCGAGCGATTCCACCATGGGGTCGATCCAGGGTTTGACCTGGATCGTGCCGAGCTCCTCCAACTCGCCCTCGAAACCGCCCGACGCTCTGCGAGTTGCCGGGGAAGGCTGACCCCAGGTAGCGCCGCCGTCTGCCGAGTACTGGGAGAGATATTCCATCTCGCTCCTTTCTCAAATTGGATGAGATGAATATATAGCTAAACTAATCAGCGACGCATGACAAGAAATGAAAAACAACGAAGAAATTCGAAGCTCAGAAGTGATCGTAGGCAATGACCGAGCCGGCGGGCAGCCGCTGCCGTCGCTGCGCCGAAGGAGAAATGTCTCGCGAGCTGGGCTTGCCGATGGCGATGGCTCCGATCGGCTCGAGGTCCGATGGGATCCCGAACGCGGCTCGCAGGGCGTCGACCCCCATGGGGATCCCGAAGAAAAGGCATCCCAGGCCGGAATCGATTGCGGCCAGCTGCACCAGCATCGCCGCGAAGGCCGCGTCGATCGTCCAGAAGGGTGCTGCGAAGTCCGCCTCCGTGCCGATCCCGGCGTAGGCCTTGTCCGGTGCTCCGTAACGGTGCAGATATGCTTCGCGATTCTGGAACGGCACCATTACGCATGGCGCAGCGGCGAGGCCGGTGCGCGAAGGCACATCCAGCCACTCCGGACTGGCCACCGCTTCCCAGAAGCGCTCGAGCGAGGACGGCGCCGTAAGGACGAGCAATCGGGTGCCTTGGGTGAAGCCCGCGGAGGGGGCTCGCAAGGCGGCCTCCGCAATGTAGGCCACGGTTTCGTCAGATAATGGATCAGGAAGAAAGTGCCGATGCATCCGGCGCGCTTTCAGTAATCTGGAGAACTCCATGTGCAACCTCGCTTGGTCCCGGCCGAAGCCTTCGGCTTCCAGGCTACGTAACGGATGGGCACTGCGCCTTGAACGGCCGGGCCCGGCTGTCCGACGCCAGGAATGTTGACCAAACGAGTAGAGTTTCACTAAGGCAAAGAGGTCAAAGGCAGGTGTCCACGTGAGTGGTTTCAGGGATCTTCTTGGCTCGGTCAAGGGGCAGATTCGCGAGGTCTCGACCGCGGAGAGCGAAGAGCTTTTCGAGCAGGGATGGCTCGCGTTGGACGTGCGGGAGGCGGACGAGTTCGAGCAGGGCGCGATCCCCGGGTCACTGTTCATTCCGCGCGGCAACCTGGAACTCCAGATCGAGGCTCGCGTACTTGACAAGACGACACCGATCGTCATCTACTGTGCCGGTGGCGTGCGTTCCGCGCTGGCTGCGCTATCACTTCAGATGATCGGCTATCAGAACGTTGCCTCCATGGCCGGAGGCTTCAACCGTTGGAAGGATGAAGGAAGGGTCTGGGCAAAGCCGACCGTCCTCACCCCCGACCAGCGCAACCGTTATCACCGACATCTTCTGCTTCCCGAGGTGGGCGACGTCGGGCAAAAGAAGCTGCTTGATTCCAAGGTGCTCCTGCTGGGCGCGGGCGGATTGGGCTCGCCGGCCGCCCTCTACCTCGCGGCTGCAGGGGTTGGGACGATCGGCATCATCGACATGGACGTCGTAGACGCATCCAACTTGCAGCGTCAGATCCTCCACAACATGGACCGCATCGGCGAGCGCAAGGTGGATTCGGCAAAGAAGACCATCACGTCCATCAATCCGGATGTGAACGTGGTGACCTACGATGTGCGGCTGGGGGCCAACAACATTCTCGACATCATCGACGGGTATGACGTGATCGTGGATGGAACCGACAATTTCCCCACGCGGTACCTGGTCAACGATGCCTCGCTCATCAAGCGGATTCCGGTGGTGCACGGCTCCATCTTCCGTTTCGAGGGCCAGGCGACGGTCTTTCATCCCTACGTCGGCCCGTGCTACCGCTGCTTCGTGCCGGAGCCTCCCCCGGCCGAGCTTGCGCCTTCCTGTGCCGAGGCCGGAGTGCTTGGCGTCCTGCCCGGAATCGTGGGCTCCATCCAGGCGATGGAGGCGATAAAGATCCTTCTGGGGCTCGGCGATCCGCTGGTGGGAAGGATTCTCGCCTACGACGCCATGGAGGAGAACTTCCGCACCTACAGGATTCGCCGCGATCCGAACTGCCCGGCCTGCGGCATCGATCCCTCCAGGATTGCGATCGCCGAATACGACGACCTGTGCATGCCGCATCCGCTCGAGGCGCCGGTCGGCTGAGGCCACAGCTCCGCAGGCGCACTCCGACCCGCTGCGTTTTTTCTAACGCGCCAGGCGAGCGAGTATCATCGCTACATGGCTGATCGAGAATTCAAGACTGACTCAGGCATCGAGATCAGGCAGGTCTACGACAGCTCCGACCTCGAGGGCTTCGATCCCACGAGTTCGCTTGGGCGTCCAGGGGAGTTTCCTTTCACCCGGGGCGTTTATCCCAACATGTACCGGGGCCGCCTTTGGACGATGCGCCAGTACGCGGGCTTCGGGACGGCCAAGGCTACCAACCAACGTTTCAAGTTCCTGTTGGAGGCTGGGCAGACCGGGCTTTCCTGTGCGTTCGACCTTCCCACGCAGATGGGGTATGACTCTGATCACCCTCGCGCCGCGGGCGAGGTCGGCAAGGTGGGCGTGGCCATCAGCTCGCTGCTCGACATGCGAGACCTTCTCGAAGGCATCCCCCTCGACCGGGTGACGACTTCGATGACGATCAACTCCACGGCGTCAATATTGTTGCTGCTCTACCAGTTGGTGGCCGAGGAGCAGGGAGTGGAATCCCACAAGCTGGGCGGAACCGTCCAGAACGACATTCTCAAGGAGTACGTGGCACGGGGAACCTACATCTTCCCGCCACGGCCCTCCATGCGTGTCATAACCGACATCTTCTCCTACTGCAATCAGCACATGCCTTCTTGGAACACCATTTCCATCTCGGGCTACCACATCAGGGAAGCGGGCTCGACCGCGGTACAGGAGATCGCGTTCACGATTGCCAACGCGATCGCCTACGTGGAGGCCGCGATCCAGGCCGGGCTTGCCGTGGATGACTTCGCCCCCAGGCTTTCGTTCTTCTGGAACGCGCACAACAACCTCTTCGAGGAGGTCGGCAAGTTCCGAGCGGCCAGGCGGATATGGGCGCACCTAATGCTCGAGCGTTTCGGCGCTCGGGATAAGCGCTCGCTTCTGTTGCGGTTCCACGCCCAGACCGGCGGCTCGACTCTCACCGCCCAGCAGCCCGAGGTAAACCTTATCCGCGTGGCGGTGCAGGCGCTGGCCGCGGTTCTCGGAGGCACCCAGTCGCTGCACACAAACGGCTTCGACGAGGCCCTGGGACTCCCAACCGAGCGGGCCGCAAAGCTCGCCCTGCGCACGCAGCAGGTCATCGGGTACGAGTCGGGCGTGACCGAGACGGTCGATCCGTTGGCCGGCTCCTACTTCGTCGAATCGATGACAAACGAAATCGAGCGGCGGGCCATGGAGTATCTCGACCGCATCGACGCAATGGGCGGTGCCGTCGCCGCGATCGAGTCGGGTTTCATGCAGGATGAAATCGAGCAGGCGGCATATGCGTACGCCAAGGCGGTCGACTCGGGCGAGAAGGTGATCGTGGGCGTCAACCACTTTGCGGAGGAGGAGCGATCCGACGCGGAGGTCTTCCCCATCGATCCGGCGCTCCAGGAGGAGCAGGCCACAAGGGTCCGGAAGCTCAAGTTGGAGCGAGACAACGCGCTGGTCAGCGCACGCCTCGCGGAGTTGGAGCAGGCGGCACGCGGCAGCGGCAATCTCCTGTATCCAATGAAGGAGGCTCTACGCGCCTACGCGACATTGGGCGAGGTCTCCGATACATTGCGTTCCGTGTTCGGCACTTACACACCCAGGGGTTGACCGTTGGCCGTGAGATTCGTCATCCTGGGGGGAGGGCCGGCCGGCATACAAGCCGCGACTCATGGTGCGCGTCTGGGTGCCGAGGTCACGCTTATCGAGCGGGACATCGTCGGGGGAGCGGCCAACCTTTGGGACTGCATCCCCTCCAAGGCGATGATCGCAACGGGAGACGTGCTGACCATGGCCCATAGGGCCGAGCGTATGGGCCTGCGCCAACTGGCTCCCTCCCTTGACCTGGTCGCCGTCAAGGAGAGGTTGGCTGGCATCACAGAACGCCTGGCAACCTCGATTCTGGCGCTCCTCGAATCGCAAGGAGTGCGTGTGGTCGAAGGGAGCGGCAAGCTCGTATCGCCTCACGAGGTCGAGATAGCCAGGCGCGACGGGGAGACCGAGCATGTCGAGGCGGATGCGATTCTGGTCTCCACCGGTTCGCGCCCACGGATACCCGAATGGGCCGAGGTGGACGGCGTGCGGGTGCTCAGCACGCGACAGGCGTATCCGCCCCCCGAGATTCCCGAGCATCTGGTCGTCGTCGGCTCCGGCGTAACCGGTGTCGAGTTCGTCCACATGTTTCGTTCGTTGGGCTCGCAGGTCTCCCTGATCGTCTCAAGGCAGCAGGTGCTTCCTGCTAAGGATCCCGAGGTGGCGGCGGCGCTGGAAGTGGACTTCCTCGAGTCGGGAGTGCGCCTTTACAAGGGCGCTCGCGCCGTTGGCGTCGAGCGTGCCGACGGCGGCGTCACCGTCGTCTGCGACGACCAGCGGGTGGTGGCCGGCAGCCATGTGCTGCTCGCTATCGGATCGGTTCCCAACTCCGATGGGATCGGCCTGGAGCAAGCCGGGGTTTTCGTCGATCACGCCGGTTACATTCCGGTCGACCACCACTGCGTCTCCAATCTGCGTCATATCTATGCGGCCGGAGACATCTCGGGCAAGCTCCCTCTAGCCTCTGTCGCGTCGATGCAGGGGCGCAAGGTGGCCGAACATGTTATGGGCCTGGATTCACGCACCCATCGGCATCTCGACTACGAGAAGGCCGCGTCCGCGATCTTTACAGAGCCCGAGATCGCCGACGTGGGTCTGGCGGAGGCAGAGGCATTTGCCACCGGCCGCAAGATACGGGTGACGAAAGTGCCCTTTGCCGCAAATGCGCGAGCGTTGATAGACGGAGACGCCAGGGGCTTCGTGAAGATCATCTCCGACCCCGCCACGGGCGTGGTTCTCGGGGGGTCGATCGTTGGCCACAGCGCGGCCGAGCTCATCTCGGTCATAGCGGTTGCCGTCACCGCCCATCTCAAGGTCGACGACATCGTGGAGTCGCTTCTCGTGCATCCCGCGCTGGCCGAGGCCCTGGCCGAGGCGGCTGAATAGAGCCGCCTCGAACGTTCAGCGGCCGCTTGCCGGTGCCGCCAGCGTCTCGCGGAGCTCCCTGCGCGCGGCCCCGTTCGCGTAACGGGAACGCAGTGCATGGTCGGTGGACATCTCGACCACCAGAGCCGCCATTGCGTAGGCGCCGTCCAAAACGGCCCGGTCCGCCGCCTCTGTGATGCAGGCCGCCGTGAATTCGGGCTGGTGGTTCACCGCCGGCCACGAGTCGATCGAGATGAGTGGATGAATCGATGGGACCGACATCGAAACGTTACCCATGTCGGTGGAAGCCCTGAGCACCTGAGCCTGGGCGGAGTCCATCATCTGCCTTCCCCTGCCGGCGGCTATCCGCCTCCAGCGCTCCGCCATCACCTCGTCGGTGATGAGCTCGGAATATGGAGGGTAGGGAAGGGTGAAATCGAGAGAGGCGCCAGTGGCCACCGCGCCGGCTTCGAAGCACGCCCTCACTCTGGGGATCAGATTCTCCAGCCGAGCCAATGTGTCGGCCCGCGCTATGTAGCGCGCGGTCACCCTGGCGGGAATGATGTTGGGCGCGTCTCCGCCGTGTGTCACGATCCCGTGCACTCGTTCGTCCGGCAGGAGCGTCTGGCGAAGTAGCCCAATCGCGACTTGCGCCACGGTCATGGCGTCCATGGCGTTTATGCCCAGATGAGGGAAGGCCGAGGCGTGCGCCTCCTTGCCCGTGTAGGTCACATCTATGTGCTGGGCGGCGATCGTGGCCATTCGGTCGAACTCCGCGGGTGCCGGGTGCACCATCATGGCCGCGTCCACGTCCTCGAAGGTTCCGGCCTCGAGCATCAGGATCTTCCCACCTCCCCCTTCTTCCGCGGGGGTGCCGAGAATGGTGATCCTGGCCCCGAGGCTGGACGCGATCGGCGCAAGCAGGGTGCCGGCCCCCAACGCCGCCGCGGCAATGATGTTGTGGCCGCAGGCATGGCCGACATCCGGCAGGGCATCGTATTCGGCGCAGATCGCGACGTGGAGGTCGCCGTCGCCGGTGGTGGCCGAGAACGCCGTCTCCATCCCGGCCACCCCGCGCTCGACGGCGTAGCCGAGTGACTCCAGGTAACCGGCGGCGAGCTCGCTTGCCTTGTGCTCGGAAAATGCCAGCTCAGGCTCGGCGTGGATGGAATGTGAGATCCGAAGCAGCTCCGGAGCCGCTGCGGACAGCGCTTCGTCCAGAAGCTTGTTGGGGTCGGCGGTCATCTTTTACCTCGTCTCTCCCGGCAACTATTGCATCCTAGAACGCGGCGGAGGACTTTCCTTGGGCCCGCGCCGCCGCACCAATTAGAGTCTTGCTCGATGAGCCCAACGCCTGCGCAAAGCCGGAGACTGCGCTGTCCCGCCTGTGGTGCCGAGTACGAGGTCGCCATCTCGAGGGCGGCGTGCCAATGCGGATCCCCGCTGGATCTCGTCTCGGAATTGCAGCCTTTGCCGCCGTCCCTCGCCGGGCGCCCGTTCGGCCTGGCGCGGTACGCCGAAGCCATTGCCCTCGCTCCTTGGGCTCTCGAGCGCGCCTATCTCGGAGCCGGCATGACCCCCCTGTTGCCGATGGGTCAAGGCGCGTTCGTGAAGTGCGACTTCATTTCCCCCACCGGGTCCTTCAAAGACCGAGGCGCCGCTGCGGTCACAGCGGTTGCGCTCGAGCTCGGGGCTGTGGAGGTGGTGGTTGACAGCTCCGGAAATGCTGCTGCGGCGCTCGCGGCTCATGCCGTGCACGCCGGGTTGAAGGCCACCGTCGTGGTTCCCGAGGGGGCGCCTGAGGCCAAGCTTGCCCAGGCCCAGGCGTACGGAGCGGAGATAGTAAGCGCGCCCGGCCCCCGCGAGCGAGCCGCTGAGGTGGCCAAGGAGCTTTCGGGCCGCAGGGGCTGTTATTACGCCGGCCACGCGTTCAGTCCGTTCTTCCTCGAAGGCACCAAGAGCTGGGCATTCGAGGTTTTCGAGCAGTTGGGCGCAGTTCCCGGGGCGGTGGTGATGCCCGTTGGCAATGGCAGCCTCCTGCTGGGCGTCTTTGCCGGATTTGCCCATCTCGCGGCCACTGGAGCGGCGTCGCGGCTGCCCCGGCTGGTCGCGGTGCAATCGGAGGGCTGTGCGCCGCTTGCCGGGCGGCCGGCGCTGTTGACCGGGCACAGCCTTTACACGGACGGAATTGCCATCTCCAAGCCCGTCCGAATGCGTGCGATTCTGGACGCAATAGCGGCCACCGGCGGCGAGGTCGTCGTTGTTTCCGATGCAGAGGTAAAGGATGCGCGCCTGTCCCTGGCCTCCTCAGGGCTGTGGGTCGAACCGACCGCCGCCGCGGCGTGGGCAGGCTTGCCCCACCTCTCCGACGGCCAAGGTCCTGTCGTCGTCAACCTGGGCGGGGCGGGCTTCAAGCGTCCTTAGCCGTGCTCGGCCGTGCACCCGCGCCGACCGCATGAACCCGCTCGAGGCAGGGACACTCAGGTCCGAATCCAAAGAAGGGGGCGGGTACCGAGGGAGGTTCGTGCCGGTATGCCTGACGCCGGAAACCCCGGCGTCAGGAGATGACCACCACGACGTCTCCGGTTCCGACGGTGTCGCCCGCCTTCACCTTGACTTCAGCCACCTCGCCGGACTTGTCCGCGACGATCGCGTTCTCCATCTTCATGGCTTCGAGGACGCATACGGTTTGTCCGGCCTCGACCTTGTCGCCTTGGGCCACGAGGACCTTTACGATCGTGCCCTGCATCGGAACCGCGATCCGGCCGGAACCGCCGGAGACGGCGCCATGGGCGTGGGAGCGGCTCTTGTTCGTGCCCGGGCGGCGTGCCGGTGCAACTTTCGCGCCCGCGGGGGCGCTGCTGATTTCACCGAAGCCCTCGGGCAGGAACAACTTGACGTCGAAGCGCTTTCCGTTCACCTCGGCCTGAACGGTTCTGGCAACCGTCGCGCCCTCCTCGTCCCCCGCAGGCGTAGGGGGATCGACTTTCAGGTCCGCTAGGCCGGCCACGTCCTCGACCCACTTGGTCGAGTGGCGTGCCGCGGCAAAGTCGGGGTGAGAGAGAATGTGAACGTGGGCCGGGATGGTGGTCGCGACACCTTCGACGACCATCTCGCGGAGCGCGCGCAGCATTCTCCTTCGCGCGGTTTCCCTGTCCTTTCCCCACACCACCAGCTTGGCGATGAGGTTGTCATAGTACTGGGATACGGTGTCGCCCTCCAGGTAACCCGCGTCCAGGCGGGTTGCGAATCCGTTGGGCGCGATGAACTTGGTTATGCGCCCCGGCGAGGGAAGGAACTTGCCCTGGTTCGGGTTCTCGGCGTTGATGCGGCACTCGATGGCGTGCCCGGACCGTACGATGTCGTCCTGGGAGAAGCCCAGGGGCTCGCCGGATGCGATGCGGATCTGGAGCTCGACCAAGTCCATCGAGGTGATCATCTCGGTGACCGGGTGCTCCACCTGGAGCCTGGTGTTCATCTCGAGGAAGTAGAACTCGCCGTCCTGGAAGAGGAACTCGACGGTGCCGGCGTTTCGGTATCCGCAGGCCAGAGCCACCTTCACCGCGGCTTCACCCATGGCCTGGCGCACCGTGTCGGGAAAGTTGGGTGCGGGCGACTCTTCGATCAGCTTCTGGTGGCGGCGCTGGCTTGAGCAGTCACGCTCTCCCAGCCACACCCCGTTACCGAAGTTGTCGACGAAGATCTGCATTTCGATGTGGCGCGGCCAGGTCAGGTAGCGCTCCATGTAGCTTTCCGAGCGGCCGAAGGCCTTTTCGGCCTCCCGTTGTGCCGACTCCAATGCCGCGGCGGCGCTGTCGGGATCGTTGACGACGCGCATGCCGCGCCCGCCCCCTCCGTAGGCGGCCTTGATGGCCACCGGCCAACCGTGCTCGTTCCCGAAGGCGATGACTTCGCTTGCCGCCTTGATCACCTCGGTGGTGCCCGGCACTCCCTCGACGCCCGCTTTGTTCGCGGCGATCCGCGAGCTGATCTTGTCCCCCATGACTTCGATGGCCTCCGGCGGCGGCCCGATGAAGGTGACCCCGATCTCGTTGATGGCACGTGCGAAGTCGGCGTTCTCGGAGTAGAAGCCGTATCCGGGATGTACCGCGTCAGCGCCGGATGCCTTGATAGCCCCCAGGATCGCCTCGGTGTTCAGGTAGCTCTCGGCCGCTGTCTGGCCGCCGAGGGCGAAGGCCTCGTCGGCGAGCCGGACATGCAGCGCGTCACGGTCGAGCTCGGAGTAGACCGCCACGGTTGCGATCCCCATCTCGCGAGCCGTCCGAATCACCCGCACCGCAATCTCGCCGCGATTGGCCACAAGGATCTTCTTGAACACGCTGGTCCTTTCTGAGGGTTGACCAATTCATTTTAGGGTCTAAGTTTCCTCCTATGGAGACATTGGAGAGAGCTGACCTCGGTAGTGGCTGGACCCTGACCCACTTTGACGAGGTGCCTTCGACCAATGCGGAGCTGGTGAGGCTGGCCCAGGGCGGCGCGGGCGAAGGGACGGCTTTGTCGGCCGACCACCAGAGTGCCGGCAAGGGCAGGCTCGGGAGAAACTGGGACGACGTCTCGGGAAGCTCGATACTAATGTCCGTCCTGGTCCGTCCCAAGTTTTCCGTCAACGACTACTTCGCGGCCACCTGCGCCATGTCCGTGGCGGCGGTGGAGTCCTTGCAGTCCATGGGCGTGAGCGCTTCGATCAAGTGGCCAAACGACCTCCTGCTGGGCAAGGAGAAGATCTCCGGCATTCTTGCGGAGGCCGGCGAGTCCCCCTCCGGGCGCTTCGTGGTGGTAGGGGTTGGAATGAACGTGAACCAGACGCGCGAGGAGTTGGCGGCGCTGGGGCGTCCTGCGACCTCTCTGCGCGAGACGACCGGGAGACTCTTCGGTCCCAAGGAGCGTGACGCACTGCGCCTTGACCTGCTGAGGCGTTTCAAGGAGGCCTACGAGCCACTCCAGGAATCCTTTGCCCCAGCGTTCGCCGCTCTTCTTGGGCGGTATCGCGCGGCGTGCGCGACACTGGAGGCTTTCGTGCGGGTGGAACTCAGCGACGGCGAGATCATCAGTGGACAGGTCCTGGACATATCCAACCAAGGGCATCTCTTGGTGGAGCTGGATTCCTGCATCCGCTCGGTATCGGCCGGGGATGTCGAGCATCTGTACGCTTGAGCGGTTTCCACTTTGCCCCCACCGGGTCCGGTGGCGGCGATAGGTTCTAGGCCATGGATTACAGCTTTTCCGCTGAACAGGACGAGTTCAGAGGGCTGATGCGGGCCTTCGCCCGCGAGAAGGTGGCCCCCTACGCCGAGGAATGGGACGAGAAGGGGCAGTTCCCGCTGGATACCGTGCTCGAGCTGGGCAAGATCGGCGCTTTTGGCATCACCTTCCCGGAGGAGTACGGAGGTCTGGGCCTGGAGTTCGCGACCCTGTGCATAGCCATCGAAGAGTTGGCGAGGGCGGACTCGTCGATGGCGATCACGCTCTCCGCGGGGGTCGGGCTTGGAGCCAATCCCATCTACTCGTTCGGCACTGATGAGCAAAAGCGCAGGTACCTGCCGGACATGTGCGAAGGTAAGGCGCTGGGCGCATTCGGCCTTACCGAACCGGACGCAGGCTCCGACGCCGGTGCCACCCGAAGCACCGCCAGCTTTGACGAAGCGACCGGAGAATGGGTGATCAACGGCTCGAAGGCTTACATAACCAACAGTGGGACGCCGATCACCTCCGTAATAACGGTGACGGCTCGCACCGAGAAGGGAATATCGGCCTTCCTGGTCCCTGCCGGCACTCCCGGCCTTGTGGTCGAGCCCGCCTATCGCAAGCTGGGATGGCACGCCTCCGACACGCACGGCCTCTATCTGGATGGAGTGCGGGTGCCGGCGGAGAACCTGCTCGGCACTCCGGGGCGGGGTTTTGCGCAGTTCCTCGCGATACTCGACGATGGCCGCGTGGCCATTTCCGCCTTGGCGGTCGGGCTCGCCCAAGGCTGCCTGGACGCCTCGCTTGAGTACGCAAAGACCCGCAACGCCTTTGGCGGACCGATCGGCAAGCACCAGGCGGTTGCATTCATGTGCGCGGACATGGCCACCAGGATCGAGGCCGCTCGGGCACTCACCTATAGGGCCGCTTGGCTGAAGGATACGGGCCAACCGTTCGGTCAGGCCGCGGCGATGGCCAAGCTTTTCTCCACCGAGGCTGCCATGGATGCCGCGCGCGTGGCGACACAGATATTCGGCGGAGCGGGATTCATCGAAGGCAACGCGGTTGCCCGGCATTATCGTGACGCGAAGATCCTTGAGATAGGGGAGGGGACGAGCGAAATTCAGCGCCTCGTGATCGCCCGCAGCCTGGGGCTCCCGGTCTCCTGAGTAATATTGGTGCGCGTATGTCCGATTTGAAAGGCCTGGTGCTGGCGGGTGGCACCGGCACGCGACTGCGGCCCATCACCCATACCTCGGCCAAGCAACTGGTGCCTTTGGCTAACAAGCCGATCCTTTTCTATGGCCTGGAGTCGCTTGCCGCGGCGGGTGTCAAGGAGGTCGGCGTGATCGTCGGCGACACCCGGGAAGAGGTGATGGCGGCCGTCGGGGACGGCAGCGCCTTTGGGTTGCGCATTACCTACATTCCCCAGGACAAGCCTCTGGGCCTTGCGCATTGCGTGCTCATCGCTCGCGACTTCCTGGGTGAATCGGACTTCGTGATGTTCCTTGGCGACAATCTTGTCAAGGAAGGCATAAGCGAATTCGCCGCGCAGTTCCGCGCGCGGGATGGCGGCACGGCCGCGGAGATACTGCTGGCCAAGGTGCCGGACCCGCATCGTTTCGGGGTGGCAGAACTGGACGGGGACGGGGCCGTCAGGGCGCTGGTGGAAAAGCCCAAGGTTCCGCCAAGCGACCTGGCCCTTGTGGGCGTTTACTTCTTCGACTCCACGATTCACCAGGCGGTGGCCTCCATCCGTCCCTCCGGCCGGGGAGAGCTGGAGATCACCGACGCGGTGCAATGGCTCATCGACAACGGCTACAGGGTTTCCAGCCGGCAGATAACCGGATACTGGAAGGACCTCGGGCAGCCGGAGGCGCTACTGGAGGGGAACCGGCTCGTCCTGGAAGACGTCGAGGTGCGCCTGGATGGACAGATAGATTCGGAATCGGCCATCGAGGGCAGGGTGGTGGTGGAGCGCGGGTCGATGATCGTACGTTCCAAGGTGCGCGGCCCGGCGGTAATCGGTGCCGGAACCGTGATAGAGGACTCATACGTCGGTCCGTTCACCTCGATCGGGCCGGGGTGCACCCTCAAGTCCTGCGAGATCGAGAACTCGATTGTCCTGGAGGGATCCCGGGTGATCGATGCCGGACGCTTGGAGGGCTCCATATTGGGGAAGCAGGCGCTGGTGTCGCGCCGTCAGCTCAAGCCTCGCGCCAACCGGCTCGTCATCGGGGACCATTCCATCGTCGAACTGCCGTAGCCTGTGCACCGGTCGGCACCGGCGGCGAACAAGCCTTGCATTGGAATTGGAGAGCGCCCAGATGAACATTCTCGTTACCGGTGGAGCCGGTTTCATCGGCTCGAATTTCGTCCGGTACTGGCTCGCGGAGCATCCCGATGACGAGGTGGTGGTCTACGACTCCCTTACCTACGCCGGCACGCTTTCCTCGCTGGCGGGGCTGGAAGGCCGTTTCCATTTCGTGAAGGGCGACATTGCCAACACCGACCTCGTCTATGAAGTCCTTCGCGCATACGAGGTGGACGTTGTCGTCAATTTCGCGGCCGAGTCCCACAACTCCTTGGCCATCATCGACCCGGGGCGCTTCTTCTCGACAAACGTGATGGGGACCCAGGGCTTGATGGAGGCCGTTCGCAAGGTCAAGCTGCAGCGCTTCCACCACGTCTCCACCTGCGAGGTCTACGGGGACATGGACCTCGACGAGGCGGCAGGTTTCACGGAGGCGTCACCTTATCGGCCTCGCACCCCTTACAACGCATCCAAGGCGGGGGGCGACCATGTGGTCCGCTCCTACCACCTGACCTACGGAGTCCCGATAAGCATCACCAACTGCGCCAACAACTACGGCCCCTACCAGTTCCCGGAAAAGGTGATTCCACTCTTCGCGACGAACGCGCTTGATGGAAAGCCCCTTCCCCTCTACGCTTCGACGCAGAACCGCCGGGAGTGGATCCACGCGCTCGATCACTGTCGTGCTATCGACCTGGTCATAAATCGAGGGAAGGACGGCGAGACCTACCACGTGGGGACCGGCGTGGAGAAGAGCATCATGGAGATCGCCGACCTGGTATTGGCCGAACTCGGCAAAGACGATTCGCTGAAGCAGATCGTCCCTGACCGCCCCAGCCACGATCGGCGTTACCTGCTCGACTCGGCGAGAATCAGGTCCGAGTTGGGGTGGGCCCCACAGATCGAATTCGATACCGGCGTCGCCGACACCATCCGCTGGTATTCGGAGAACCGGGAATGGTGGGAACCGCTGAAACTGCGGGCTCCCGTCCAGGAGGGGACCTGGAGCAAGTGAGGGCCTGGGAGGAACGGGAGGCTTGACGTGCGGCTACTGGTGACCGGCGCGGGTGGGCAGGTAGGCAAGGAGTTCCTGGAGGAAGCGGCCGCTCACCCAATCTTCGGCGAGGTAGTGGGCACCACGCGTCAGGAGCTGGACTTCACCGAACGCAGCCAGGTTTTTGATGCTGTGGCGGGGCTTGGCCCGGACTGGATAGTCCACCTGGGTGCCATGACCGCCGTAGACGCCTGCGAGGATGATCCCGACCGCGCGTACCTGGCCAACGCGCTTTCAGTCCGCTATCTCAAGCAGGCGGCCCGGCGCGCCGGCTCGCGGATCTGTTACGTCTCCACCGACTACGTCTTTGACGGCAAGGCCTCGTCCCCGTACCGGGAGTGGGACCCGACCTCGCCCGTCTCGGTTTACGGGAAGTCGAAGCTCGCTGGTGAATCGGAGCTCGAGGCGCACGATTTGATCGTGCGAACGTCGTGGGTGATGGGCCGCTACGGGCGCAACACCTTGAAGACGATCTTGTCGCTTGCCCGCGCCGAGGGCGAAGTGCGCTTCGTGGCCGATCAGGTCGGATCGCCGACGGTGGTGGAGGATCTGGTCAAGACCCTGGCCGGATTGTTGCTGGAGGACATGAGCGGCGTCTTCCACGTGAGCAACCAAGGGCATCTTTCGTGGTACGAACTGGTGCGCTTCGTCTTCGGTGAAGTGGGGGCCGACCAGGGCAGGGTGGTGCCCATCGACAGCGCGGAGATAGCCGGTACGCGCAAGGCGCCACGGCCGGCGTTTTCAGTGCTCGACAACTGTGCGCTGCGAATAGCCGGGATGGCGCCCATGCCTGATTACCGGGACTCCGTGGCCAAGCTTGCCCGACGACTCTGGAGCGCTGGTTGAGCGGCCAAGTGGGGCCAGGTCCGGCGATTACGGCCGTGGTGGTCAACTACAACGCCGGCGACCTTCTCCGATCCTGTGTTTCATCTCTTTTCGCCGATGGCGCGTCCGAGGTCGTGGTCGTCGACAATGCCTCGGAAGACGACAGCCTCGCCGCCGCCAAGGCTGAGGTGCTCGAAAGATACCCGACATGCCATCTCGAGGTGATCCAGACGGGCGCCAACCTCGGATTCGGCCGGGCTGTGAACATTGGCGCCCAGGCGGCGGGAGGAGAGCTGCTCGCAATCTGCAATCCTGATTGCAGCGTTACACCGGGCGCGCTCGGCGCCCTTGCCGCCTTTCTGGCGGCGAATCCGGCAGCCGGTGTGGTTGCCCCGACGATTCTCGACTCCCAGGGCGGCCGCTACCCGTCCATCAGGCGCTTTCCGAGCCTTTGGATATCCGCGCTGCATGCTTCGCTCGGGTTGGTCTGGCCGTCCAATCCCGCCAGCCGCTACTATCGCTCCGCCTCCGAAGCACCCCTGGGCGGCGACCGCTGGGCATCCGGGGCCTTCCTGATGCTGCCCAGGCGGCTCTTCTTGGATATCGGTGGCTTTGACGACCGTTATTTCATGTTCCTGGAGGATGTGGAACTTTGCCGGCGCCTAATACGCAAGGGATATCAGATCGGCTACGAGCCCGAAGCCGTCGTCGTCCATCACCAGGGGAGGTCGTCCGTCTTGCGGCCCTATTTCGTCCTTGCCCAGCACTCCGTATCCCTGTGGCGATACGCGGATCAGACCCTGGAGGGACCGGCCAGGTTGGCACTGCCGCTGGTTGCCGCCGGAGCCGTGATGCGTTTGGCGATCGGCTCTCTCAGAGTTGCCGCCAAGGCGATGAAGGGCTCGCCGCGGTAGCCGATACCACACGGTGGCATGTGGGCGGGTTCCGATAGAGTGTTAGGGGTCAAACCGGACTTCAAGGCGGGTAAGCAGCACATATGGCCAAGGGATCGACTGGCAAGCGGGTAGCGCGCGCGGCGGCTACCGGCGGCAGCAGAACGCGCAAGGGTGAGGCGCCTTTGGGCTTTTACACGTCTCTCGCCCTGATCATCGTCATTGGGATCTTTGTTGTCGGTTACTCACGCTACGAGCGCCTTCACCCGTCGGGCGCAGCCGGCTCTCCGCCACGAGTGGGCCAGACCTGGCACGTCGCCTTCGGCGTCTATGACTGCAACGCGTTCCTCCCGAACCTGAAGGCCCAGAAGAACACCTCGTCGCTTTCCTTCTACACCACTGGCAACGGCTTGATCACCGTGCAGCCGCGCAGTGCGCTGAACGAGGGCTCGAACGCTACGTTGGGCAAGTTCGTGCTCGGCTACAGCGGGTTGTATCTTTCCGGCGGCAAGATCTTCTATCCTGGCCACGCCGCCATTACCTCCAGCAGCACGTGCAATGGGAAGCCGGCCACCATCCAGGTGAAGGTCTGGTCCTCGCTCCTCTCCGCGGGCAAGGTCTACACCGGCAATCCGGCCAACATCAGATTTGCAGACCAGCAGTTGATCTCCGTCGGCCTGGTCGCGAAGGGCTCGTCGCTGCCCAAGCCGGACTCGACCAAGGCTCTGGTGAATCTAGGTTTGACGCAGGCGCTCTCCTCGACGACCACGACGGTGCCAAGTCTTTCGCCGGCCACCACGGTGCCGTCGCCGACCACCTCGACCGCTGCGGGCTGAGCTGGATACCGGCATTCGGGATCCGGGCCGCTCGGGGGTTGGCCGGAATACTAAGATAAGTGAGCGCTGATTTCCCCGCTTCCCGCGCTCCAGAGGTAACTGAGGAGGCTCGTTGCAGGCCGTGGTGCTGGTAGGTGGGATGGGCACAAGGCTTAGGCCGCTCACCCACGAGATTCCCAAGCAGATGCTCTGCGTCGCCGGGGTCACCATGTTGGAGCGTGTGGTGGAACGGCTCGCCTCATTCGGCGTCGACCGCGTCGTGCTTTCCATGGGCTACCGCCCGGACGTGTTTCTCGAGGCCTTCCCGGCCGGGGAGGTCTCCGGTGTGGAGATCGTCTACGCAGTGGAGCCCGAGCCGCTCGACACCGCGGGCGGCATTCGCTTTGCGGCCGACTTCGCCGGTTTGCAGGAGACCTTCCTCGTTGTGAACGGCGACATCCTCTGCGACTTCGACATCTCGGCGTTGATGGAGGCCCATCGCGCCAACCCCGGCCTTGCCACTATCGCGCTCATCCCGGTGGATGACCCTTCGGCCTTCGGTGTCGTCGCGACTGACGGGGACGGCAGGGTCGAGGCCTTCGTCGAGAAGCCGAGGCGCGAGGACGCTCCCAGCAATCTCATCAATGCGGGGATCTACGTTCTCGAACCGGAGGCGCTGGCATCCGTCGAGCCTGGCGGCAGAGCTTCCATCGAGAAGGCCGTTTTTCCCTTGCTGGTCAGCCGTGGCCAACTCTTTGCACTGCCATTCGACGGCTTCTGGATCGACGCCGGCACCGTCGACAACTTTCGAACCGTCAATCTCGAGTTCCTCTCCGTGCTTGTCCGTGGTGACGGCGGCGCGGCGAGTGCCGCCGAGATCGACCTGGTGGGAGCCACTCCGGCCGGCTTTGAACTGGTAGGGGACTCCCTGGTTGCAAAGAGTGCCCGCATCGACCCCGGGGCAAGGATCGTCGCATCTGTTGTCGGCCCAGACGCCGTCATCGAGGCCGGCAGCTTGGTGGTCAAGTCGGTGGTTATGGCAGGCGCGACCGTCGCCCGCTACGCGCAGGTGCTCGACTCGATCGTGGGCGTGGGAGGCGTGGTCCCGCCGGAGGCGGTGCTCGACGAGGGGTCGGTGCTTGCCAAAGGCGCTCCGATTGCCCGGGGTGACCGCCTGGTAGCGCAAAGGATTCCTGACTGATGGACCGTGTCCTGGTTACCGGCGGAGCCGGATTCATCGGCTCCCACCTGGTTGACCAGCTGTTGGCGCTCGGCTATGGCGTCGATGTCGTCGACGACCTCTCCACCGGGAGGTTGTCCAACCTTGCCCAAGCAAGGTCGGGGGGCCACGGACAGTTCTCGTTCCACCAGATGGACGTCCGATCGCCCGCCCTGGCGGAACTGGCAAAGCGGCGGCGACCAAGCGTGATCTTTCATCTGGCGGCGCGCAGTGACGTGGCCCGCTCCATGGAGGACCCTTTCGAAGATCTGACGGTCAACCTCGGAGGCACCTTGAGGGTGCTCGAAGCTGCCCTCACCGGAGGCGGTGCCAAGATCGTCTTCGCGGCCTCCGCCGCCATCTATGGCGACGCGGCGAGCGAACTGCCTATCCAGGAGACCTCTCCCCTGGTGCCGAGCTCGCCATACGGAGCTTCGAAAAGGGCTGCCATCGATTACCTGGATGTCTATCGCCGGAGCCGGGATTTGGAATACACCGCGCTCGTCTTCGCCAACGTGTACGGTCCCCGGCAGCGCGGAGCCTCGGAGTCGGGCGTCATCTCCATCTTCACGGAGCGCTGCCTGACTGGACGGCCGAGCACGATCTACGGTGACGGCAAGCAGACGCGCGACTTTGTCTACGTTGCCGATGTCGTGGACGCTCTCGTTCGAGCGATGGACAATGGCGGCGGCCTGGTAGTAAACGTCGGAACGGGTAGAGAGACCTCGGTGGTGGGCCTCTACGAGCTGATCGCGCGGGCCTCGGGCTCCACCTTGAGGCCGCGGATGGCTCCGGCCAGACCGGGCGACATCGTGCGATCCTCATTGGATGCCTCGCGAGCGGCTACTCAGCTGGGATGGCGGCCTTTCACGGACCTGGAGACCGGGGTGAGCTCGCTGGTGGACTGGTACCGCGCCAATCCGGAAGAGTACTTCCTGCGCAGGTCCCCCAGGCAATCGGATGGCGCAACGGAGGACTGAGGTCCCTTTAGCGGAAGAGGTCCTCGCCGTACGGCCTCAGCAGCTCCTCCGCGACCGAGGATTCGCGAAAGTGCTCGCTGGAGACGCCGCGGATGACAACCGCTCCGACTCTGCCTCCCTTTGGCTTGGCGAGCTCCGCCGCACCAGCGAGCTCGTCGGCGAGCGCAATTTGCGTCGCGTTTAGCGTTCTGCCGTTCGCATCCGGCACTCCGCGCAGATCCACCACCGCAGCGATGCCCGCGACTCCGAGCGCCACGTCTGTCAGGCCTTGACGCCATGTGCGGCCGAATGTGTCCGAGATTATCACTCCGACGCGCTTGGTCGACTTGGCAAGTATGCGGTCGCGGATGCGCCTGGCGGAACGATCAGGGTCGCGCGGCAGCAGCGCCACCGTCCCCTCCGGGACGTTGGATTGGTCGATCCCGGCGTTGGCGCAGACGTAGCCGAAGTTGGTCTCGGTGATGAAGAGGCTTCCCCTTTGTCGGAGGATGCGCCTGCTCTCCGAACGGATTAGTTCCTCGATCTGCTCTTCCGCCGAGCGGTTCGGGTCCAGTGCCACGACCCGCCCTTCGGCCTTGGAGACGATCTTCTGAGTCACGACCACCACGTCGTTCGTGTAGAGCTCGAAGTTCTCCATGATCAGGTCGGCGACGTTGTCGCCGGCCTTCACTTCGGGTATTCCGGGTATGCCGATGATCCGCAATGCCGGCGCCTCGAAGGACTCGCGCAACTCAGACCCCCTCGATGACTCCGCGCACGAATTCGGCGAGTGCCGTCCTTGTGGCCGTGTCGTGCATGATCGTGTCGGTATGCCTAACGCGAATGTCCAGGGATGAAATCTTGCCGGCCAGCTCGGAATCCCTCGTGTCAAGGACAAAGGTACCCGAGTAGTCCGCGTAGAAGCGCGCCACTCCCAAGGCACTCGACTCGAAACCCAGTGAATCCAGCACTCGATCCGCGGGGCCCTTTATCGCGCGGCCCTCGACTATTGGCGTCACAGCCACCACGTCGTTTCGGCGCTTGGCGACCGTCTCGGCAATCTCTCCGATCGCCAGGATCGGGGCGATCGACAGAACCGGGTTCGAAGGAGCAAAGACTATCGCCCGTGCGGTGGCGAGGGCGTCCATAACTTCCGGGGCGGGAGTGACGACGCCTGCGCTCCTGTAGGAGACGGCTTTCACGTGGGGTTCGTGCCTCAGCTTGACAAAGTATTCCTGAAAGGTGACGTCCCGTACGGAGCCGTCGTTATCGCGGATCGAGACGATGGTACGGAGGTCCCCGTCTGTCGCGGGAAGCAGGCGCACGCCAAGGCCGTAGCGCTCAGCCAACTCGGCCGTCACCTCGGTGAGGGTTGCACCCTCCCCGAGGCGCGCGCTTCGGTACAGATGGGTGGCCAGGTCCAGGTCGCCGAGGTGGAACCAAGTTTGGCCACCGAGCTTCTCGAGGCGCTCCATCACTCGCCAGGACTCGCCGGCGAGTCCCCACCCCGTTTCCGGGTTCACCTGGCCGGAGAGCGTATAAAGGATGGTGTCGATGTCGGGGGAGATGTGCAGGCCATGCATGACCTCATCGTCAGCCACGTTGGCTATGGCGACGACCTCTTCACCATCGAAGGCGCGAAGAGCGCCATCGAGGAATTTGGCGGCCCCGACTCCGCCGCAGAGGACAGCGATCATGTTTCAAATCCTAAGTCGCTTGGACGGACCGCCCAATTCGGATTCATCCCCGGCGTCATCAAATGCGGCCACCTTCTTCCCAAGCTCCTCCCGGGCCTCTACGAACTCCCTTTCCAATCGCTCCACGACGGCCGAAACCGTGGCTATCTCCTTGATGGCCCCGATTCCCTGGCCGGAACCCCACACGTCTCTCCAGGCCTTTACCGCCCGGCCCGAGTCGGCGAAGCTCATGGTGCTGGGGTCGCGCTCCTCGAGGTGATCGGGATCAAGGCCCGCGCGCGTGACGGAGGGGCGGAGGTAGTTGCCTTTGACGCCCGTGAAGTGCGACGTGTAGACGATGTCCTCCGCCGAGTGGGCTACCAGCATCTCCTTGTATTCGGGGTGGGCGTTTGCTTCCTGGGTGGCGATGAAGGCGGAGCCCACGTATCCGAAGTCGGCTCCCAAGGCAAGCGCGGCAAGAAGGGCATGGCCCGTGGAGATCGAGCCGGACAGGAGCAGGGGGCCGTCGAAGAACTCGCGAATCTCGGATACCAGTGCGAACGGCGAGGTGGATCCGGCGTGCCCACCGGCACCGGCGGCGACGGCGATGAGGCCGTCCGCGCCCTTTTCCAGCGCCTTTTGGGCGAATCGGCGGTTGATCACGTCGTGCAGGACGATGCCGCCGTAGGAGTGCACTGCTTCGTTGACCTCCTCCCTGGCTCCGAGGGAGGTTATGACCACGGGTACCCGGTGTTGGACGATCACCTCGAGGTCGGCCTCCAACCTGCCATTGGACCGATGCACGATCTGATTGACAGCGAAGGGTGCTACCAGGGAGTCCGGCTGGTCGAGACGTGCCTTGGCCAGGTCATCCTCGAGCTCGAATAGCCACTCGTCCAGCAGCTCCGCCGGCCTCGCGTTGAGCGCGGGAAACGAGCCGATCACCCCGGCTTTGCACTGGGCTGCGACAAGCATTGGGTTGGAGACTATGAAGAGCGGTGCCGCCACGACAGGTATTCGTGTCGACTCCGATAACCAGCGCGTAACCGGGTGCATTCTTTCGCCTCTCCGCTCTTGCCCAGATCGAGGCTATCCCGCAAGGTCCGGCTCGTGCCGCCCGGTTCGCAACCTCATGCTCGTCGGGAGGCTATTCTCGGAGCGGCCATGCTGCTCGTCTACGGGATCCGGAGTTGCCGATGAGGGTTGGATACGAGGCCACGGCTCTGCTGGGTCAGCGTACCGGCGTAGGCGAGTTCTGCTACAACGCCTTGGTGGCGCTCGCGGCGCTACCCGAGGTGGACCTGCGCCCCTTTGCCGTGAGCTGGCGCCGCAGGAATCGCCTGGCTACGAGCGTGAGCGGCCTGGTGCCGATACGGCAGCTGCCCATGCCTGCGCGGCCGCTTCAGGCCAGTTGGAGCCGGTTCGATTTTCCCTGGGTGGAGCTGTTCACCGGGCCCCTCGACGTAGTTCACGGCACCAACTTCGTGGTTCCGCCCTCCCTGCGAGCTCGCCGGGTCGTCACCGTGCACGACCTTACGCCTCTCCTGTACCCCAATGTGGCGGATCCGTCGACGCTGGTGTTCCCCCGGCTGATAGCTCGGGCCATCCGGGGCGGGGCTTTCGTCCACACCCCAAGCGCCTTTGTCGCCGCGCAGGTGGTGGAACATTTTTCCGCCGACCCGGAGCGGGTGGTCGCCGTGCCGCATGGGCTGCCCGACGTGCCCGAAATTGGTGGCAATGCGGAAGACGGAGCGGATGCCGGCATCGCCGCGCGCCTGGCAGGTGCGCCCTACGTCCTCGGTCTCGGTACCATCGAGCCGCGCAAGGGGTTCGCAACGCTCGTGGACGCGTTCGCCGACTTGGGAGACCGGCATCCCGACCTGAGGCTGGTGATCGCCGGCCAGCCCGGCTGGGGATCGGAGGAGGTGCTCTCCAGGGTGGAGGCCAATCCCCATCGGTCGCGCATACTCCTGCCCGGCTACGTGAGCTCCTCGGAGCGCTTCAAGCTTCTGGCCCGCGCGTCCGTGTTCGCCTATCCCTCCATCTACGAGGGCTTCGGCCTTCCACCCATCGAGGCCATGGCCCTCGGCACCCCTGTGGTGGCGAGCCTGGCCGGGTCGCTCCCGGAGGTCTTGGGCGACGGCGCGGAGCTGGTTCCCGCAGGAGACGCTTCGGCGCTTGCCGCTGCCCTTGCGAGAGTCTTGGAGGACTCTGCATTGCGGGAGGCACTGGTGGCCCGTGCCACGGTCCGGATATCGGGCTACAGCTGGGTCAAGACCGCAAAGGGGTTGGCGGCTCTTTATGCAAAGGCGCTCGCCGCATAGCCGGCGCCTCGGGTGCCAATTAGGTTCGAATGCAGTCATGGCTTCCAGGGTTCTAGTCATCGCCGAGCAGCTGCATTCGCCGACGCCCGGTGGCATCGGTGTTTACACGGCTGAGGTCGCCTCCCGGATGGCAGGGCTCGCGCCCGCCCTCGGTGCCGAGATCGAGCTGTACGCATCAAGGGTGTCTGGGGAGGACCCGCTGGATGCGTATGGCCTCCCGGTCCATCATTCGCGCCTTCCGCACCGGGCCCTGATGCGGGCTTGGGAGTGGGGTCTGGCTCGCAGTCCGGGCGGCTACGACGCCTGCCTCAGCCTATCGATGGCCGGGCCAAGGTTCCCGGATGCGCCCAAGTGCGTCTTTACGGTTTACGACCTGGCTTTTCGCGAGGTGCCCGAGACGTTCACCCGACGGGGTCTGAGGTGGCACGAGAGGAGGCTCGAAGAGATTCGAGGTTCCGGGGGGCGAGTGATCACGATCTCGGAGGAGTCCAGGGCCGCTCTGATCCGGGCTGGTGTCGCCGAGTCGCGTATCGTCTTGGCCCCACCCGGCGCCGATCATCTTCCGCCGGCAGACCTCGTGGCGGCCGACCGCCTGCTCGACGGGTTGGGCGTTCGTTCGCCGTTCCTGCTTTCGGTGGGAACCTTGGAGCCTCGCAAGAACATGGCCCGCCTTGCCGAGGCGGCAGCCCTTTGCCGCAGTGAGCTGGGAGGGGAATTTCCTCTGGTAGTGGTCGGCCCACAAGGATGGGGAGAGGGCAAGGCGCCCGGGTCGGGCGTCCTGCCCGTCGGTCACGTCAGCCCACAGGTGCTTGCCGGTCTCTATCGACGGGCGGCGGCGCTCGTCTACGTTCCGCTGCACGAGGGCTTCGGCTTGCCGCCGGTCGAAGCGATGGCAAGTTGCACCCCGGTTGTTGCCTCCCTCATTCCCTCCACCTCCCCTGAGGTGGCCGAGATCGTCGATCCACGCTCGGTGGGGGACATCGCTCGCGGCATCGTCCGCGTGCTCTCTGACGACCGCCTCAAATCGAGCCTGGTCCGAGAGGGTCTGGCCAAGGCGTCCGCACTTCGGTGGGAGGACACCGCGCGCAAGGTGCTGGAGGCGGCCCTATGAGTGGCTCGAGCCTGGTCGCGGTGGATGTGAGCTCGGTGCCGGCCAGCTTGACGGGTGTCGGCCGCTACGCGGTCGGCTTCCTTGGCGAGGCCGTGAAGTCAGCGCCGGACGCGGGGGTCGAACTCCTCGCGATCGCCAAGCGTGGGGACGAGCAGAGGTTCGGGCGGCTTTGTCCGGGACTGCGCGTGGCGGGCGAAGTCCCCGCTCCTCGTCCGGCACGGATCGCATTCGAACGGCTGGCCATGGCGCGAACGGTCGAGCGCCACGGGGCGGCGCTCTACCACGGAATTCATTACACGCTGCCCGGCGGTCTGCGCATCAAGACTGTCGCGACGATACACGACATGACATTTCTCGAGCATCCCGAGTGGCATCAACGGAGCAAGGTGGTCTTTTTCCGGAGGATGATCGCAGCCTCCGCGGCCAGGGCCGACGGCCTCGTCTTTCCTTCCCGGAGCGCTCTCGAAGCCTTCCGCCGCCATTTTGACACCAAAGCCCGCACCGTGGTCATATCCCATGGCGTTGCACCGGCACGATTCGTTGCGCCCGAAGGTGCCGGAGACGACGACATCATCGCGCCTCTTGGCGTTCGCCGTCCCTACTTCCTGTTCTGCGGCACCCTTGAGCCCCGCAAGAATCTCGAGCGCCTGCTAGACGCATTTCTCTCCCTCGAGACCTCCGAGGTCGAGCTCGTCATCGCGGGGCTGGTCGGCTGGAAGGACAGCGGGTTGCGCCCCAAGCTCGAGCGACTCGAGGCCTCGGGGCGAGGGAGGCTGGTGGGCTTTGTGGGCGACCTGCAGCTCGGTGCGCTCTATAGGCGGGCGGTGGCCACCGTGTATCCTTCGCTGGAGGAGGGCTTCGGGCTCCCGGGACTGGAAGCGATGTCGCAGGGCAGTCTGCTGATCACCTCCGCTCACTCGGCAATGGCCGAATATGCGGGCGAGGATTGTCTCCTGGTGGACCCGCATGACGTCTCGTCGATCGCGGCCGCCTTGGCGGAGGCGATCGAAGGAGGCGGATCGCTGGCCGCCAAGGCGGAAGCGGGGCGCAGCCGGGCGGCGGCTATGACCTGGCGGGCAAGCGCCCAAGGCCACCTTGAGCTTTACCGTAGTATCCTGGGTCTCTGACGCTGGGGGAGGCAATGTTCGCACTGGTCACCGGTTCCAACGGCTTTGTCGGCCCCTATCTTGTCGAGGAGCTGCGACGCCGGGGTCACGAAGTGGCCGAGTTGACGGCCGGAGTGGACGTGACGGATCGCGCCGCCCTCGATGTCGAGGTCAAGGCGTTCACTGATCGCCTTGGCGCGGACCAAGCCGGCGGCGTATTCCACCTTGCCGCGCTTAGTCACGTGGGGCGAAGCTGGAGCGACCCGGCGTCGGTCATCCAGGTGAACGTCGGCGGAACCGCGAACCTGCTCGGGAGCCTTTCCGGCGCAGGCTTCAAGGGCCGCTTTCTCTTTGTCTCCTCCGCCGAGGTTTACGGCAACCAGCCCGAAGTCGCGAGGATATCGGAGTCGGTGGAGCCCGCCCCGTTGAGCCCCTATGCCGCCTCGAAGCTCGCGGCCGAGGAGTTCGTCAAGCAAGCTTGGCGGGCTTTTGGAATCGACGTGGTGATCGCAAGGCCCTTCAACCACATTGGTCCCGGTCAGAGCCCCGACTTCCTGGTGTCCGCGCTGGCAAGGCGGATCGTGGTGGCCGAGCGATCGGGCGCGTCCTCGATCGAGGTCGGGAACTTGAGCGCTGTTCGCGACTTTCTGGATGTTCGAGACGTGGTACGTGCCTATTGCGAGCTGATGGAGAGGGCGCCCAGCGGCGAGATCTACAATGTCGCCTCCGGTCGGGGCGTCGCGGTTTCGGACCTTCTAGATCAGATGCTGCGCCTGGCGGGCACCGAATTGCGTGCCGAGGTCTCCGAATCCCTGGTGCGAAAGGTGGAGGTCCCGCGCCTGGTGGGGGATGTTTCCAAGCTGGAGGCTGCAACTTCCTTCAGGCCCATGCTGGCGCTGGAGTCGACGCTGTCCGCCGTACTGGAGCACTGGCGACTGCGGGGCGACGCCTGAGTGCCGCGCCCAAGGGGTCCTGTCACCTTCCGGCTAGGGCTTCGGGATGATCCTTCGGCGGGCGAGTTCGCCGACGCTCTTGGAGACCGCCTTTTCAATATCATGCCGAGCGACCATGAGCCGCTGGAATCCGAGCACGCCGAACCCGACAACCGTGAAGGCCAGCTCACGCAGTTCGTCGCCGGCGCTCTTGTCCATGGGAACCTCCGTCAGTTCCAGCATTCTCGCCCAGGAAACGCATATGGCCGGTCTGTGCCGAATGTGCCGGCCACGGGGCCAAGGTGGGTTTCAGGATGCTCGCGGGCTAGTCTATGTAGTCCGGTATGTCTTCCCCTCCCCTAGTAGTAGCGGTGCTGGTCGCCAACGATCCGGGCGATTGGCTGGAGGAAGCGCTGGCTTCGCTGGTCGATTCGGACTACCCCAACCTCTCCCTGATGGTCGTCGACAACGGCTCAAAGGTGCCGATTTCGGCCCGGGTTGTGGATGCGGCGCCGCGCGCTTTTCTCATCCGCAACGAGAGCAACCTCGGTTTCGCGCGTGCCGTCAATGAGGCGGTGAAGAGCGTCCCGTCCGCGGCGTATCTGTTTATTTGCCACGACGACATCGCGGTGGCGCCCGACGCCGTATCGGTGATGGTCGAAGACGCGCTGCGCATGAACGCCTCGGTTGTCGCCCCCGAGATCGTGGCCTGGGACTATCCGGACAGGGTGCTTTCGCTCGGCTTCGGCGTTGACCGGACCGGCGCGGTTCGCAGCCGGGTCGATGTTGGGGACCTGGACCAGGACCAGTATCCGATAGTGGAGGAGATCTTCGCGGCCTCCGCCGCGGCGATGCTGGTCCGGCACGACCTCTTCACGGCGCTGGGCGGCTTTGATCCCGAGATGTTCCTCTTCGGTGAGGACGTGGATCTTTCCTTCCGGGCTCAGCTGGCCGGTGCGAGGGTGATCGCATCCTCGTTCGCCAAGGTGCGGCACATGGGCATCCTTGTCAGTGGTCCCGTGAACGCGTACTTGGCGTCGAAGTACCAGCCGATCAGGAGGAGGTTGCGCCGTTCCGAGCGCACCTACTACGTCAGGTCGAATCAGCTCCGCTGCGTGAACAACAACACGGATGGGATGATGCGCCGGGTGTCGGCGGTGCAGCTATGGGTGCTGGCCCTGATGGAGGCAAGTTACTTCGCTGTGACGGGCCGCCTGGGCACCGCGAAGTCGATCATCTCCGCCCTCCGCTCGGCCTCCAGCGGCAGGAGGAGCGCCGAGGCCACTCACCGGCAGGAGGTGATGAACAAACTTCGGCTGGTGGATCAGCCCGAGCTCAAGGTTCGTCTCGCACGCGGCTCGGCGCGCCTAACGGCGTTCTTCGCCCACCAGCGCAACACCAGGGCGATGCTTCGCTACGAGGTGGAGCGATCGAGGAGGAGCTCGCCGGGGGCAATCCTGGAGAAGCACCTGCTGGAAGAGGAGAGCACCGATCCGACCGCCATGGCGACCAGGTTCGTGCAGCGGCGCATCGCTCGGGTGATCCAAGTCTTCGTCGTTCTCTACGTGCTTATAGCCTCCCGCCACGTGATCCTCGGTGCGCTTCCGGCATATGGAACCATCGCCTCGTTCCCGCATGGCGCGAGTCTCTTGTCCGACTTCTTCTCGGGTTCGTTGTCGCCCACCTCGAGCGCGGGTACCTCGGTTCCGGCCGGGTACCTGATCATGGGGATACTTGGCCTCCCCTTCTTCGGCGCCACCGGCCTCTTGACGCATGCATTCCTCGGCGGCCTGATCCTGATCGGACTGGCTGGCGCATATCGCCTGGGGGCGAAGTACCGCAACCCTCTTTCCGCGACGCTCGCCCTGCTCACCTATGCAACGGCTGGATCGCTGGTGGGTGTCTTCTCGCTCATGTCGCTATTCGGGCTCGCGACATTTGCCTTCTCCCCCTGGCTGGTCGGGATAGTTCTGGACCTGGTCGAGTCCGCCGTAGCCGGTGATCGGCTCTCTCTCCGCCCCGTTTTGCGGGCGGGCATGGTGGGCGCGCTCGCGACGGCCCTGGCGCCCGGGTTCGTAGTGGTGGAATTGATCCTGGCCGTGGCGGTCATAGGCGCCTATTCCGCTTCGGGCAAGGCACGTGCCGCCGGGTACTCGGCGCTCGGTAGGTTTTTCCTGTTCGTGCTGATGATTACCCTGGTGGCCAACGCCAGCTGGTTTGCCGGATACCTGGATCCCGGGACGGCGCTTGCCTCCTTGCTCGGCTCGGCGCCCCCATCGCACGTCAGCCTTCTGGATTTGCTGCGCTTCCAGGTGGGTGCAGGCGCGTCGGTGAACCCCTTCGGTGAGTTCGCGCTGCTCGGGCTGGTCGTGACCCCCTTCGTGGCGCGCGGCAGCCGGGCTTTGCGGGCCGAGGTGGCGATCGTCGCGGCAGCCGTCGTCTTCATTCTGGCTGTGGCGTCCAACAATGGGGCGCTTGGTCATGACCCCGTGCCTCTGGTCTTCCTCTCTCCGCTGCTTGCCGCATTTGCGGCCTACGGGTCGGCCAACGCGGTCGACACGATCTATCGGGACCTGCCCCGCGAGGCATTCGGTGTTCGCCAATTGAGCGGGGCGGCGGTCGTCGTGGGCGTACTGGCGGCCGTTCTGGGCATCGGCGCCCCTTTGCTCGGCGGACGTTTGGGAATCCCCGCTTCCGGATACGAGGACTCGCTGGGGTGGGTGACCGGCAGTCATGGGCGGGCGGCGAAGGTACTGTGGATCGGCACGCCGTCCACGATTCCCGCTGGCTCCTGGTGGTTTGCCAGCGGCGTCGCGTATTCGGTAACCTCCGGGCGAGACCTTTCCTTCGAAAGCGCTTATACGCCCATTCGAGCCGAGTCCTACACCTCCTCCTACGATGGCCTGGCGCGGGCGGCGCTTCTGGAGACCACCAAGCTGGGCACGTACCTCGCCCAGGACGGCATCTCCTACCTTGCGTATCCGGCCGCTGCCCAGAGCCCGGCATTGCAGCGGCTGACTCTCACTTTGGCGCGCCAAGTCGACCTGGGCCAGGTGCTGACCGACCCCGGAGTCACCGGCTACCAGGTGCTGCGTGCGGTTCCGGTCGGGAGCGTTCCCTCGGGTGGTTCGGAAGCCGCGGCATTGGCCTTGGGCCTCGGAGTGGCTGTGGTCTGGCTCGCACTCGTGGACACGGTCTTCTTCGGCGCTTTCGTGACTTCGAGGATCGTCACCCGCGTCAAGGTTTCCATCGCGGTGGAGCGCGACATGCGCGACCAGGACCAAGCTGCCCGGGTGCCCCCCGTTCCGCGGCCACACGCGGAGGTGCGTTAGGCTTTGGCGGCTCTTCACAGCAGGCGAAGCGCTCTGCGCCGGATAGTGGTGGCGGCGGTACTGGCCTTGGCGTTGGTCGCGGCCGCGACGGTTAATCTGGGCCGCGGCCCGGCCGGGCCTAACGTGCTTTTCGCACCGGCCTTCAGCGTCTCGCCACAGAATTCGGACTCCTCCACCTGGTACTGTACTGTTCCGCGCCTGGACAAGGTCCCGGGAGTGTCGATCGGATTGGAGCTCACCAATCTGTCACCCCGCGCGCAGCGCGCCAGTGTCGACTTCTATTCCGGAAACGGGAAGGACCTCCACAAGGCGTATTCCGTTCCTGCGGGCACGAATCTGCCCGTAACTCTTGAGCTGCCGGCCAGCAAACCGGGAGGTGTCGAGGTGACCTTCCCGGGCGGTGGCAACGTGGTGGGCATGGTCGCCACTGGGAGCCAAGGTTATTCGCAGCTTCTTTGCCAGCCCTCTCCGGGGCCACAGTGGCTGGTGGAGGGGATGTCGACGCAGGGCAGCTCGACCGCGGCACTGGCTGTTTTCAACCCTTTCGGCGCTGATGCGATCGTCGATATCGCCTTCCTCACCCCGTCCGGCCTGCAGCAGCCTGGTCCCCTGCAGGCGATCGTGGTCGGAGGGCATTCCACCACGGAGGTCTATCTTCCCAATTGGCTGCAGGGCGTGGGGCCGATAGCCGCTCAGGTGACAACGCGAATCGGGCGCGTCGTGGCCGGCGCAGTGGAGGTCCGCTCGGATCCGTCCGCGACCGGCGTGGTTCTCGTGCCGGTTTCGGCGGAGATCTTCTCCGGCTACGACTTCCCGCTACTTTCGGTGACTGCGAACCAGGGGGTGACCCTCCAGCTTTACAACCTCTCGGGCACCGAGCAGACCGCCAATGTTTCGATTAGCACCCTTTCTTCGGTCGGCGGAGTCTCGGCCACGACCACCACGACGGCGGTACCTTCCACCACTTTGCAGGTAGGGTCTTCCCGGTTCAAGGAGTCGGTGCCGGCACAAGGGACGATGAGCATTCCGCTCAAGACGATCGCTTCGGTTCCGATCGGGACGCCGTTCTCCATGCACGTGAGCGGCGGTGTCGTGGCGATGGTGGTGGCGAAGGGCTCGAGCGCCGGGCCGCTGGTCGGCCTTTTCGAGGAGCCCGGTGTCAAGCTGTCCTGGCATCGCTGGCTTGAGCTGCTATACGGCCCTTCTGCCGCGGAGGCCGGCAGTCAGGTCGCGATGGTGGTCGGCTCCGGCGGGAAACGGGGATCCGGGCTGGTTGAGCCGTTCTACTTTGTGCATCACGCTCTGTCGGCGCAGTTGAGCGGCATCGACAGTGTCGCAGGGGTCCCCTTTGTCGTCGATTCCAGCCAGGTGCAGGTGTTCCCCAGCGAGTTCCCCGGTGGCTTGCCGGTAGCGTTCACCATCTCCACTTCCAGGGACACCGTGCCCGCTATGGCGCTGATAGGCAGCGATGGCAGTCTCACGCCTTTCAGCCAGATTCCTGTGAACTGAGGCGCTGCCTGCGGGTTTGGGCCGCTTTTGGCCCCCGCGTGCGAATAGCATCTTGGCATGGCTCGATGGGGAATCACCCTTCCACTGATCGCCGGCGGCTTGGCGTCGCAGCGGGATGCGCTCTCGAGGCTTCGTGCGGCCGGCTATGTCGACGTGTGGAGCGCAGAGGTCGCGCAATACGACGCGTTCACGCCTCTCGTGCTGGCAAACGAGTGGGAGCCGGGCATGAACCTTGGCACCGCGATCGTTCCCGCCTTCACGCGTGGTCCGGCGACCTTGGCGGTTTCGGCGGCGGCGCTCGCTGAGCTGGCGCCGGGGCGCTTCACCTTGGGAATCGGCTCGTCCTCGGACGTCATCGTCTCGAAGTGGAACTCGGTGCCCTTCGAGCGGCCCTATTACCGGACGCGCGACGTGGTCCGCTTCATGCGAATGGCGTTGGCGGGGGAGAAGGTCGACCGGGAGTTCGACACCTTCAAGGTGAGCGGTTTCCGCCTGGCCTCGCCTCCTCCGACGATGCCCAAGATCCTGGTGGCCGCCCTGCGTGAGCAGATGCTGCGAATGGCGGGTCGTGAGTCGGACGGTGCGATCATCAACTGGCTCTCTCCAGAAGACGCCGGACGAGTGGTTCCGATCGTGGGGGAGGGGAAGGAGATTGTCGCCCGCGTCTTTGTAGCCCCCGGCACCGAGCGAGCAGCTTTCCTGGAGGGAGCGCGCCGAGCGATTGCCTCGTATTTGAACGTCGGGGTTTATGCCGACTTCCACCGTTGGCTCGGCCGCGGCGCACAATTGGAGCAGATGTGGGAGCTCTGGGCGAAGGGTGATCGCGCAGGTGCCGTTGCCGCCATTCCCGAGGAAGTCGTCGACGCGCTGGTGGTCGGGGGTCCAGCCGAACAGTGCCGCCGACGAATTGCCGAATACTTCGACAACGGCGTAACCGTGGTCACCTTGGCCGTTATGCCCTTTGGTGCGGATCCGCTCGAGGCGGCGCTCTCGCTGGCGCCGGGAGCCGCCTGAGAGCCCGAGGCTTATTCGGCCAGCTTGTACGCCTCGTCCCAAAGACGGTTGTAGCCAAGCCGATCGATCAGGGTGGCGGCTTCCAAGAGGTAGGCGCCAGGATCGCCCAGTTCAGCTGGAAGCCCGTCCGCCAGGGCCGCCGCTATTCGCTCGACTATGGGGAACGAGCCCGCCAGCGGCTGGTCGCCGTCCAGGATTTGCGCCAGGCGTTCGAGGTCGCGCTCGCGGGAAAGATCGGGTGGACGTTCCACAACCGCCCAGAAGCGCACCGCGGCCTGGCGCAGCGACGCGGTGGAGTGCGTCCGCGCCATCAAGACCTTGTCTCCACGCTCGGTTCCCGACGCATAGAAGGCGGGATGTTCGTAGGTCCAACCCGCCGGCTCGCCCGCCGCTCGCCATACGGTTCCAGGGCCGGGCCCGTCCGTCCATGCGAGGTGGAGGTCCGCCGGCTGCCAGTCGAAGCCGATACCCGGGAACATCTCGAGCGCAGCCGAGATAGCGTTAGCCGTCTCCTGGCGTGAGAAAGCTTTGCGGCGCCTGGTAATGCTTTCGAATCTCACGGCATCCTCCCGGGCCATGGCCTCAGTGCTCGTCCGCCACCAATCGGTAACGATATAGGAGCGTTCCCTCTTCCTCCAACAGCGAGGCCAACTCCAACCGGAAGAGGCCGAAGTTCCCGCCGGGTCCGAAGGGGCCGCCGTGGTGGCTCGGAGCCACCATTGGCGTCACGGTCAGGCATATCTCGTCGATGGCCTGGTTGGCCAACAGGATGCCCAGGAGCGTCGGACCTCCCTCGCAAACGACGTTTCTCAGCCCGAGCCCGTCCAAGGCGGCCCTCAGTTGCCGGGCTTCGAGCTCTTCGTTGCCTATGAAGACGAATGCCGGCTCGACTTCAAACGACCGTGCCAGCGCCTCGGCCTCCTCTTCTTTGCTCCGCGAGGTGGCGATGATCACCTGTTCGGTGGAGGCGGCCAGCGGTGCGGCGGCAAGCCCGTCGAGTGATCTTGCCACTACAACCAGCCGCGGCGCTGTATCTCGCCCGCCCATTGCCACCTCAGGTGCCATCGGGCGCGGCAGGGCGGCGTATCCCTCGGCCAGTGCGTTGCCACGGCCTATGACAACGGCGTCGGCATAAGTGCGGATGACGCGGAAAACCTGGCGGTCGGCGCTGCTCGAGATCGGGCGGGATACGCCGCCGAACTCCACTGCACCGTTCACGGTGGCAACCATGTTGGTTCGCCACAGGCCGCGCTCCGAGCTTGGTGGCCGGTAGATGGCGCCGATGTCGGCATGGTCATCGCAGGCCGGGAAGAGTTGCCTCATGCGCCCAGGCTAACCGGCCTACCGACCTCGGCGAGGGCCCGCGGCGCCATGTCCCTGGTGGCTTGCCCCGGTAAGCTGGTGGGGTGGATTCCCACCTCTCCTCGCTGCGTGATCGCAAGGTCGACTTTGACGTCCGCGCCGCGGTCGAGCTTCTCGCGCCTCCGCCGCGCTTTGCGGGAACAAGCTTTGAGAATTACAGGCCCAACCGCCACTTTCCCAGCCAGGCGGAGGCGGTCCAGTCCTGCCGGGCGTTCGCTGCCTCCCTTTCATCGACCCAGTCCAGCCGCCGGGGCCTTCTTTCCTTGCGCCGGCAGGCGCGCCCGCTGGGGCGTGGGATCTATCTCGACGGCGGGTTCGGCGTCGGCAAAACTCATCTGCTGGGTGCGATCTACCGTGAGTCCCCGGAGCCCAAGGCGTATCTCAGCTTTGTCGACCTGGTGAACTTCGTGGGCGCAATCGGGTTCGAACGCGCGGTGCAGGAGCTCTCCGGCTACGTGCTGGTGGCTGTCGACGAATTCGAATTGGATGATCCGGGGGAGACGGTCCTGGTCTCGTCCCTCCTGGACCGGCTTGCTTCAGCCGGCGTAAACCTGGCGGCCACTTCCAACACCTTGCCCGATCGATTGGGAGAGGGCAGGTTCGCGGCAGTGGACTTCATGCGCGAGATCCAAGGGTTGGCGGCGAGATTCCAGGTGGTCTCCATCGACGGCCCGGACTATCGTCACCGCCGGCTCAACTTGACCGACGTGGATGTGGACGGGGGGCGGCTGCTGGAGATGGCCCGAGCGCGTAACGAGGTGACCACTCTCGACCGGTTCGATCTTTTGCTCGCCAAGCTCGCCGCCACCCATCCGGTCATGTACTCCCGCCTCATCGACGGTGTCGACCTGGCTCTGGTCGAGGATGGCCGCACTTTCTCATCCCTCGACGCCGCTTTGCGCTTCGTCGTCCTCGTGGACCGCGCCTACGAGACCGGGACTTCATTGGTGGTGGCCGGTGTCCGCCTGCAGGAACTCTTTCCCGAGCCCTTCATGAAGGGCGGGTATCGAAAGAAATTCGGGCGCGCCCTGTCCCGCCTGAGCCAGCTGCGCGAAGAGGCGGAGATCCTGCCTGTCCGATTAGAGGGGGACGGACCAGCGGATGAAAGTGCCGCCGAGGCTGGCTGAACTGCCGTAGTCGAACGAGCCGCCGAGATCCCGGGCACGGCTCTCCATGTTGGCTATCCCCCTGGAAGATGCGGAACGCTCGCCCACCATGCCGCGCCCGTTGTCCTCCACCAGGACGGTTAGCTCATCGGTGGCCACGCGCAGGGAGACGGTGGCGGTGGAGGCCTGTGCGTGTTTGGCGATGTTGGAGAGCGCCTCGCGCAGCACCTGCAGCACCTGGTTGGCCAGCGGCGCATCCACGAGGGTGTCGAGCGGCCCCGTGAACGTCACCGAGGCCTCGAAGCCGAGAACCGGCTGCATCTCCCGAACGAGGGCGAGCACCCGGGCCCGGAAGCTTTCCCGGAAGCGCTCTTGTGAAGTCTCGAGGGCGAAGATGGTCGCGCGGATTCTCTTGATCGCCTCGTCAAGGTCGTCTATCGCCGCCTGTACGCGGGACGCGGCCTCGGGGACGATTATGAGCCGAAGGGTCGCCTGCAGGGAGAGGCCGATGGCGAAGAGGCGCTGGATGATTTCGTCGTGCAGTTCGCGTGCGATACGTTCGCGGTCCGCACGCATTGCGTAGTCCGCAACGGCGGTCTGGAGCCTGGCGTTCTCGATGGCGATCGCCGCTGCGCGCGCGAGATAGGAGATGACGGTCTCGTCGTCCTGGTCGAACTCATCCGCGCCCATCTTGTTGGTGAGGTAGAGGTTGCCGAAGACTCTCTCCCCCACGGAAATCGGAACTCCCAGGAAGCTGGTCATCGGGGGATGGTTGGGGGGGAAGCCGACGGAGAGCGGGTGGTGGGAGACGTCTTTTATCCGTATCGGCTTTGCGTCCGCAATTAGCAGGCCGAGCACCCCACGCCCTGTCGGCTTCTCAAGGACGAGTTCCTCCGCGGCGGGATCCATCCCGTAGGTGATGAATTCTCTGAGGCTGCTCCCGGAGTCGTCGAGCACGCCGAGCGCCGCGTACTGTGCCGAAGCCAGCATGCAGCTCTCGCGGACCAGGGTTTCGAGAACTACGCGCAGGGATAAGTCGCGCTCGATGACGAGCACCGCGTCCAGTAGCCGCCTCAGACGTTGGGGGTCGTCGATCTTGCTGAGCGGCATGTCAAAACTTTACCTGTTCAGGAAATGTTAGGAGTGTGTGCGGCCCGGTAGTTGTCCGCCGAGATGGCACTGATTGCGGGGCGGGGATCCTGCTTCCCGGTTTTGCTAGTCTGTGCCCGGATGCAGAGGGAGTGGAGGCGATGATGGCCGAGGTGGCGGTGCGAGAGGTGAACGGGCTCCGCTTTGAAGAGCGGGACTTGAGGGGCAACGTTCCCGATCTGGCTAAAGGTGGGGAGTTCAGTGAGATCCCCCTTGTGCGGCGTATCGATCCTATTTTCGGAACCGGGGTGCGCTTTGTCAGCGGCGCAAAGATACAACCCGATAGCAGGGCCGACGTCACCGAGCTGACAGCCCCGGGGGGGTTCTGCCCGTTCTGTCCCGGCTCGCACGAGAAGTACACCTTCCCGTTCCCGTCCGCCATGGTCCCGGAGGGCAAGATCTCGCGGAATCTGGCCTTGGCCGTGCCGAACATCATCGCCTACTCGACCTACTCCGCCGTTGCGGTTTACGATTCGACGCGCCACTTCGTCCCCATGGACGAGTTCAATCCGGGCCTTCTTTACGACGCCTTCTCGGCGGTGATGCAGCACGTCCGCGACGTGCGGAGGTATGACCCAAGAGCCGCCTACAGCTCGATCAACGCCAACTACCTGCCGCCTTCGGGCAGTTCCCTCATCCATCCGCACCTCCAGTCTTCGAATGACTACGTCCCTCTGACGGCGCAGTCGGTCCTGATCGAACGGGCGCGCCGTCATCGCAAGGAGGGCAGGGGCCGGTTGCTCGGCGACTACGTCGACGCCGAACGTGACGGCGCTCGCTACATCGGCCGCATCGGGGAGGTGGAGTTCCTGGCCCCGTTCGCGCCGAGCGGCTTTCGCGAAGTGTGGGCGGTGTTCGGGGGCGCCGCCGACCTCGTTGATCTCAGCGACGAGCACGTGACGGCATTCGCCGATGGCCTGGCGAGGGTACTTGCCGCCTATGTGGAGTGGAATCTGGGCAGTTTCAACTTCGCGCTGACCGGCGGTGGTCCCGATGCCGAGGCGCTTGGCTTGAATCCTCTCTTCCGCATCGTCGCCCGATCGAATCCGGAGCCGTGGTATCGCTCCGATGTCACCTATTTTGAGCGACTGTACGGGGAGCTGATGGTGGACATCACCCCGGAGGAGACGTCGGCCGGACTACGCGAACGTTTCTAACCGGCCGCGCGCTCGGGCGTCGTCAGGGGAGCCCTGTCGCCCTCCGGAGCCAGGTCCGCCGGGGGGCGCGGGGGCCTCGGAGCCGGACGGGTCGCCGGACGATCGAAGTGGTATCGGGTGACGGCCATCGCGGTTACCGCCAGCGTCGCAATGATGTACAGGCCGGCAACGGTGGCCGTGTCCGTGCCGGCCGTGATGCCGTGGATCATTATCAGGATGAAGCTGATGACGGCGTAGCGGTGGACCATCTTCCAGTTGAAGAGCTTCACCCTTACCTTCAGCCAGGCGGTGACGCCCACCGCCAGCACCGAGTAGAGCGCAAGCGTTCCCAGGGCTACCGGCACGGGCCTATAGCTGCTCATCAGCGGCACGAAGGCGCCGACGGCCCCCACCTTGGCAAAGCCGTCCGCGATGATCGCGCTGATGTGGATAAAGAGGAGCACCGCGCCGGTTCCGGCCAGAGTCTTATGGGCGGAATTTAGGGTGATGGGGTGGAATAGGCCGCCTGTCTTGTTGCGCTTCGGGTGGGTCATCCAGAGCCCGACACAGACAAGAAGAGTCGTCACCACTGCCAGCGCCAGGCCGGTGCCCCGGGCGATTACCCAAGGTGCCAAGGCCGGGCTCGCTTTGCGCGCCAGCACCCTGACCATGGCGAAGCCGGCCACCACTGACGCCGAGCCCACCAGCAGCGCGAAGAACACCGAGGGGGATTCCTCTTCCGCTTCGCCGGGCGCGACATTGCCGGGGCCGGGCCGACGCTCCCGGTCGGGGAGGTTTTCTTTTTTCGCAGCGCCCATTTCAGGTGCTCACCGATACCGGCTCGATCGGCGAGGAGACCTCGGAGAGTATGCAGCCAGTCGCTCGCGTGGAGGCTTCGGCCCGCACCTGCATATACCTGGTCCAATACGAGCTGTACCGAACCCCGCCGGTCGTGCTTATGAGCAGTGCCGCGATTTGACGTTCACGAGCGAGCTCCAGGCCACTGGCCTCACCAAGGAGAAAGATCCACTTGGAGAGGACCTCGGCTCGGGCCGAATCCGCGTCCACAACGGTCACTGCGTAGAGATCGGACCGGGCCGAATCCATGGTGGCGGGGTCGATGATGTGATGCTTGGGCCGGCCGTCAACCTTCCAGTTGCGCACCTTGAGCGAGGAGGTGGCGACCGCGCCCGACCCGATTCTCACCAGCATCGGCAGGCGTGCCGAGGAAAACGGGCTCTCGATATCGACGAACCAAGGTTCCTGGTCGCGCGGGTCGAGGTAGGTCCGAATGTCGCCGCCGGCTTCGATCAGGTGGCTTCCGGACTCGCTGTGGCGCAGGTGGTCGCTCAGCATGCGCAGTGCGAGTCCTTTGCCAATGCCGCCAAGATCGATGGGCTCGGACCCGATTCGCAAGACGTCCGAGTGCTCGTCGAAGGTCGCGCAAAAGGCCGAGCCAGGGCTCGGGGGCGTTGAGCCCCCGCCTGGAGCGAGTTCGGCGCCGGTGCCGAGTTCGGCGAACGAGCGCTCATAGCCCAGGTGCTCGAGCGCCCGCTTGACCCTTGGGTCGAAGTACCCGCCGGTAAGGCGGTGGGCGTTCAGCGCCTCGAACACGGCGAGCTTGAGGAGGGTGGACGGATGGCGAAGCTCGCCGGTCTGATTCAAGGAGCTGAGCTCGGAGTCCGCGAGGAAGCGGCTCCACGAGGCCTCCATGCTGTGCAGAAGGCGCTCGCTCGCCTCGGCGAGGCGCTTTGCCTCCCGCTGGCCGGCGTCACGCAGCTGAAAGTTGAAATATGTGCCCATGGCGTGCACCCGCCAGGTGCGCGGTTCCTTTTTCATTGCGTCATCCTGCTGCCAGCATGCTGGCGGTTGTTGTCGCGGAAGGGGCGCTCCCGATCGGAACGGATGGCACCCGAACGGTGTTCCCGGACGAAGATCCGGCGCCCGCCGGAGCCGGGGCGGGCTTCTGGTTTTGGATGGCGGTTATTCCGCTGGATATGGTGTTCAGCCCGGCCTGGTCTTGGGATGACGCGGCCTGCAGCGACGCGAGCTGTGACGCGCTGCGGTTGAGTGCCTTCGCCACCGCGAGGTATTGTTCTTCGGCCGCCTTGGCCGCCTTGATCTTGGCCGCCGCAGCCGCTTGCTGTGTCGCGTTGTAGAGGTGGCTGGGACTGGAGACGAATGAGACCGCCTGCATGGTTCCGTACGCCGTCCCCGGCACGATCACCGCTACCGGGACCAGGCGCCGGGCGGCGGTCTTTGCCTTGGATGGGCGACGCTTCTTCTTCTCCGCCATGGCTCTGCTTAGTCGTCGCCGCCCGAGTCGTCGCCACCGGAGGCGCTCGAGGCGCGGGTCGTCGCAGCCGGCGTGGGAGACTTGGCGACGGCGGTGTAGCTCGAGCTGATGGCCGTACTTGCCGCGCGCTGCTCCGCCGCGATCGCGGCCGCGCTGGCTTGGGCGAGCTCCTGCTGCTTGGTGGCGAGTTCTGAGGAGGTCTGGCTCAGCTGGTTCTTGACGGCCTGCTCCTGCTTGGTGAGCGCGCTGATCGCCGATTCAAGCTGGGAGGTGCGCGCCTTGGCCGTGGCGCTGACGCTGGGAGCGTTCGTGTCGGCGGATGTGTTGGTCGCCCCGATCACCTGCGCCTGGTGCAGCGCGAGTATTACGCCTAGGCCGCCACCGGCGCTGACCAGTACCTTGACTGGATTTGAGACCTTCATCCGTCCTCCTCGCGTCTCGACCGACTTGCTTTAGTGTCAAGTATCGGAGGCTTTCGGGAGGCGCGGATGATTGATCGATGAGAATCGTCTTAATCGTGTTGCGGAGAGGCTCAGTCGCCGGCCAGCCGGTCCTGATAGCGAGCCATGGCGGCGATCCACTTGCTGGTGTCGTTGGCCCTGAAGCTGTAGAAGCTACGCACGTTCTCGTGAGGAAGAATGAGGAATTCCTCGGCGTCCATGGCCGCGACGACCTTGTCGGCCACTTCCTCCGGCTCGAGCACGTCTCCGGCCTCAAGCACCGCTGCCTGGGCAAGGCGATGCTCGTCGTTCTGTCTCCCCTCCTCGGGGAAGAGCATGTTGGTGCGCACCCCCATGGGACATAGGACCGAAACCTTGATGTTGTCGCGTCCATGGGTGATGGCGATCCACTCGGACAGCGCCACGGAGCCGTGTTTGGTGACCGCATATGAGAGTGCGCCCAGGTTCGTCAAGAGGCCGGCCGCCGACGCCGTGTTGACGACGTATCCGCCACCTCGCTCGATCATCCCGGGGATAAAGCTGCGCGCCAGCCTTACCTGAGCCATGACGTTGACATCCCATGAGGTTTGCCACGCCTCCTCGAGCGTGTCAAGTCCGCCTCCAAACGAGACGCCTGCGTTGGCGAACAGAACGTCCACTCCTCCGCTCTGTTCCGTGACCACGTGGGCTAGGAGCTCGATGGCCTCACGATCCGCGAGGTCCACTGCTACGGAGTAGCTCGAGGTGCCTCCGGCGGCGAGCTCCCCGGCAACCGTGCTCGCTCCGCGCTCGTTCTTGTCGACGCAGATCACGACGGACGGTTCCTCGCTCGCCACCCGACGGGCGATGGCACGACCGATGCCCGAGGCCGCGCCTGTAACCAGTATGGACTTGCCACGTAGTTTCATGGCTCGATGCTACATACGCCCGGCCGCCCGGCGCCTGCCCTTCGCCAGGTGAGCTCGGGCGTGCTATCTGTCCAAGCGGGTGTGCTTGACCTCGTTGAACTCGGGGTGGCCGAAGACCTGTTCCAGCATGCGGCCTACGACGTCCTGAGGCTTTTCGGAGGAGTCAGCCGGCCTTTTCATGACCCTGACGAACGCGGCGCGCTCGCCGTCGAAGACCGTGGGCACGCCGAACACGGCGAGCCGCTCAACCTGGTCTTCGTGTATCTCGCGCAACCGCTTCGAGTAGATCCCTTCGTCGACTTGGGAAAGGACGGCTTCCGCATCGATGCCGTGGTTGCTGAGGACCTTGGCGATCTCGGTGCGGTCGCGGAGGCTCGCTCCCCGATCGTGACGTATCGCGAAGAGATCCAAGTGGACCTTCAGGAACTTGTCGGGAAACTGCTGGGAGACTATGTACCCGACTTCGTTCGCGAGCCTGTCACCCGCCCGGTCGGGATCGTCCCAAATGGCGGGCTCGCCTTCCTCGACGTGGACCTGGGAGAGGTTGAAGGGCAGGAATTCGACGTCGTAGCCGGCGCCCTCCTCGAGGGCGGCCACCACGTGCTCATTGAGGTTCCTGGCGAAGGGGCAGCGGTAATCGAAGTTGATGGAGAATTTCGAAATGGTCACGGTTATTGAATCCCTATTTACGCTTCGGTTATTCCTTGTGAGTCGTCCAGCAACTGCCGTACGACCAACTCGTCGTGCTTGTAGGTGAGTCTTGCCGCTGCTTCGTCCGGAGGAAGCCAGGCGATGTCGTCCACCTCGTCGTTCGGCGTGAAACGGCCGCTCGTGTATTTCATCAGGAAGTACGTGACCGACTTGTCACGACCACGGTTGTCGATGTAGCTCGTGCTGGTTCGCCGATTCGCCACCAGGAGACCGCTTACCCCTGCCTCTTCGAGCACTTCGCGCCGGGCTGCGTCCTCCTCGGACTCGCCCTTGTCGATCTTGCCCTTCGGCAGACTCCAGTCGTCGTAGCGGGGCCTGTGGACTACGCAGACCAGGGGCGTCGAGCCGGAGTCGCGAACGACCACGGCGCCGGCGGCGCGGACGGTCAATTTCGCACCCGTTTGGGAGTGATGGGGAAGACCTTTTTCACGATCAGGCCGAAGGCTGTGCCGACCAACAGTCCGGCAACCACGTCGGATGCGTGGTGCATGCGAACGTGGATCCGCGATGGGGCGACCAGCGCTGCCAGGCCGACGTACACCGGCCAAAAGCGGTCGTTGTCGCTGAGCAGGATCGCGGCGCAAGCGGCTGCGGAGGCGTGTCCGGAAGGGAAGGAACTCGTGAGCGGCGTGCGGATTTCGTGCGGCAGCTCGCCTTCCCAAGTGGGGCGGCTCCTGCCAAAGATCGTTTTAATCCCCAGGTTGACCAGGATACTTTCGGCCAGCAGCGCTGCGGCGGCCCGCACCGCGTAGCGTTCCCCGTCATTGCGGAGCCCCCTCATCGCCGCGAGCGTGAACCAGAGGATCGAGTGGTCGGCCACGTTTGAGGCGCCGAAAAGAATGCGGTTGGCGGTCGGGTAGCCACGCAAAGGGGAAAAGACCGAATCCACGACGTCGTCGAACGGCTTGAAGAATTCGTGTACGTCTTTTTTCAATTGCCCAAACCGTCCGCGGCTTCCGTACAGCCGGCGTCCTTCCTCCCACCTCGGGAACCCTTGAAGGTGTCCAGCAGTGAGAGGCTACCGCCTTGGGCCGGGCAGAGTTCCTGGTAGCAGCAAAAGCGGCATAGCTTGGAAGGCCTGGGCCGGAAATCCTCGCGCTCGCAGGCGCTGCATACCGCGCGCCAAACGGCTTCGGTCCGGGAGGTGAGGCCCTTGAGCGACTGTTCAGTTGGGGAGGCCACGATGCGTGTGGCATCCCGCAAATAGACCAGCTGAACCCTGGAGGGGCGCTGGCCGAGGACTTTCTCGCACAGGAGCGCGTAGAAGTAGACGCCGCTCAGCCGCTCGTTTTCCTGGACCTCGCCGGGAAGTTTGCCCGTCTTGTAGTCAGTGACCGTGAGCGTGCCGTCTTCGTTCAAATCGAGCCGGTCGATCACGCCACGCAGCGTGACGCCACCGAGCTGGGTCTCGAGTCTCAACTCCGTCGCGATTGCGTTCACGTTCGTGGGATCTTCCGCTTCAAAGTCGCGCAGCACCAACGTGCGCATCTCCCGGTAGAACGAGTCGAGGTTCGTCGAGGAGGCTTCGAGGCTGTGTAGGGTGCCTTCGGCAAGCGCCTCGGCCCAAACCTCTTCGGCAAGCTCCAGTGCGATGTCGCGGGTGCGCCCGGCGCCGTCGTACCGGAAATAGAGCCTGTCGAGGACGGTATGGGCGAGTGTGCCCCTCAGTGTCCACGGAGTGATCGGCTGGGGGATCTTGTCGATTACCGACAAGCGAAAGGCCAGTCCACACTCCTTGAAGGAACTCACCTTGGACGCGGTAATCGAGCCCGGTATCTGTAAACCCATATCAATCAGCCAACGGTCACTCTTTGTTGACTTTGATTTTACCAGGCCTGGGCCGCAGCCTGGTTTCGGTCTGTCAGTGGCTAGCCGAGGAACGCGTCCGCCATTGCTGCCACCTGACCGGGCGCCTCGAATGGGCCGAAGTGTCCGAGTCCCTCGGCAGAGGCGGCTTGGGCCACCCGGCTCCGGGCGGCCAGTTGCGCGATGTGCTCGAAACTGAAGGAGTCGGTGCGCCCTCCCGCGACCATCAGGGAGCGCGCTTTCAACCTGTCCATCCTGTCCCACGCGTCGTGGCAGATCGCCTGGGTGTAAACCTCCGCCTCGATCTCACGCGGGCAGGTCAGGTGGATGTGGCCGTCGAAACCGCGCCTCCAGCCCGTCTCCAGGTATAGGTCTATCGCACGGGGGTCGAAGGTGCTCATGGGGGGCTTGGACGAGAAGTTCGCGGCGGCCTCGGCGCGTGTGGTAAAGGTTTGGCGGCGCTTTCGCGTGAGGACCGCCAGGCCCGCTTCGCCATCCGGTTCGGGCTGCGCGGGGCCGATCACAACCGGCTCGTACAAGAAGAGTGAAGCGAAGAGCCCCGGCTCCTCCTGCTCCGCAAGAAGCAGTCCAGCGCCTCCGTAGGAGTGGCCGAAGCCGTGCCAAACCTTGCCGCCGACATGCCGCGTCGTCTCGGCGATGTCGCGGCTTAGGACGCGCCAAGGCAAATCCGCTGGGAAGTTGCCTCCGGAGCCACCGTGAAACCGGGCATTGAGGCCCCAGCAGTGGAAGCGGTGGCGAAGCTCGGCGGCGACGGGCAGGTACATGCGTGCGTTGAAGCCGGTCGCATGCACGATCAACAGGTTGTCTCCGCTACCGCCGAAGTCCTCCAGCAAGAGTGGGACACCGTCCGAAGCGTAGAATGTCTCGGTATTAAGGGCTCTGAACTTGGTCATCGCCATCGAATTGTAGGGCGCCGGCGCAGGTCGGGTTTGCAGGGTGGCGATGTTGGGGAGTTCGGGGGTGGATGAGATGCGTGGCCTTGGTCTCTCGATTTTCCTCTCCGAACTTCCCGGGGCGCACGGAATGCCGGTCGCGGATCTATCAGTGCTGCCGGATATGGCGGCTTGGGCGGCAGGGATGGGCTTTTCCTCCCTATGGCTCGGACCGCTGCTGCTCATGCCCGCGTCGTCTCCGGTCGGCCCCTACAGCCCCGAGTCTCGCTTCATCATCGATCCGCTATATCTGCCTCCGCTAGGCCATGAGCACGCCTGGGGAGCGACTATCCACGAACGCGTGCTCGGGCAGCGCTCGGCGAGGGCCGCCGCTTACCTGCAAGCCGGGGCCCCCTCCATCCGGAGCCATCCCGATTACGACCCGGAGGCGGCGGAGCGCATACAGGGTCTGCTGCTGCCTTCGCAGATCGAAATGGCGGGTGAGGTCTATCTCCGCCTTGCGCCCGAATGGAGCCGTGACGCAAGAGGCGTGCTTGAGACGGTGATCGCCTCCCAGGCACTGGCACACGGATTGATTCGCAGGGCAAATCGGGAACTTCCGGTCGGCCTTGATCTGCCTGTGGGCGTTGTGCCCGGTGGAGTCGACGCCATCGCGCTCTCGCAGTGGGCACTTGGGGAAGGCGAGTTGGGGGCGCCGCCGGATTACTTCAACCCGGAGGGCCAGTCCTGGGGTCTCGTCGGCTTCGATCTGCGAGCATTTCCGGGCGAGCGCGGTCGGTTCCCGTTGGTCGGGTCGATCGAGGCGTTTGCTCCCGTGGCCAGCGGCTTTCGCATTGATCACGCGATCGGCCTCCAACGCCTTTGCGTAATCACCGGTGACGAAAGCGGACGGAAGGAGGCGGCATTCGTGCCCCAGCCGCGTGACGACACGTTGGCGAGCCTGGCCCGGATCGCCGCCTCGCAAGGGCTGACGCTCGTTGCGGAGGATCTGGGTGTGGTGCCCGATGGCCTGAGGGAGGCGCTTCTTGAGGCGGGGCTGCTCCTGAGCAAGGTGCTGTGTTTCGAGTCCGAGCCCGCCTGTGAATACCCGGAAGCGTCGGCAGCGTCATTCGACACCCATGACACGCCGACTTTGCGGCAGCTCGCAGGCGAGTGCGTCGAGCCGGCCGACTTCGGCGATGCGGCCGAACGGGTCGCCCGCCACTTGGAGGGAGCGGCCGAACTGCGCTATCTGGACGCCCATTTCAGTTCTCTGGCGTCGGAGCTCGCCGGACTCGCCGGGCAGCGCTACTTCGCCGACGTGCTGCCGAGGGCCTTGGGGGTGCTCGAGGCTGCGGGGTCGCGTCTCCGCCTTATCAGCCTCCGCGACCTCCTTGGCTCGTGCGAACGTTTGAACCTGCCGGGCGTGAGCCAGCATGAGCGGGAGAATTTCTTCCTGGCCCTTGCCGATCGGCCGCAGTTCGAGTCGTTGATGGGCCTTGACCAGATATTCGAGCGCTGCTGGCAGGGCCCCTAGTAGTGTGATCGCGTGGAAAACTTCATCTCCTCCTACGGTCTGCTCGCAGTCTTCGTGCTGATGACGCTCGAGTCGGCGCTGATTCCGGTGCCATCAGAGGTCGTAATGCCTTTTGCCGGCGTTCTGGCCGGTCTGGGGAAGATGAACCTTGCGGCGGCAATCCTCGCGGGTACCTTCGGGAACCTCCTCGGGAGCTATATCGCATGGGTGATCGGCCGCACGGGAGGCCGGGCCCTCGTTCTCCACTTCGGCAAGTACGTGCGCATTCGGGAGGAGGACGTTCACAAGGCCGAGCTGTGGTTTGCCCGCAGGGGCGAGGCGGCAGTCCTTGTGGGCAGGCTGCTACCTGTGATCCGGACTTTCATCTCCCTGCCTGCGGGAGTCGCCGAGATGCAGCCGGTCCGCTTTGGTATCTTCACCTTCATAGGCGCCCTCCCCTGGTCCGCGGCCCTTGCCCTGGTGGGGTACGCAGTCGGCTCGAACTATACGCACGTCGCCGCTTACATCAAATACGCCGGCTATGTGATCGCCGTGATCGCGGTGATCCTGATCGTTAGGTTCTTCGTGCGTCGGTACCGGTCCGCGGACAAGCGTCTCGTGTAGGGCCTAGCTAAGCTCTTAGTCATTCGGGGAGTGGCGCAGCGGCAGCGCACCTGGTTTGGGACCAGGGGGTCGGGGGTTCAAATCCCCCCTCCCCGACCAGCTCTTGGTGGTGCGGCTCGAAGGCTCCAGCTGGCCGACCGGCTAGTATCTGGTGACGCGCGGGTGTAGCTCAATGGTAGAGCTCCAGCCTTCCAAGCTGGTGGTGCGGGTTCGATTCCCGTCACCCGCTCCACGAACTCTTCCTATTCAGGGTGCATAAGCGGTCCGAACCCACGAACCTCGTGTTCGATCGCGCAAGCGACGCCATCCAGTCCGAGTCGGTAGCAACCCGGTTGCGGCTCATGGGCTTCAAGCCGGGCCTCGCCGGTCCAAGTGCCCAAGTCGAACACGCCCGGAGCCACACGTCGCACCGGATCCGGTGACCGCGGAGATGACGGAGTCCATCGACGTGGCCCATCGGCGTGCCGGCGTCAACGCCGAGTTTGAGTTCCACTGCCGTTTGTGGCGCCTTGCCGCCCGGGGGGAGCATAACCCGAACCGTCGCGGCACCTGAGCCGCCGAAAGCTGCCGGCGAAGGCAGGTTGGCTTTGGCCGTCGCCCGCTTTTCAACGGTGGTCCGATCGACCGCCATCTTGCCTCCTTCGTCCGCATCCCTTCGCTCTCTCGGGGGCGCGTTGCTTAAGCGTCCGGGAGGGGCCGGCGTCGATGGTCAGTGTGGGAAGCGGCGACAAATTGTCTGAATGGCTGGAGACAAGTAAATGGAATGCCCGCAAACAATTAATGGAACAGATGGCGCGAAGTCGGTCGAATATTCCTGCCGAGCGATTCGGAATTGGTGCATGCGAGCCCGTTGGTTTAGGGAAGGTTGCCGGACCTCGGATACCGGTCGAGGAGGGTAGTCGCGACTACCGTGACCCGCCGAGTCGAAAAGGGTTGGTAAGAGCCTGGCCCACAGCTTGCAGTGCGCGCCCAAGGAGCATTTCCGCAGGTGCAGATGCGCTGCGTGGCTTATGGGCCCGCTTCAGCCCGCGTCATGGCATATCCGCGGTTGCGCGCCAGTAAATGGAAATTACATAACTAAATTCGTCACGTATATTGTTTCGTTCGGGACAAATGTGTGCTCTATATTCCGGTTATCCGGAGTGAAAATAGGTGATCTGTCCCACAAACAGTGCAGAGCAATTTTGCGGTGGTGTAAAAACAGAGACTGCTATATTGCATTCAGCAGTTCGGCTTCGGTCAACTGCAAGGGGACATCAAGCAGGGGTAATGCAAAAAATGGCAAACTCGAAGATGCGTAAAGTCGCACTTCCGTCGATTTTGGCTGCCGGCGGCCTTATTGCCGCAGCGTGCGGATCCTCGGGATCCGGGAGCTCGACGGCAACGACAAGCGCGCCCAGCAGCGTAGAGATCGGCTTTTTTGGGGCTCTCACGGGTCCAAATGCGCAGTTGGGAATCAATATCGATGACGGCGCGAAGCTGGCGGTCCAGCAGTACGACGCCAACGCGTCGACCAAGGTAACCCTGGTTAACCTGGACTCGCAGGGCGACCCGTCCCAGGCACCTCAGCTTGCGCAGAAGGCGATCAGCGACAAGCTTGCAGCGATTGTGGGTCCGGCATTTTCCGGCGAATCCTTGGTAGCGGATCCAATCCTTGAGCAGGGTCAGATCGTCAGCGTCACGCCTTCGGCCACGAATCCGGCCTTGGCCACCAAGGGGTGGAAGTTCTGGCACCGCATCGTTGGAAACGATAACGCCCAGGGTCCCGCCGGCGCGGAGTTTATCGTCAAGAAGCTTGGCGACACCAAGGTCGCTGTGATCGATGATCAGAGCGCGTACGGCCAGGGCATCGCGAACATCGTGCGTCAGACCATCCCAACGCTGGGAGGCCAGGTCGTCACATCGCAGTCCGTCGATCCCAACTCGCCCGACTATTCGTCCACTGTGAACGCGATACAGTCGTCGGGCGCTACTGCCGTCTACTACGGCGGGTACTACGATGCCGCCGGGCGGCTGCTGAAGCAGCTACGGGACGCCGGATTCAAGGGCGCGTTCGTCTCCGATGACGGTTCCCTCGATCCCAAGTTGATCTCCACTGCAGGGACCGTGGAGTCCGTGAACACCTATGCCACTTGCGCTTGCGGTGACGTATCCGGCACTCCGGCGGGTGCCGCCTTCGTCAAGGCCTACCAGGCTGCGTTCAACACGGCGCCTGGAACGTACTCGGCTGAGGGCTTCGACGCCGCGAACGTGATCCTTGCCGCGATCAAGGCCGGCAATACGACCTCGGTTGCGATCAACAACTACATCAACACTCACAGCTATGCCGGTATCACCAAGACCATCACCTTCACCTCTACGGGTGACATCAAGGGTGGCGGCATATACGTGTACCAGACCGACGGGACCGGATTCAAGTCCCTCGGCCTGGTGAGCAAGCTCGTCGGCTAATTTCGGCGGCGATCGGGCAATGACGAGGGGAGCGCCGCCATCCAGGATTCGGGTGGTGCCGCTCCTCTTCCATTTCGGCGCGTTTGAGTGCGCCGGTCATCGCGGCCTCGGGTCCATGCCGATTGGGAGAAGCGTTGCATAATTTTGTGAGCCAAATCTGGCCGTCGATTATCGACGGCACGACGACCGGAGCCATCTACGCGCTGATGGCTCTCGGGTACACGCTCGTCTACGGCGTATTGCGTCTGATCAATTTCGCCCATTCCGAAGTCTTCATGGTGGGTACCTTCGCAAGTCTCTTCACCTTGCATGCGCTGCATATCAACTACGCGCCGGGCGGGCTGGAGGCGATCGCCGTGTTCGCGGCGATCACCATTGCCGCCATGGCCGCGTCGGGTCTTGTGGCCATCGGGGTCGAATACGTCGCGTATCGCCCTTTGCGCAAGCGCAACTCTTCCTCGCTGGCGAACCTCATCTCCGCCATCGGCATGTCGTTCTTTCTGCAGGAGGTCTTCGCACTTAGGTATGGGCGCGACCTGATCCCGTTTCCGCGGATCCTCCAGAAGAACGTGCTCTTTCACATCGGCAACGCCGAGGTCCGCTCAGATATGGTCCTGGTGGTGGCGTCCGCGCTGGTCATGATGTTCATCCTCGATCGGTTCGTGAACGGGACACGCCTCGGCAGGGGAATTCGCGCCGTAGCCCAGGACGCGTCGACGGCGGTGCTGATGGGAGTGAACATCGACCGCGTAATCACGCTGACCTTCCTACTCGGGGGGATCATGGCCGGCGTTGCGGCGATGCTCTACGGGACTTTTTACGAGGTGACTCAATACAACATCGGTTTCGTCATCGGTATCAAGGGCTTCACCGCCGCGGTGCTGGGCGGTATCGGAAATATTCGAGGGGCACTGGTGGGCGGTTTCGCCCTGGGGCTGATCGAGACCTTCGGCGGCGCAATATTCCAAGCGCAGTGGATAGACGTTGTCGCCTTCAGCGTGCTAGTGCTGGTACTTCTCTTCCGGCCCACGGGCATACTCGGCGAGAGCCTGCAGCGGGCGCGAGCGTGAGGGCGGGGAGGGCAGACAAGTGGCGATGACTTCCAACAAACTGGGACATGGGATCACCGGGGCTCTGGCGCCGGTCCGCAGAGCCGGCCTGGGTGTCTCTTTGCGCTGGCGGAGAGCTCCAAAGTGGGCCAAGATTGCCGCCTACCTGTTGCTTGCGGTCCTTGCGGTCCTGGCACCTTCCCAGACCATCGGTAATTTCATGGCTCCCCAAAGCGATTGGCGGACCGTACTTTTCTATCCGATCGGTGCTTACATCCTGCTGGCGTTGGGGCTGAACGTCGTGGTCGGCCTTGCCGGAATGCTGGATCTTGGCTACGTAGCCTTCTTCGCAATCGGTGGCTACGTGATGGCGGTGCTGGGCGTCAACTACCACTGGAGCTTTTGGGAGATCCTCCCGGCGGGCGTTCTGATCGCTGCCCTTTCTGGCGTGATCCTCGGCGCCCCGACTTTGAGGCTGCGCGGCGACTATCTGGCCATCGTGACCTTGGGCTTTGGGGAGATCATCCAGCGGGTCGCCAACAACCTCACCATAACCGGCGGACCGACGGGCATCTCGGGCATTCCTCACCCGCCATCCCTAGGTCATTTCTCGTTTCTCACTTACGGGGTTCTTGACCCGACTCCGTACTACTACCTTGAGCTGGCGATGATCGTCGTGGTCATCTTCGTCTCCTATCGCCTGGAGAACTCGCGCATAGGTCGGGGATGGGTGGCCATTCGCGAGGACGAAGACGCTGCGGAGCTGATGGGCGTGCCCACCTTTGCGTTCAAGGTGTGGGCATTTGCCATAGGCGCGAGCGTCGGGGGCCTCTCCGGCGTCGTCTACGCCGCCAAGGTCATTGCCATCACCCCCGAGAACTATCCACTGCCGCTTTCAG
>JAJZNF010000193.1:0-2143 GCA_021847985.1 Actinomycetes bacterium | reverse complement strand
CCTCGTCTGCGTGGTCCTTGGCGGCTCGGGAAACCGCGTCGGCGTCATCGTCGGCGCCTTTCTTGTGGCTTGGCTCCCCGAGCGCTTCAGAGGGTTGGCCAATTACCGCATCCTCATCTTCGGTGCGACTCTGGTACTGATGATGATCTTTCGGCCGGGTGGCATTCTTCCCGCCAGCAGACGGCGCTCCGAGCTTCTCGAGGGGCGGGGAGGCGGCCAGCACCTTGGTGGCGAAGTCGACCTTGGCCAACCTGGCGTGGAGCCGGAGGTCTAGATGGTTGACGCACCGATTGATCAGATCCGGCTTCTCGAGCTGGACGCGGTGACCGTACGCTTTGGCGGAGTTGTTGCCGTGTCGGAGGTGTCGTTTCACGTCACCCTTGGAGAGATACTCGCCGTTATCGGTCCGAACGGAGCGGGCAAGACCACTGTCTTCAACACCGTCACCGGCGTTTACAAGCCGAGCGAGGGCTCCGTCCGATTCGAGGGGAAGGCGCTGGCGGGGCTGAAACCGCACCGGGTCACCAAGCTCGGAATGGCGCGGACCTTCCAGAACATCCGGCTTTTCCCCAATATGACGGTTATGGAGAACGCCAAGGTGGGAGCCGATGCGAATTCCCGTTCGGCGGTGTTCGGCGCCATCCTGCACACTCCCCGCCAGCGGCGCGAGGAGCGGATCGCCGAGGAGAGGGCCAAGGAAGCGATTGCCTTCGTGGGGATCGAGGGCGATTCCGGGCGAGAGGCCCAGGCGCTTTCATACGGGGATCAGCGAAGACTTGAAATAGCGCGCGCGCTTGCGACTCAGCCCAAGCTCATACTCCTCGACGAGCCTGCGGCGGGCATGAATCCGGCAGAGAAGGTGGAGCTGCAGAAACTCATTTCGCGAATCCGGGATCGCGGCGTGACGGTTGTGTTGATCGAGCACGACATGAGCCTGGTGATGAAGATTTCCGACCGCATCATCGTGCTCGACTTCGGTAAGAAAATCGCCGAGGGGCTGCCCCAAGAAATACGTGACAACCCCGCAGTCATAGAGGCTTATCTGGGGGCGGCGAGCGATGCTTCTTGAGATCTCCGAGTTGAGCGTCTTTTACGGGAAGATCCAGGCGTTGGACAAGATCTCCCTGGGTGTCGAGGAAGGCGAGATCGCCTGTCTTATCGGAGCGAACGGCGCCGGAAAGTCCACAACCCTGAAGACGATTTCCGGGCTGCGCAAAGTGGCGCACGGCTCACTGCGCTTCAAGGGGGAGGACATCACCTACGTCCCCGGGCATCAGCGGGTTACCATGGGGATTTGCCAGGCGCCGGAGGGCCGTGGGATCTTTCCCGGCATGACGGTGATGGACAATCTCGGCATGGGGGCTTATACCCGCAAGAAGCGCGAAGCCGAAAAGATCGCCGCGGACTTCGACAGGGTATTCGCTCTCTTTCCGAGGTTGAAGGAGCGCCAGAAGCAGATCGCCGGCACGATGTCCGGCGGCGAGCAGCAGATGCTTGCAATCGGGCGTGCTCTTATGTCCAGTCCGGACCTTCTGCTACTCGACGAGCCTTCGATGGGCCTGGCGCCCAAGCTGGTGGCGCAGATCTTCGAGATCATTCAGGAGATAAACGGCCAAGGGACCACGGTCCTTCTGGTCGAACAGAATGCCATCAAGGCCCTTTCGGTCTCCCAGCGTGCTTACGTGCTGGAGACCGGGAGGATCACCCGCAGCGCGCCTGCCGAGGATCTGCTTGGCGATGACTCCATACGAGCCGCGTATTTGGGCGGCTAGAATACCCATAGGGGTATTGACGGAGGCACCAGCAATGAGCAACAGCACCGAGATCGCTGCGCCGCAGCCGATCGGAATCCAGCTCACCGATGACGAGGCCAAGGACCTGCTCCGCCGGCTCGCCCGGGTGGAGGGGCAGGTGCGCGGCCTGGCAAAAATGATCGAGGAGCGCCGAGAGTGCGATGACGTCGTGACGCAGTTCCAGGCCACTCTGAAAGCGCTGGAGCGGGTCGGCTTCCGGATGGTGGCCGCGCAGCTCTTCGCTTGTGCCAAGAGAGACGATGTTCAGTCCCTCGAGGAGTTTGAGAGGCTCCAGAGCCTCTTCTTAAAGCTCAAGTAACGACCACGGCTTTCGGATCCGATTCCGCGCT
>JAJZNF010000001.1 GCA_021847985.1 Actinomycetes bacterium | reverse complement strand
GGCCGCCTTTCCGCCCACGGAGGCGGTACGCGAGATCGTGGCCGCCGTGCGTGAACGCGGCGACGCGGCCCTTCTCGAGCTCACGGAACGCTTCGACAAGGTCTCCCTCAACGAGATCGAGGTCAGCCGCTCCCAGATGCAGGCCGGATACGAGCGGATCTCGACCGGGCTTCGCGAGGCCCTGGAGGTGGCCGGCGAGGCCATCCGCGGCTACTACGAGCTCGAGCTCCACGAGGATCGGGAGTTCCACCACAACGGGGTCGTCGTGCAGCAGCTCACCATCCCGGTGGAGGTGGCGGGCTGCTATGTGCCGGGCGGCAAGGCGAGGTATCCCTCCAGCGTGCTGATGACCGCCATACCGGCACGGGTGGCAGGGGTCGAGGAGGTCGTCCTGTGCGTGCCTCCCAAGGCCGACGGCACCATCGACGACGCCACGCTGGCGGCCGCCTACATCGCCTCCGTGGACCATCTATACGCCATCGGCGGCGCCCAGGCCATCGCGGCCATGGCTTACGGGACCGAGACCGTCAAGCGTGCCGACGTCATCGTCGGCCCGGGGAACGTTTACGTTGCCGCCGCCAAGCGCGAGGTGGCCGACGCGGTGGGGATTCCCACCTCCTTTGCCGGCCCGAGCGAGGTGGTGGTGGTGGCCGACGGCACGGTGCCCCTCGAGTGGGCGGTGATGGATGTCATCGTCCAGGCCGAGCACGGTCCCGACGGCCTGGCTTGGCTGATCACCTGGGATCCCGAGGTCGCAGCCGCGGCCGACGCGGTTTGTGAGAGGCTCCTCGAGGAGTCCCCGCGCCGCGCCGAGACGGCGTCCACCTTGGAGGAGGGCGGGTACGTGGTCCTGGTGCGCGACTTCCAGCAGGCGGCCGAGGTATCCAACGCCATCGCGCCGGAGCATCTCGAGCTTCTTTCGGGCAATTGCGAGGATCTGGTGCCGCTCATCCGCAACGCGGGGGCGATCTTCGTGGGCCCGTATGCCACGGCCGCCTTCGGCGACTACCTGGCCGGTCCCAGCCATGTTCTGCCCACCTATGGCACCGCCCGATTCGCATCGGCTCTTTCCGTGGTCGACTTCCAGAAGCGGGTTCACGCCATCGAGATCGGCGAGGAGGCGGCCAAGCTGCTCGCCGGCCACCTCTCAGCCATCGCCGGCGCCGAGGGGCTTTGGGCACATGCCCGCTCCGCGGAGATGCGGGCCGAGCAGTGAGCCCCAAGCCGCGCAGCGGGCTGGGCGTTTTCGAGGGATATCACTCCGCCCAGGTTCCCGCCACGGTGCGCCTCAACACCAACGAGTCGCCGTTCCCGCCTCCGTCCTATCTTCTCTCCCGCTGGAGCGAGGCGGTCCAGGACCTGAGCCTCAACCGCTATCCGGACCGCCAGGCGACCATGCTGCGCCAGGCGATCGCGCGCTTTCACAAGGTCGAGCCGGAGATGGTGTTCGTCGCCAACGGCTCCAACGAAGTGATCCAGAGCATCCTGCTCGCCTACGGGGGCAGCGAAGCCAAGGCGGCCTCCTTCGAACCGACCTACGCCATGTACGAGACCATCTCGCGGGTGACCGCGACTCGATACGTCCCCATCGAGCGCGGCGCGGATCTTCGTATAGATGCGAGCAGGCTCGAGCCGGACCTGGCCGCCGCGGCGGCGTCATTGGTCTTTGTATGCTCGCCCAACAACCCGACTGGCATGGCCGAGGACCCCTCGTTGCTTTCCCGGCTTGCTGCCGATCCCGAGCGGCTGGTGGTGGTGGACGAGGCCTATGGGCAGTTCTCCCCCCAGAGCATGGTCCCCGAGGTCGCATCGCGAAGCAATCTGGTGGTGGTGAGGACCTTCTCCAAGGTCTGGTCCCTGGCGGGCATGCGCATCGGCTACGCGATCGCGCCTCCTGAGGTTGCCGAAGTTCTCTGGAAGGTCGCCCTTCCCTATCATCTGGATTCCTCCAAGCAGCTCCTTGCCCTCTACAGCCTGGAGTACGTATCGGAGATGGAGGAGAGGGTGGCCCAGCTGGTGGCAGAGCGCGAGCACATGGCGCAGCGGCTCTCCGACCTCCCGGTCGAGCAGTGGCCCTCGGCTGCGAATTTCATCCTCTTCCGCCCGCGCGACCGGGATGCGGGCCGCCTGTGGGAGCAGCTGGTGGAGCGCGGGATTCTGGTCAGGGACTGGTCGAAGTGGCCGCGCCTTGAGAACTGCCTGAGGGTCACCATTGGCACCGAGTCGGAGAACCGCGCCTTCCTGGACGCGCTGGAAGAGCTTTTGGCCTAGACACCGGCCGGCGGGCCGGCCTGGAAGGGAGTTCGAGCATGGCTAGAACGGCGAGCGCGGAGCGCAACACCGCCGAGACCCGCATCGCGGCCGGCCTGGAACTGGACGGCAGCGGCACCTTCTCGGTCGACACTGGCATACCATTCTTCGACCACATGCTCGCCCAGCTGGCCAAGCACGGGGGGATCGACCTCGAGGTGAAGGCCGAGGGCGACATCGAGGTGGACGCGCACCATCTGGTCGAGGACGTCGGAATCGTGCTGGGTGGGCTGCTGGGAGAGGCGCTGGGCGCCAAGGTAGGGATCGTCCGCTATTCCTCGGTCTCCATTCCGCTGGACGAGGCGCTGGTCTCGGTGGCGCTGGACCTCTCGGGCCGTCCCTACCTGCACTACGAGATCGACACCACCGCCATGGCTCCGCTCGGGAGCCCCGCCATGGACCCGCAGCTGGCCGAGGAGTTCTTCCGCGCCTTCGTCAGCGCCGCCGGCATCTGCCTGCACGTGGAGCTGGTGCGGGGCAAGAACGCGCATCACGTCCTGGAGGCGGCTTTCAAGGCGGTGGCGCGCGCCATCCGCGCCGCCAAGGTCGTGGAGGGCACGGAGGTACCCTCCACCAAGGGAGTGCTTTGAGCGCGGCGGGCCCGGATGACGGCGCCGGCAGGCGCCCTATCGCCGTCCTGGACTACGGCATCGGGAACCTGGGATCGGTTGCAAAGGCCCTGGCGGCCATCGGTGCCCCGGCACGGCTGGTGACCGAGGCCGTCGATCCGGCGGACTTTGCCGGGGTGGTGCTTCCCGGGGTCGGGGCCTTCGGGGCCTGTGCCCGCGAGATGCGCCGCTACGGCTTCGACGAGGTGGTCGGGGCCGCTCTGGCCGGCGGCACCCCTCTCCTGGGTGTTTGCGTGGGGCTTCAGCTCCTCTTCGAGGGCTCCGAGGAGTCCCCCGAGGCCGAGGGCCTGGGCGTCCTTCCCGGGGTGATACGGCGCTTCGAGTGCGACCTCCCCATTCCACAGATGCAATGGAACCGGCTGCGCCTGACCGGGCTCGGTGAGGCCTCACCGCTCTTCGAGGGCCTTGGGCCTCAGCCCTGGATGTACTTCGTGCACTCGTATGCGGCCCCGTTGATCGCCGAGACTTCGGCGGCCGCGGACTACTGCGGCGAGTTCACCGCGGCCATCGAGCGCGGGAGCCTGTTCGCAACCCAGTTCCATCCGGAGAAGTCATCCGGAGTGGGCCTTGCGCTGCTTGCCAACTTCGCGCGCATCGCCTCGGGAAAGGGTTGAGGATGGAGTTCGTTCCTGCCATCGATCTTCTCGGCGGGCGCTCCGTCCGGCTGGTAAAGGGAGACTACGCCCAGGTGACGGACTACGGGGACCCTGGTGAGCAGGTGCTCAGGTTCATCGAGGCAGGCGCCGTCTGGATACATCTGGTGGATTTGGACGCGGCGCGGAACAAGGGTGGGAGCAATCGCGGCCTGATCGGGGAGCTGGTGGCCCGCGGAGGCGCCCGCTTCGAGGTGGGAGGCGGGATCCGCAGCGCCGCCGACGCCGACGAGCTGGCCGGCATCGGCGTGGAGCGGATGGTGATCGGCACCAAGGCCCTCAGGGATCCCGCCTTCCTGGCAGAGATGTGCGCCGCCCACCCCGGTCGCATCGCGGCGGGCCTCGATTACCGCCGGGTCGACCACCGGCGCCTCTGCGCCCTGGAGGGCTGGGAGGAGCAGAGTGACGTGGAGCTTCGGAGCGCCGTCAAGGCGGCGGCCAAGGCCGGCGTGGCCGCGGTGGTGGTCACCGACATCTCCCGGGATGGGATGCTCTCGGGTCCGGACGTGGGGACCTACGCGGAACTGGCGGATCTCTGCCATCGCCTGGGCGTCGACCTGGTCGCCAGCGGAGGCGTCTCCAGCTTGGCCGATCTGATGTCGCTCGCCTCCATCGGAGGCGAGGGAGAAGCCGGCCTGTGGGGGGCGATCTCCGGAAAGGCCATTCAAGAGGCCAGATTCAAGGTCGAGGAGGCGGTGGAACTGTGCAAGCGGTTCGGGTGATCCCATGTCTCGACATCGATGCGGGGAGGGTGGTCAAGGGCACCCGCTTTGTTTCGCTGCGCGACGCCGGCGATCCGGTGGAGCTGGCCGCCCTTTATGACCGCTCCGGCGCCGACGAAGTGGTCTTTTTGGACATAACCGCCTCGTCCGAGGGGCGTGCCACCACCATCGAGTTGATCGAGCGGGCCGCCGGGGAGGTCTTCGTCCCCCTGACGGTGGGAGGCGGGATCCGCGGCGTGGAGGACGCGCGGGCCATGTTGCGTGCCGGGGCCGACAAGGTCTCGGTGAATTCCGCCGCCATCGCGCGCCCTTCCCTTATCGCCGAGATCGCCGAGGAGTTCGGCTCCCAGTGCGTGGTGCTGGCCATCGACGCCCGCTTCAACGGCCGCTTCTTCGAGGTCTACACCCATGGCGGGCGCAGGGCCACCGGATTGGACCTGGTCACCTGGGCGGTGGTGGGGGAGCGCCTGGGCGCGGGGGAGCTTCTTCTCACCTCCATGGACACCGACGGCACCAAGGGCGGCTTCGACCTGGCCCAGCTGCGCGCGGTGACCGAGCGCGTGCACATACCGGTGATCGCCTCGGGCGGCGTGGGAAGCGCCGCCCACTTCGTGGAAGGCGCCCGAGTCGCCGGGGTGACGGGCCTGCTGGCCGCCTCGGTCTTCCACTTCGGGGAGCTGTCCGTGGCCGAGGTCAAGGAGGCGCTGGCGGAGGCGGGCGTATCGGTCCGGCCACCTTCGGGCCCCGTGCAGGCGCAATCAGCCGAGGCATGACCCGACGCTAGGCTGGTTTATTCAGCGCCGAGAAAGTCGAATGATGCCAGAAGACAAGGGGAAACAGCCGATCACCATGCTCGCCGACCGTCTCCTGGTGGCTCTTCCCGCCAGCGATGGCGAGAGGCACAGCCGATCGGGGATTCTCATTCCGGCCACGGCCCAGGTGGCCAAGAGGCTGGTCTGGGCCGAGGTCGTGGCGGTCGGGCCTTCCGTGCGCTCCATCGCCGCCGGGGACCAGGTGCTCTTCAGCCCCGACGACCGATACGAGGTCGAGGTGCAGGGCGAGGACTACCTGATCCTGCGCGAGCGCGACATACACGCGGTCGCCTCCGAGCGCATCGTCACCGAGACCGGGCTGTACCTGTGAGCGCCGCCTTGGAGGCCGTGCTCGGCGAAGTCAAGTTCAACGCCGACGGCCTGGTGCCGGCCATCGTCCAGGAGGACGAGACCGGCGAGGTCCTGATGATGGCCTGGATGAACGAGGAGTCCCTCCGCCTCACCGTCGAGCGCCGCCGCACGGTCTTCTACTCCCGCAGCCGCCGTGAGCTCTGGGCCAAAGGGGACACCTCCGGCGACATACAGGATGTACGCTCCCTCTACTACGACTGTGACGGCGACACCCTGCTGGTGCGCGTCGTCCAGCACGGCAAGGGCGCCTGCCACACCGGCAACCGCACCTGCTTCTTCCGTGAGATAGAGCTCGGCTGACGGGAGGCGTGACCGTGGCCGGCATACGCAGCGGATCCATGAGCCGGGAGGCCTTTGCCGAGGCGGCCCGGGGCGCGAGGATGGTCCCGGTCTTCCGCGAGCTGCTCGCCGACGAGCTCACCCCGGTCGCCCTCTATCGGGCGCTCGCCACCCAGGGGCGCCACTCCTTTCTTCTCGAGTCGGTGGAGCGGGGCGAGCGCTGGTCGAGGTACTCCTTCGTGGGGTCCAACCCGTTGGCGTCGCTGAGCCTGGAGGGGGGCGAGGTGGCGCTGTCCTCCGGCTCGGACTGGCTGGCCTCCGTCTTTGACGGCCGCTCGAAGCCCGGCTTCCTGGGCGCCCTGGAGGCAATGCTGGAGGCTCTCTCGGGGCCGAGCCACCCCGATCTGGGACCGCTGCAGAGCGGGTTCGTGGGGTTCATCGGCTACGACGTGGTGCGCGAGATCGAGGACCTTCCCACTCCCAACCCGGACCCGGTGGGCTTTCCGGACGCGGAGATGGCCCTGATCGGGGACATCGCCTGCTTCGACCACCTCTCCCAGCGAATCTTCCTGGTCGCCAACACCCTGGTCGAGCCCGGCTGCGGCTCCGAGCGCCTGGACGACCTCTACACCGAGGCGCTGGGGCGCCTCGACTCCATGGAGAGCCGGCTGGCCTCGGCCGTCCGCCAGGGCCTGAAGCTGCCGGCCGACCCGCCGGCGGCACCCGCCAATCTCTTAGCCTCCATCTCCTCCCGGGGCTACCGGGACGCGGTCGGCGCCGCCAAGGAGCACATCCTGGCGGGTGACATCTTCCAGGTGGTGCTCTCCAAGCGCTACTCCTTCGACCTGGGCTGCGATCCGTTCACCTTCTACCGGGTGCTCAGGCTGAAGAACCCCTCTCCGTATATGTATTTCCTCGATTTCCCGCGCATCAAGGTGGCAGGCTCCTCCCCTGAGCCGCTGGTCCGCGTCGAGGGCAGGCGCGTCGTCTCGCGCCCCATCGCGGGCACGCGGCCCCGCGGCGCCAGCGACGAGGAGGACCGCAGGCTGGCCGCCGAGCTGGCCGAGCACCCGAAGGAGCTGGCCGAGCACGTGATGCTGGTGGACCTGGCGCGCAATGATCTGGGCAGGGTCAGCGAGTTCGGGAGCGAGAGCATCGACGAGCTGATGACCCTGGAGCGCTATTCGCGCGTGATGCATCTAACCTCCCAGGTCTCGGCGACCAGGCGCGATGAGGTCTCGATGGTGGACGTCCTGCGTGCCACGATGCCGGCCGGAACCGTCTCGGGCGCGCCCAAGGTGCGCGCCATGGAGATCATCAACGACCTGGAGCCGGTGAAGCGCGGACCTTATGCCGGGGTGGTGGGATATTTCGACCTGGCCGGGAACATGGATGTGGCCATCGCCATCCGAACCCTGTTCGTCGAGCCCGGCGGCAGGGCCCACCTGCAGGCAGGAGCGGGGATAGTGTATGACTCGGATCCCTCCGGCGAAGATGCGGAGTGCGACAACAAGGCGCGTGCGCTTCTGGAGGCGGCGGCCATCGCCTCCGGCGCGGTAGCGGACGAGCTGCCGGCGGGCTAGGAGGCGGGAAAATGGCGAATCTGGTTGTTCACGCGGCCGGGACGGCG
>JAJZNF010000323.1 GCA_021847985.1 Actinomycetes bacterium | reverse complement strand
GCTCGGTGACCATCCCGATCTTGACCGGAGTGTTGTTGGCGGGCGCCGCGGTGGTTGTTGCCGATGAAGAGGCCGGGCTGGAAGAGCCGCATGCGGCCGCAACCAATGTCAGGCTGGCTAAGCCGGCCATGACCCCCAGCTTGCGAGAACGTGAGAACACGTCTATCCCCCTTATTTTTGAGAGATGATTCACATCTCTGAAATGAGGGTACACACGGGGATGGGGCGCCGCAAGGCAAACCGGCGAATTGCCTGAAAAAACGGTGCTGGCTGCGGAATCCGTCGACCGGGATTCCGGGCGAGACGATCGGAAGGGGGTCCTGGAAGCGCGAAGGCTAACGGGACTCAGCGATCCTAACGAACCGAAGACGTCAAGCGCCCTCGTAGGCGAAACCGAGATCCTCGGCGGTCACGAGCGGGACGAAGGGGATCCCGTGCTCGCCGACGATGCCGGCCACCGTGCCGCCGCGATCCACCATGGCGGTCACCATTGCCACTTCGGCTCCGGCTTCACGGGCCACGTTCACCGCCTCCATGATCGAGGTTCCACGGGTGACTGCATCCTCGGTGATGACCACGCGGGTTCCCGGACGGACGATGCCCGCGATTCGGCCACCAGCCCCGTGATCCTTTGCCTCCTTGCGCACGCTGAAGGAGTAGAGCGGCCGGCCCGCGGCCGAGGAGATGGCCGCCGTCGTGAATGCGACGGGATCCGCACCCATGGTCAGCCCGCCTATGCCGTCCACCCCGGCAGGAATGACGCGCAGCATCAGCGCCGCCACCAGGATCTGGCCCGCCGGGTCGCACGCGGTCTTTTTCGCGTCGATGAACCAGCCGCTCGTGCGTCCCGACTTGAGGACGAAATCGCCGCGCAGTACCGAATGACGACTCAAGTGGGCTACCAGCATCTCCTTGAGCCGCTGGTCCGACAGCGCCTCCGCTTCCGCAAAAGTGCGCGGATACGCGAGCTCATCTGACGACAGGCCGTGGCCGTTCAATTCCTCCGCTCCCTGACTATCTCGCCGATTACGAATCCGCGCCTCCCCATGCGCTCGAGCGCGGGAAGTACCAAGGGGGCAATGCCGGGCCCCACTACGAGCGCCATCCCTATGCCCATGTTGAAGACGCGGCGCATCTCCCCGGTGGCGATCCCGCCGCGCTCCTGGATGACACGGAAAATCCCCGGCACCTCCCAGGATGCGAAGTCGATGGAGGCCGTCAAACCCTCGGGAAGCGCTCGTGAGAGGTTTGAGACAAGCCCACCTCCGGTTATGTGGGCGGCTGCCTTGATCTCCAGTTCGCCGGCCAGAGCCTGGAGCACCGGAGAGTAAAGAACGCTTGGGTCGAGCAGTTCGTCCAGGATGGTGGCGCCCGGTCGGCTTCCCGGCTCGTTCGCGAGTTCCAGGAAGCGCTCGTGATCGGCCGCACTCGCGCCGGGATCCGAGAGCGATCCGAACAGCGCGCGGCGGGCGAGGCTGAAGCCGTTCGAACGCAGGTTCGGGGAATCGATGCCGACCACAATGTCGCCCTGGCTCACGCGATCGGGACCCCACAGCTCGCTCTTCTCCGCCACCCCCACCACGAAGCCGGCAAGATCGAAATGGCCGTCGGGCATGGAACCGGGGTGCTCCGCCATTTCGCCACCTATGAGGGCCGCCCCGCACTGGCGAGCCCCGGCGGCGACACCTTCGACGATGTCCGCGGCCACGGAGGACTCCAGGCGACCGACGGAGAGGTAGTCAAGAAGGAAGAGTGGCTTTGCCCCCAGCACGGCTATGTCGTCCACACACATCGCCACCAGGTCGATGCCAATGGTGGAGTAGCGGCGAGCAAGGGAGGCCAGATACGCCTTGGTGCCGACGCCGTCAGTGGACGAGACCAGCACCGGCTCCCGATAGCCTGCCGTGTCCAGCTGGAAGAGGCCGCCGAAGCCGCCGATGGAGGAGAGCACTCCTGGAATGGAGGTGGCGGCAACCGACCGGCGTATTCGCTCGACGGCGAGTTCGCCCTCGGCGATATCCACTCCGGAGACCGCGTAGCTCAGGCCCGAGGGTTCCTTTTCAGCTCCGCCGGGGTTCATGGCAGCGGAGCGGGCGCCGCCGCGGCCACCTGGCCGAGATCGACGGGGATGCTGACCGGGTAACGCCCGGTCAAGCACGCGTCGCAATATCCACTGGTTCCCCGGCCGATGGCGGCCTTCAGATCGTCGAGCTCGAGGTATGCGATGGAGTCGACGCCGAGAAAGTCACGAATCTCCTCGATGCTGCGATTGGCGGCGAGGAGTTCCGGCCGGGACGGGGTATCGATGCCGTAAAAACAGGGCCACTTGTAGGGCGGTGAGGAAATGCGCAGGTGCACCTCCGTCGCTCCGGACTCGCGCAACAGGTGCACCATCGACTTGGTGGTGGTGCCCCGCACGATCGAGTCGTCCACCACGACGAGGCGCTTCCCCCGGATGTTGTCCCTCAGCACGTTAAGCTTCCGCCGAACTGCGTCCACTCGGGAGGCAGGGTCAGGCGATATGAAGGTGCGGCCAATGTAGCGGTTCTTGACCAAGCCCTGCCCAAACGGGATGCCGCTCGCCTCGGCGAAGCCGACGGCCGCGGGAACGCCCGAGTCCGGGACACCCATGACAAGGTCCGCCTCCGCCGGGGCGGAGCGGGCCAAGAACTCCCCCATCCGGCGCCTGGTGCCGTAGACCTCCTGCCCGAGCAGGAGCGCGTCCGGCCTTGCAAAGTAGACGAACTCGAAGATGCACAGCCGAGGCTCGATCGCGGATTCGGGGAAGGGGTGGCTGGAATGTACGCCCTGGGCGTCGATGAGCACCATCTCGCCGGGCTCGACCTCTCGGATGAAAGTGGCCCCGACAACGTCCAAGGCGGGCGACTCGGATGCGATCACGTATCCGCCGTCGAGCGCCCCGATGCACAGCGGGCGGAAGCCGTGCGGATCCCTGACTCCCACCAAGCGGTCCTGGTCCATGATCACCAGCGAGAAGGCTCCCCTCAGCTCGGGAAGAACCACGCCCAGCGCTTCCACTAGAACTTCGGGATGATTCCTGTAGCCCTTCCTCATGTCTTCGGAGGGAAGGCGCTTCTTGATCTCCTGAGCGAGATAATGGGCGACCAGGTCCGAATCGGTGCGCATATCCTCTGCTGCCACGCCCAGGTCTTCCTCGAGCTCGGCGGTGTTGGTGAGATTGCCGTTGTGCCCAAGGGCAATGCCGGAATCCGCCACGGAGCGGAACACCGGCTGGGCGTTGCCCCAAGTGGAGGACCCGGTGGTCGAGTAGCGGGTATGGCCGATGGCCAGGTAGCCGGGCAGTGAAAGAAGCGTCCGGTCATCGAAGACGTTGCTGACCAGGCCCATGTTCTTCACGACGGTGATGGAGGTGCCATCCGAAACGGCCATCCCGGCGGATTCCTGGCCGCGATGCTGGAGGGCGTAAAGGCCGTCGTAGGTGGCGTGGGAGACCGAGCGGGCACCCGGGGCCACGCGGATTCCGAAGACTCCGCAAGCCTCCTCGGGGCGATCCGGCCTGTCCGGATTTTCCAGACGGGCCGGAAGGGGGACGCAATGGTCCCCCGCGCAGTCTCGGTTGGTTTCCATCCTCAACTCCAGCTCGCCCTAGGCGCGACACCCCTCCTGCAACCTTTGCACGACCACACCTCGGCTGCATGGCAAGTCGAGTGCAATGGCTGCATACGGTGCGAGAGGGAAGGCCAAATGTGCATCCCTAACAACGGCTTGGACGCTGTCCAATAGAATCTAGTCACTCGACACAGCGCGCCAAAAACGTCTCTTGCTTATTAAGGATACCCGCCCAAGGCAGGCAACGATGATAGACCTTCACACGCACTCACGCATCTCCGATGGTTCTGAATCGCCTGCCCGCGTAGTAGAGCTCGCAAAGGAGGCCGGGCTCTCCGCCGTGGCTTTGACGGATCACGATCGCTTTGACGGGCTCAACGAGGCCCGATCCCGCGCCGACGAACTCGATATCGAGTTCGTCCCCGGTGTAGAGGTCTCCTGTCACTGGTCGGTCGGCACGATGCACATGCTCGTCTACTTCGTTGACCAGCGCTCGACACCGATCGCCGGAACCCTGGTGGAGATGCAGATGGCGAGGGAGGAGCGGAACCGCAAGATCATCGCGCTCATGAACGACGCCGGGATCGATATCACCTACGAGGAGCTCGCCGAAGAGGGCGGCGGAGGGGGGCTGGGCAAGCCACACTTCGCGCGCCTCCTGATGAAGAAAGGTGTGGTCTCCTCGCTGCAGGAGGCCTTCGACGTCTACCTGGAAAAGGGCAAGCCTTTCTACGTGCACAAGATCACATACGAGCCCGAGGAGATGATCGACCTCGCGCTCGCCTCAGGTGGGCTGCCGGTGCTCGCGCACCCCTACAGCATCACCAGTGACGAAGCCATGATGCCGACCTACATCGAGCGCTGGGTCGAACGAGGCCTCGCCGGCATCGAGGCCTACTACGGCCGCTACGACGAGGTGCGCCGCAAGAGGCTTGCCTCGCTGGCCCGGTCGCTTTCGATCGTGGCGACCGGAGGAAGCGATTTCCACGGCATCTACAAGCCGGACCTTCAGGTGGGCATCGGCCAAGGCGACCTGCGCGTGCCTGACGAGGCGCTGGCGGAGCTGAAGGAGCGGGCAAAACTGCTCCCGGCGAGGCGCGGGGCGGGCAAGTAGCGGCCAGAGAGGCGGGCATGCCTTCCAGGTCCGCACCGGGCACCATCGGGCGCCCGGCATTCGCCGCATGACAGCCGCCAAAGAAGGACCCCGGGAATGAAGTCCGCGAAACGAGGGACGTTTTCGTCTTGGCCGTCCCGTCTGGGAAGTACCCACCCTGTTTTCGGGCTATCGCCGGAAAGAAAAGCAGTCATGCAACCACTCACAAGGACATTCGCGCTCGGCGACGCGGCGCGGTTCCTGGGCGATGCCACCACGGCCGGCGCACCCGAGCAGACCGTCAACGTCAGCGCCGACCACTCAGGCACCTACGTTACATATGCCCGGTGCCGGGCCATGCCCTGGCCGAACTAATCGTCTCCTGATCGCCCACGCGGACGGCCTCGCGAGGTCGGCCGGTGCAAATCAGATGGCGAGGTGCACGCCGGCCCAGAAGGAGGCGTCCTTGGAGTCCGTCACGCGCCCTATCGCTCGAGCCGGAAGCCCCGCGGCGGCAAAGTGGGAGACAACCTTGTCAGGCGCCGAGGTGGCCACGACCACGCGGGACGGCGACTCCGAGAAGAGTTCGACGACCGGGTCGCCGCCGATAGCGTCCAACTCGAAGCCGAGTCCGGAGGCCCTCGCCATCTCGAAGAGGCACAGGGCAAGCCCACCGTCGGACACGTCGGAGATGGCGGAGACGGAGAACGTGCCGGCGTCGCGAACCAGCTCGACAACGGTGTCGATCAACTTCTGGTGCCGCTCGTAGTCCAGGTACGGCAGCACCCCGCCCCTCAGCCCGAGATTCACCCAGGCGAGGCGCGAACCTGCGAGATTGGCCTCGGTCTCGCCCACCAGCACGAGCACATCCCCGCTTCGGTACCGCCTCGCGGGTGGCACAACCTTCACCTCGTCGACCAGCCCCAGGGTGGTCAAGACCGGCGTCGGCTCGATGTTGCGTCCGCGAGCCTCGTTGTAGAGGCTCACGTTGCCTCCAACCACAGGAACGCCAAGTTCGGTAGAGGCCTTGGCAATCCCGTCGATTGACTCCGAAAGCTCCCACATGACCTCGGGATTCTCAGGGTTGCCGAAGTTAAGGCAGTCGACCATGCAGGTTGGAACAGCCCCGACCAGAGCCACATTCAGGGCCGACTCGGCCACCACGAGCTCGGAACCACGGCGTGGATCGAGCGCGCACCAGCGGGAGTTGCCGTCGGCCGAGAGCCCGATCCCCTTCCGCGAGTAGCCGATCTCCGGCGAGGAGAGCCGCAACAACGTGGCGTTGGCGCCGGGTCCCACCACGGTATTAAGGAAGAGCTGGTGGTCGTATTGGCTGTAGATCTCCTTGGGGTCGAAGACCATCTTCGCGAGCTCCGCCGCGACGTCAACCTGCCGGCAGGCATCGGTCGGATCCTGGGCGGCGCGCTCCTCGAACCCCTCCGGCCGCGCCCGCGGGCGATCGTAGACCGGGGCGCCGTCGGCGAGCGACTTGGCGGGCACTTCCGCGACGAGCCGGCCGTTGTCGAAGATGCGGAGCATCCCCACGCCCTCCTGCCCGCGGAAGGTCACTGGTTCGGTGACGATTCCGACCACGGCGGCGGGGATCTCCCACTTCTGTGCGATGGCGAGAACCGCAGGGACGTTTTGCGGAGTCACGATGGCAAGCATCCGCTCCTGGGACTCCGAGGTCATCACCTCAAACGGCTCCATGTTGGCCTCGCGCCGGGGCACGTTCTCCACGTGCACGTCCATGCCCAGGCCCGCGTTTGCAGCGGTCTCCGAGCTGGCACAGCTCAGACCGGCGCCGCCCAGGTCCTGGATTCCCACCACCAGCTTGGCGTCCAACAACTCCAGACAAGCCTCTATCAGGCGCTTCTCCTCGTAGGGGTCGCCGACCTGGACACTCGGCCGCTTGCTGGAGTCCACCTCGGAGCCGAAGCCCGCGGAGGCAAGCACCGATACGCCTCCGATGCCATCCCTTCCGGTTGGGGCTCCCAGCAGTATGACCTGGTTCCCGACACCTTCGGCTCGGGCAAGGACGATCTTGTCGACCGGCAGCACCCCAACTGCGGCTACGTTCACAAGCGGATTCGAGTCATAGGTCGGATCGAAGACGATCTCGCCTCCGACCGTCGGCACTCCCACCGCGTTCCCATATCCGGAGATGCCGGCGACCACGCCGTTGTAGATGTAGCGGTTCCGCGGGTCGGACGCCTCTCCCATGCGCAGGCTGTCGAGGAGAGCGATGGGCCTCGCGCCCATGGTGAAGATGTCCCGCAGGATCCCGCCGACGCCGGTGGCCGCGCCCTGATAAGGCTCGATCGCAGAAGGGTGGTTGTGGGATTCCATGCGGATGGCCACGGCAATCCCATCGCCGGCGTCGATCACGCCCGCGTTCTCGCCCGGGCCCACCAGGACCTTCTCACCCTTCGACGGGAGCCGCCGCAGGTGCAGGCGCGAGGACTTGTAGGAACAGTGTTCGGACCACATCACCGAATACATGGCCAGTTCGACGTAGTTTGGCTCGCGACCCAGAATCTCCTCGATCATGGTGAGTTCTTCGTCCGTGAGACCGAGGGCGCGGTGTATTGGCTGATCCATATGAATACAGCCTAAAGTCCGCCGCGCCCCTCGGGGCGGGGCATGCACTTGCCTGATCAGCGGGCCGACTCCGTTTCGAAAAGGAGTGGACATCACCCGGCGCGCGAGCGCCTCAAGACTCTCGGTGGTAGAAATTCGGTACTTATTCTGAGATCCGT
>JAJZNF010000178.1 GCA_021847985.1 Actinomycetes bacterium | reverse complement strand
ACCAGCTTCACCGGTATCCTGAACGTCTCCTCGATGGCGAATGCGATGCCCCCCTTGGCAGATCCGTCCAGCTTGGTCAGTACCACGCCAGTCACGCCAACCGCCTCGGAAAAGACCTTGGCCTGAGCAAGGCCATTCTGCCCGACGGTCGCATCCAGCACCAGCAGCACCTCGCCCAGGGTCCCCTGGGCCTTCTCCACGGTTCGGTAGATCTTCTTCAGCTCCTCGATGAGGTTGAACTTGTTGTGCAGCCTTCCGGCGGTGTCCCCCAGCACCAGGTCCGTGCCCTTGGCCCGCGCGGAGGAGATGGCATCGAAGAGGACCGACGCGGGATCGCCGCCCGCCGCGCCCCGAACGATCTCCGCACCCGAGCGCTCGGCCCAAAGCGAGAGCTGATCGGCGGCCGCGGCGCGGAAGGTGTCGGCTGCAGCGAGCAGGACGCTCTTGCCCTCGGCGCCCATCTGATTTGCCACCTTGCCGATGGTCGTCGTCTTGCCCACTCCGTTCACGCCCACGAATAGCCATACCACCGGGCGCTCTCCCTCGACCACCAGCGAGCGGTCCGCATGGGAGAGAGCCTCCAGCATGGCCCCGCGGATGGCCCCCAGAGCCGCCTCAGGGTCCGAGATACGCTCACGCCGGACCCGCTCCCTGGCCGCCTCGACGATACGCGTCGCCTGATCCAGTCCCACGTCGGAGAGGATCAAGGAATCCTCCACCTCCCCCCAGAAGCTCTCCTCTATGGCGTTGCGCTTGAACATCCCCCCGATAGCGGCGGAAAAGGGGCGGCGTGAGCGCTTCAGGCCCTCCTGGATCGAGGCAGGCGGCTCGGGGGTGAGCTTCTCCTCGGCTTGCAGATCGAGCTCCTCGGGAGCCGGCTCAGGCCCGGTGATCAGCCCACCTTTGGTCGGGACCGCCACCCCCCTCTCCGTCGGCGGGGCCGGAGCGGCGGGGGCGCGTGAGGCGGAAAGCGGCTTGGGCGCCTCGAGGCCCGCTCCGCGGCGCCTCGAGCGGGTGCCGACCAGGACGACTCCCCCGACGATCAGGGCGAGGACCACTACCAAAAGGATGACTTGTGCGCTTTGCATGGTGAAAACAAGTGTAGGAGCTGCGGAACCGCCTACGAAGTGCCGTAGATGCGCAGCTGCCGTTCAGCGAGACGGTCGACCACCACCCGGGTTGCGCCGTCGCCGTTCATCGAGACCCCGAAGAGGTTGTGGGCTATCTCCATGGTGCGCTTCTGGTGGGAGATGATCACGAGCTGGGCGTGGCCGCCGAATGCCTCCAGCAGCGCCAGAAGACGCGACAGGGAGAGGTCGTCCAGGGCGGCCTCCACCTCGTCGAGGATGTAGAAGGGTGAAGGCCGGGAGGAGAAGACGGCGATAAGAAAACCGAGGGCCACCAAGGAGCGCTCCCCACCGGAGAGAAGGTTGATGCTCCGCACCGATTTGCCGGGTATCGAGAGCGAGAAATCCAGCCCCGAGGCGAGCGGGTCCGAGGGGTCCATCAGCACCACCTCCGCCCGGCCGCCCGGAAAGAGCAGGTCGAAGGTGTCGGTAAAGTGTGCCGACACATCCCCCAGGGCCGCCAGGAAGACGCTTCGCATCTCCCGGGTTATCTCACGGTCGAGGGAACGAAGCTCGTTGCGCGAGGAGGCCACATCCTCTAGCTGGGAGTCGAGGAACCGTTGCTGCTCGCTCAGTTCGGCCAGCTCGACTTGGGCCAGCTGGTTTATCGGCCCCATCCGGGCCAGCTCCTCCTCGAGCCTGCGCAGGTGCTCGGGAGCCTCCTGCGGGTCCAGGCCCGGCAGGATGGGTATCTGTCTCGCCACCTCCGGGTCGATCTCGAGTTCACGCCAGATTCGTTCCTGCATGACCTGGGATCGCACCTGGCTCTCCCGGAGCCTCACCTGGGCTGCCGCCGAATCCTGCTCGAGCAGGTGCCTCCGGTAGGAGAGGCGGTCGATCTCCGCGGCGAGGCGGGCGGACTCCTCCTTGAGTGCGCTACGCCGCTTCTGGCGCTCTTCGATGACCGAACGCAGCTCCGACTCCAGACCGAGCAGCTCGCTCTCGCCCGCCGCAGCGCGCTCCTCCAGCGCGACGAGCCGGGAAAGCCTTGCGCGCAGTCCCTGTGCTTCGGCGAGGTTCCGCTCCCGGCTCTCATTTTCGGCCGCCGCCTCGGACTCGGTCGTGGCGATCTGGGTGTCCACCTGCTTGAGGCGCTCCCACAGCCTGGCCGCGCGCACCTCGATGGCGGAGCGGCGGGCCTTGGCCATGGCCATGGCTTCGGAGATCCGGGCTGCCTCGCGGCGCATTCCATCCAGCCTCCGGCGAACCTCCAGGAGCTCGGCTTCCTGCGCCGAGAGCTCCTGATCCAAGGGCCGCAGCGCTTCGGAGGCCCCGGCCTCCTCCCGGCTGGCGCGCTCCAGGACTTCGTCGGCCTCCTCGACTTGGGCCGCGAGGCTCTCGACCAGAGCGCTTTGCCGCTCAAGGGCCCCAAGAGCGGTCGCCGCCTCCCTGCGCGCCCGCTCCACGGCCGCCTCGCGCTCCCGCACCCGGCGCTCGAGGGCGCCGCGGTTGCCGAGTGCGGCGCGGTGCGCGGCCGCCGCGGTTGCCAGGCGCTCCGCGGCCAGGGCGGCCCGCTCGGAGGCTTCGGTTTGGGTGCGCCGGGTCACGACCTCGCTTCCCGAGACGGCTTCGAACCCGACGGCGCTGGACCGATCGCCCGCGGGGGTGACGAGGCGGACGCCGGGCTCCAGGCCGATCCACAGCCCCTCGTCCCCTTCAGGCGCGACATAGGCCCCCCGCAGGAGCCAGCCGACCAGGTCCACAATCGCCGTATGGGCACCATGCACGAAGTCCGAGACCGGCCGCGCCCCCTCCGGCGCGACTCCGGGGTCGGCTCCCCAAGCCGGCGCGGAGATGGCTCCCACCACCAAGGCCCGTGCCGAAGCCCCTCTGATGGCCTTGAAGCTCGCCTTTGCGGCGCCCATGTCCTTTTGGACCACCGCCCTTCCCCAGGGCGCCAGGGCTGCCTCCACCGCCTTCTCGAAGCCGGGCTCGATGTCCAACAGTTCGATGAGGACACCCAGCGGCTCGGCCACCTGCCGCGCCAGCTCCAGATGCGAGCCGGCATACATCGAAGCCGCCGCGCGGGCCAAGGCGTCCAGCACCGCGTTCGCCGCCGCCTCCTCCGCCTGGGCGGCGGAGAGCTCCTTCGCCGCCAGGGCCTCCGCCTCCGTCAATTCGGCGAGCGCCGCTCGATCCTCCTCGAGCCCGTATCCCGCCTCCTCGAGCTCGTTCGATAGCCGCATTTGCCTTTCGCGCAATGGTTCGAGGGACTCGCGACCTTGGGCGAGTTGCTCGGCCAACTTTGCGATCCGCTTCCGGGCCGCCTGTGCGGAGCCGGTGGCCGACTCCGCCGCCTGCAGCGCCCGTGCCCTGGCATTGGAGGCCTGCCGGGCCGCTTCCGTGAGCCTGCGCTCCGTGGCCTCGAGCTCCCGCACCGAGGCCGCCGAGGCCTGCAGACCGGAGGCGTCGAGCCGGCGCTCCTCCTCCTCGAGCTCCTCGAGGGCGGGGCCGATGCCCAGAACCTCGGCCTCCAGGCGCTCCTTCTCCGATCTCAGGGCGGCGAGTTGGCCCGCGAGCGCACGCTCGCGCGAATCGTCGCCCAACGTGGCGAGGCGCTCCTCCAGCCGGCGTCGACGCTCGCGCGCGAGGAGCGCCGCGCGCGCGAAGCGGCCCCGGAGCTCCCCCGTCCGGCGCAGCCTCTCCGAGTCGGCCATGCCTTCGTCTTCGGTGGCTCCGTCACCGAGCTCGTCGCGGCGCGCGCGCATGGCACCCAGCTGAGTCTCGATCTCGCTCAGACCGGCCGCCAGCGTCTCCACCTTGGCCTGCTCGGATCGGCTCTCCTCCAGGTGGCGACGATACTCCTCGCCCAGCAAATACCCCTTCAGCTGGGAAATCTCATCCTTGAGGTCCAGGTGACGCTTGGCCGCCTCGGCCTGGCGCTCGAGGGGCCTTATGCGCTTCTTGAGTTCCCGCGAAGCCTCGGAGGCACGCTCGAACTCGGCGTCGACAACCTCCATACGTCGCCGTGTGCGCTCCTGCCGCCGGCGATACTTGGCTATGCCGGCCGCCTCCTCGATCACCAGGCGCCTCTCCTCCGGCTTTGCGTCCAGGACACTCTCGAGGCTCCCCTGCGAGACGATGGTGTGCTGGCCCCGCCCTATCCCGGCGTCCGCCAGGAGCTCCTGAAGGTCGATGAGGCGGCACTCGCGGCCGTTGATCTCGTAGCGCGACTGGCCATCCCGGGTCAGCTCGCGCGCGATGGTCACCTGGGAGCCTCCCGACCCGAGGCGCCCGGAGGCGTTGTCGAGAATTATCTCCACTGATGCGGAGCGAGATGCCGATCGCCCCTGGTTCCCTGCGAATATAACCTCCTCCATCTTGGAGGAGCGGAGCGCCTTGGGGGCCTGGGCGCCCAGCACCCAGGAGATGGCGTCGACGATATTGGACTTGCCGGAACCGTTCGGGCCGACCACGACATTGATGCCCGGCGTCAGCTGCAGCTCGACCGCGTCGGCGAAGGATTTGAAGCCTTTTATCGAAATCGACTTCAGATGCATGCCACGCTCGCCAATCGCGCTGGCGCCATCTGGGCCCGGCCGCATCTCAACGAAACCCACCCCGCAAACATGGCCCCGAAACCTGCTGCCCGCAAGCGCGGGCGTCACGTAGCAATCTACCGCCCGGCTCGCGGCCGTCGCCTTGCCCAGAGGCCACTATTGGCCTCGCCGCCCCGGAGCCGCCGGCGCCGCGGCGGGTTCGGGTCGGGTCCCCCTTCAGCTCTGGCACCGGGGGCAGTAGTGGCTGGAACGCCCCCCGAACACTTCGCGCCGGACCGGTTCGCCGCACTCCAGGCACGGCTCCCCCTCGCGGCCGTAGACGCGATGCTTGGTTTGAAAGGAGCCCAGCTCGCCCGAGATGTCCCGGTAGGTCCGGTCCGCCAGGCTGGAACCGCCCAGCTCGACCGCTTCGGCCAGCACCTCCCGGCAGGCGCTCCCCAGGCGTGCCATCTCCGGCGCGCCCAAGGTCGACGCCGGCCTACGGGGCAACAACCGGGCGCGATGGAGCATCTCGTCCGCGTACATGTTGCCGATCCCCGCCACCAGGGTCTGATCGAGCAAAAGGGTCTTGATCGCCACCGAGCTGCGCCGGGCGCGCTCTCCGAGGCGCGCCAAGGGATCGGGAGCGCCGATTGCGTCCGGCCCGAGGTGCGCGAGCGAGGCGGGAAGTTCGCCCGGCCCGGGACGCACCCCCAGCTCCACCCGGCCGAACATCCGCGGGTCGATGAAGGACACGTCGGATCCGTCCTCGAAGCACAAGACCAGGTGAGCGTGCTTGTCGGCGGCGGCGCTGGTTCCGGAGAGAGCGCTCGAGCGCAGCTGGCCGCTCATCCCCATGTGCAGGATCAGCACCGCCCCGCTCACCTCGCCGTCCCGCGCCAGGTCGGCCAAGAGGAACTTGCCGTGACGCCCGAGGCTGTGAATGCTCGCGCCCACCAGGACCTGGGCCAGCGCCTCGGTGGCGGCCGCGCCGTGAAAGACCCTGCTGGAATCGGACCGGCACGCCGTAATGCGCCGGTCGAGCGCGACGCGCGCCAATCCGCGCCGGATGGTCTCGACCTCCGGCCCTTCAGGCACGGTTCGCGCCGCCCGCCGCCAGGGCGTCGAGGGCAGCGCGCGCCGCGCGCTGCTCCGCCTCCTTCTTCGAGCCTCCTCGACCGGTGAAGCTGGCGCCGCCCTCCAGGCTCACCCTGGCGACGAACTTCGGGGCGTGCTGAGGCCCGGTCATCTCTGCGCTGTAGCGGGGCGCGGCCAGGCCGGCCTTGGCAAAATGGATCTGCAACTGGCTCTTGGCATCTACCAGCGGCACCTCGAGGTCCAGGCGCTCCAGATCGGCGAGAACCGTGCGGTCGATGGCCGCGGCGGCCGCCTCGAGCCCCACGTCGAGCCAAATCGCGGCCACCACCGCCTCGAGGGCCCCGGCAAGGATGGTGCGCTTCTTGGCGCCGCCGCTGTTGCGCTCTCCCTGGCCGAGCACCAGATGCTGGTCAAGACCGAGATCACGGGCGATGGCGGCCAGAGAGTCGGTGTTCACGAGCGCCGATCGCGCAACGGTGAGATAGCCCTCGTCGCGATCCTGGTAGCGGGTAAAGAGGGCCTCGGAGACCCTGGCCTGCAGGAGGGCGTCACCCAGGAACTCCAGGCGCTCGTTGTGCTCGAGCGCCGGGTTCTCCAGCGCTGCAGACTTGTGCGTGAGGGCGATCCTGAGCGACGGCATTATGGCCAGGTACGAGCCGATCCCACCCTGTCCGCCATCCGGGTCGCGATCTCCGGCGGCCTCGGCGAGAAGGTCGAGCAGGTTGAAGGTGAGGTGCGGCCTGAAGCTGGTCCAGACCGCGTTGTCCCGGCCCTTGCCCAAAACCGGCGCTACTGGGAGATTTCGAGCTTGTCGGCGACGTAGTTGACGGCGTCGCGGACCGTTTTGAGATCCTCGAGGTCCTCGTCCTCGATGCGGAAGGTGTGTTCGCCTCCGGAGAACTCCTCCTCCATCGCCTCCACCAGCTCGATCAGAGCCAGCGAATCGGCGTTGAGGTCATCGGCGAATGAGGCGTTTTCGCCGATCGACGAGGGGTCGATCTCCAGAATGTCGGCGAGGTTGTTGCGGATCGACTCGAGGATCTCCGCCTTGGACGAGTACTTGGAGCCCGAAGACACCCTGACCTCCACTTTCGTTACGGTGAAGCGGGCCGCTAGGACCCGACTGCACTGGTGAGCTTGCCAAGAATTCCGTGATCGGCCAGACGCATGCTGGTGGCGATGGCATTGAAGATCGCCTTGGGGGAAGAGGACCCGTGGGAGATGATGCAGATCCCGTCCACTCCCAGGAGCATGGCGCCGCCGTAGCTGTCCGGGTCCAGCTCCTCCATCAGCGGAAGGAGCTTGGGGAGCGCCAAGTCGACCACGGCCTGACCGTCGTCTCCTGCGCTCAAATGGTCGAAGATCGCCTTGGCGAGAGCGCGCAGCGATCCTTCCAGGGTCTTGAGAACGATGTTGCCCGTGTATCCGTCGCACACGACGACGTCCACCCGGTCGCTCATCACGTCGCGCCCCTCTACATTGCCGATGAAGTTGATACGGTCGCAGGCTTCGAGCAGAGGATAGGCCTCTTTGACCAGCTCGTTGCCCTTGCCCTTCTCCTCACCGATGGAGAGGATGCCCACCCTGGGTGACTCCACGCCGAACACGTCGTTGGAATACACCGATCCCATCTCCGCGAACTGCACCAGCCAGGAGGCGATAACGTCCGAGTTCGCCCCGGAATCCAGGACGACGGTAGGAGTCGAGCCCGGCACAGGGATGGTGGTGGCTATTGCGGGGCGTGCCACTCGCGGCAGCCTG
>JAJZNF010000332.1 GCA_021847985.1 Actinomycetes bacterium | reverse complement strand
GTCGCGCACCCAGGTGTCGCTATCGAGGTCGTAGACGACGTCGTCGGGAAATGCGCAGCCGGCCCAGACCTCCATCTGCGATCACTCCGTACAGGAGATCCCCTGGGAGTCCAGGAAGGCCTGGTACTGGGCCACCCCGTCACCCCCGGTGACCAGCTCGGCTGCGTCGGCGTCCCAGTTCTCCGGGGCCAGGCGGGCGATCCAGCCCGCGCCATAGGGGTCGCTGTTCAAAAGCCCGGGATTGGCAACCAGGGCGTCGTTGATGGCGACCACCTGCCCCTCCACCGGGGAAGGGACCGGGCCGACCCATTTGCCGCTCTCCACCGTGGCGACACTCTTGCCGCGCTTGATGGGCTTGCCCGCGCCCTTGGCGGTTACGGAGATGATGGTCTTGGCCATGTTCTGGGCCACGTCGGTGAGTCCCACCACCACCTCGGCTCCGTCCGGGCGCGCCCAGACGTGCTTCTCCACCACGTAGTAGAGCTCCTCCGGGATGTTGCACCCGTTCAGTGTCGCCAACTTCACCCTCCTTGGCCGGCTCGCCGGCCCCTCTGTCGCGGCCCCGCCTAGGCGGGGTCCTCCTCCCCACCCAGGACGTGCTCTCCCAGGTAATGCCCGAGCAGGATGTCCAGGCCGACGGCGCGGATCTCCTCCCGGTACTCCTCCGCGAAATCCGCGCCCGCCCCCCGCCGGATCTGGCGTTGGTGCGTCTCGTCGCAGGCGGGGCAGCGGACCACGTAGTACCAGTTGCCACGCTCGGAGACGATCTCGACCAGCTCCGGGTGCGCCGAGTCGAAGTGTTCGACCAGCTGCCGGGGGCTGCCCGTGAATCCGTCCGCAGCGCAGGTGGCCTCCTCGATCATGATTCGGGAGCCTCCTCCGAGGCCGCACCGGCCAGGGCCAGCTCACCGCTGGCCTCGGCGAAGAGTTCGACGATGTCGACGACCTTCATGCGATCCTCGTTGCCCGTGGACTTGACGGCGTCGGAGAACATCGCATAATCCTTGGGGCAGGCCACCACGAAGTATCCCACATCGAGCTCGGCCGCCTCGCGGATGCGGTTGGCACTTGGGCGCTCGGCCAGCACCGAGTCGTCCATCCAGATCCGCCCACCGCCCGCGCCACAGCAAAAGCTGTTGGTCCGATTGCGCGGCATCTCCACCAGTTCGCAACCCGCCGAGGTGATCACGCTGCGGGGCGCATCGAAGATCCGGTTATAGCGGCCCAGGTAGCAGGGGTCGTGGTAGGTGACCTTCCGGCCCAGGCCGGAGAGCGAGACCCGGCCCTCCGATATGAGGGAGGCGAGCAGCTCCGAGTAGTGCATCACCGGCTTGTCGAGGCCGTAGGCGGGGTACTCGTTGCGCAGGGTGTTGAAGCTGTGCGGGTCGGTGGTGAAGATCTTCTGGAAGCCGGCTTTGGAGAAGGCCTCCATATTCTTTTCCACCAGCATCTCGAAGAGGCCCTCCTCGCCCGCCCGGCGCACGTCGTTGCCCGCGTTGCGCTCGTCCTCGTAGAGGATCCCGAAGCTGATGCCGTTGGCGGTGAGCACCCGGGCCAGCGTGCGCGAGATCTCCTGCAGGCGCTCGTCGAACGAGGCGAAGTCACCCAGGAACCAGAGGTACTCGACCTCCTCCTTGCGCGCGTCCGGGATCGGCACGTCGAGGCCCTTGGTCCAGCGCGCCCGCATGCGTGAGGACTTGCCGAAGGAGTTGCCCTGGGTGGCGATGTTCTCCAGCGCCGACTGCAGGGTCGGATCCATCTCGCCCGCATCCACCAGGCTGCGGCGCAGCGAGACGATGGTGGGTACGTGCTCGATACCGACCGGGCAGATCTCCACGCAGGCCATGCAGGTGGTGCAGGACCACAGCGTGGCCGGCTCGATCACCTCTCCGGCAAGGCGGCCTTCCAGGTTCTTGGGGCCGCTCTGATCGGGACGCTCCTCCCAGTCGAGCACCATGGGGATGCCCCGCTTGCGGTCGGCGTACTGGCGCAGATCCAGGATGAGGTCACGGGGGGAGAGCGGCGCGCCCCCGGTTCGCGCCGGGCAGACCGCGTGGCAGCGCCCGCACTTGGTGCAGGCGTCGAAGCCGAGCAACTCCTTGGAGGTGAAGTCGGCGAAGTCCTGATATCCCGCATGCCCGCTTGGCGGCGAAGGCAGGCGGCGGGTGTTGCCGGGATCGCGCACCGCCAGGTTGGCGGGGGCGGAGATCATGTGCAACGCCTTGGAGAAGGGAAGATAGGCCACGAAGGCCAGCGCCATCAGGATGTGCACCCACCACAGCCAGAAGTGCGCGCTTCCCGCCGCCGAGCCGTGCAGCCCCAGCGCCCCGAAGCCCACCGCGACCGTGTAGCCGAGCCACGTCCAGCGCTCGAAGGACGGGAAGCCCGCCGCGTCGATGCGCAGCCCTTGCAGCAGGATGCCGGTGAACAGGATCAGTATCAGGCCGAAAATGAAGAGATGGTCGCCCGCGGTCATGGCCGCCCGCGAGTAGCCGCTCTTGGGCTTCTGGGCCCGCGTGTAGTCGAGAGCCACCGAGGACTTGGTGTCGCGGATGCGGCGCACGGCCAGCCAGACCGCTCCCACGATGGCGGCCAGGCCGGCGGTGTCGAAGACGGCGTTGTAGCCGAGGTAGAACCACCCCTTGAAGAAGGAGAGCTCCTTGCCGCCGAAGATGCGGGTCAGGTTGCCGTAGACGTCGTAGTCGAGGCCCACGATGATGGTCGCGGCCAGCAGCCCCAAAAAGCCCCAGAAGAGGAGCAGGTGCGCCCCGCCCACCGCGTGGTTGCGCCGGCTGACCGTACGGTTGGCGGCGATGTCCACCCCGGTCTGGGCGAGAGGGATGGGGGCCGAAACCCCCGGCTTCTCCAAGGGTACGCGTGCACGGCGGAAGCGGCCCGCGTCCAGCGGCCGCCCCGCCATGTACTTTTTCACCCTGAGGCCCAGCCCCGCGAAGAATACGACGAGCACCACCAGCGAGAGCAGGTAGAACAAGACCCGCTCCAGATGTGTGGTGCCCCCGAAGATCTTGCGGGTCTCAACCGCCGCCAACAGCATTTGCTATCCCCCGATCAAGTCCAGGATCTCGGGAACCAGGTCGAACAGGTCGGCCGTGGTCCCGTAGTGCGCAACCTCGAATATGGGGGCCGTGGCATCGGTGTTGCAGGCGATGATCAGCTCGGCCTGCCGCATGCCCTCCAGGTGCTCGGGTGCCCCCGAGATGCCGAGCGCCAGGTAGATCTTGGGCTTCACCTTCTTGCCCGACTTGCCGACCTGATGCGCCTTGGGCAGCCAACCCTGGTCTATGACCGGGCGCGACGCCGACAGGCCCGCTCCCAGAACCTCGGCCAGCTCCTGGGCCAAGTCGATGTTGGACTGGCTGCCGATGCCACGTCCCACCGAGACCAGCAGCTCCTCGGAGGTGATGTCCACCCCGGTCTTTTCCGGCTCGGTCAGGGCCACGTGGCGCATGCGCGCATCGGCTCCGTCGTGGCTGTGGGAGGTGGCGTCGGCCACACCGTCCACGCGTGCCGCGTGCCCTGCGAAGGAGCCCGGGATGGCGGTGACGAAGGCCGGTCCCTCGCCCAGGTCGCACTCGGCCATCAGCTTGCCCCCGTAGAGCTGGGCGACGGCCATCAGCGAGGCCCCTTCCACCGAGAGATCGACCACGTAGGATGCGAGCATGGAGCCGGACTGGGCGGCCAACGCGCCGCACAGGTCGATCCCCACGGTTCCGGTGGAAGCCAGCACCAGGCGCGGCTTCAGCTGGGATAGCAGCGCCGAGATGGCGCTCTCCCAGGCATGGGGGTTGTAGGGCCAGAGATGCTCACCCTCCACCAGGTGGAGGTGGTCCGCTGCGCCCAGGCACTCGTGCCCCTCCGGCGAGCCGACCACCAGGCAGTGCACCTCGCCACCCAGGGCGGAGGCGATCTCCTTGGCCTTGCCGAGAAGCTCGAAGGTGACATCCGGGTGGCTGCCGACCACCCGCTCGGCTATGACAACGACGTCGTTTTCTGCCATTTCAATCCTCCTAGGAAACGCTTATGCCCTTGGCACGGATCAGCTCCACGATGCGCGCCGCCACCTCGGACGGCTTGTCGCCCAGCATCTCGGCGCGGCCCTTGGCCTCGGGTGCGAAAAGTCTGGTGACCTTTGGTGCCCTCGCGGTGGGCGCCTCCACCTCGAGTTCCTCGATGCCACCCGCCGACATGGCCTGGCGGATGCGGGAGATGGGGACATAGCGGGGGGCCTGCCGCGCGGCCTGGATGCCTAGCACCAGCGGACCGGTTGCATGAGAGGTCAGCGTCACGCCGCCTCCGAGCTCCTGGGTGACCTTGAAGCCGTCCCCGTCGGGTTCGAGCCCGACCACCACCGCCGCGTGCGGCAGGCCGAGGCGGGCGCCGAGCACCCCGGCCAGCTGGCCGTCGAGGTCGTCGGCCGCCTGGACACCGGTCAGCACCAGGTCGAAGGACTCGTCCTTCAGCCAGCGGGCCAGGAGCTCCGCCCGTACGGCGGTGGGCATCCAGCCCTCGAAACCGCAGGAGAGCTTCACCGCCCGGTCGGCACCCTTGGCGAGAGCGCCGAAGAGCGTCTGGTCGAAGTCGACGTCGTCGACACCCACCACCACCACTTCCCCGCCGTGGGCCTCCTTGAGGCAGAGCGCCTCCTCCAAGGCCGCCTCGTCCCACTCGTTGGAGACGAACTTCACGAACTCCCTGTCGATGTCGGCGCCCGAGGCGTCGACCTCGAGCTCCTCCACCAGGTCGGCGATTTGTCGCATCGCCACAACGATCTTCATCGGTCACTTCCTCCTTGCACCATCAGTCCATCCAGATCCAGTTCTCCGCGTATCAACTGCAGGTCCGGCCCCTCCGGCATGAAGGGGAAGTCCCTGAAGCTCTCGGTGGGGCGATACGAGCCATAGGGCCGCGTGCACCCAGGCTCTCCGTTCTCCCCGGGGCAGCCGTCGGTCATGAAGGCGATGCCCTCCTCCACCACCTCTTCCACCGACTCGCGGGGAGCGTCGATGTTCAGCAGCGACCCGTCCGAGTCGAAGTCGAAGGCACGGCGCTGGTAACCCTTCTCCTCGATGAGCCGCTTGGCCAGCTGAATGCGCCGCCACCTCGAGATGGAGGACTTGGGGTGCTGGCCCAGCCTGCTGTCGGGCTCGGGGTTGAAGCAGAAGAGATATGCGAAGATCTCCCTCTCCCGTAGCCGGAAGAAAAGGTCGATAAGCTCCGCGTCGGTCTCGCCCAGGCCCACCACCGTGTGGCAGTTGACCTTCCAGGGGCCGAAGATGTCGCGCGAGTCGTTCACCACCGACCAGTACTTCTCCCACGAAAGACCGGCCCCGCCGGCGGGCACCTCGGTGCGATGCCTGCGGAAGAGCTCCTCGGTGACGGCGTCCAGGCCGATGCCGATCATGTCCACCCCGATCTCGGCAAAGTGCTCCAGCTTGCGCCGGTTCAGCGTGGGCGGGGCCACCAGGATGGAAAGGGGCGTGGAAACCTTGGAACGGATGGCCTCGGTTATGGTGACGGTGTCGCGGTAGGCGAGGGGGCTGGTCACCATGGAGATGCACAGCCTGGTCAGGCTGGCCTCCTTCTCGGCCATGCGCTCCACCAGCTCCTCGGTGCGGAACAGCGGCCACTCCACGCGGATGAAGGACTTGTCCTCGTAGTCGCCGGGACGGGTGCGGGCCAGGCCGCAGTAGGAGCAGTCGCTGCGGCAGCCATCCTCGTAGTTGAGGAGGAGGTTGATTCCCCCGAAGGCGAAGTCCCTCGAGAAGCGCCCTGAGCGGAACTGCAGCGCGATGGCCGAGGCGGCCGAGATCCGTACCCAATCGGGCGAGATCTGGGCGCCTTCGACCTTCTCGCCTGCCCGGCGCAAGGTGACGGGACGGGTCGGGTTCTCCAACAAGCTCACAGGGTTATCTCCTCGGGTATGTAGCAGGATCCGATGCGGCGGGGGCCGGCGACGGCCATCCGGCCGGAATGGGCGTCGCACAGCGCTGCGGCCAGCTCCTCGGGAGCCACGAGCGCGGACACCCCGGGGGCCGCGGCGAGCCCGCGGCTGAGTGCTCCGGGCTCGAGAACAGACCAGCGCAGCGCCTCCTCGAGGGAGCGCAGCTCCGGGGTCACCTCGTTGAAGTCCCCGGCCACCACCGCGGACTTGATGACGTCCCCCTGGGTGGCGGCGATTATGCGCAGGGTCCCCTGGGTGCTGCGTACCTCGACGGCGAGCTCGCCGGCGGCTGCGGCGCCCTGGGCGAAGAGCCAGGCCTCGCTGGAGTAGCGCTCCTCGGCAAGGACGAGAGCCCGGCGCTCCACGCAATCGCGCCCCTCGGCCTCGGAAACGGCGAGGCCGAGCATCGAGGAAAAGGATTCGATGAGCGCCTGCTCCAGCTCGGCGCGTGGGGCACCGAGCTCGGCCAGGGTGGTGATCCGCTCCTCGACCGCGCCGGAGCCGTGCGCCGCCAGCTTGGCCAGCGGAATGCGCAGCAGCGAGAGGAGCAGGTCGGTGTCGAGGTCCGCCAGGATGCTGGCGTGGAACAGCAGGCCGTCGCCGCTCTGGCAGAAGCCCACTCCGGCGATCTTCCGCCCCTCGACTTCGATGTCGTTCTTGCCCCGCATCTCGGCCTTGACGCCAAGGGAGGCAAGCGCGGCGATGACCCCTCCGGCGAACTGGGACATTCCCTGCCTCGGTGTCGGGAAGGTGGCCATGGGAACCGCCAGGGCCACGCCCAGCTGGTCACCACCCATGAGTATCGCCCCGCCACCGGTCGGCCGGCGGTTGACCGTCACGCCCAGGGCAAGCGCCATGGCCAGGTCCACCTCATCCTCGAGGCGCTGGTAGCGACCGACCAGGACCGCATGATCGGCATAGTCGTAGAGGCGCAGGTGCGCCTGGGGGAGCTCGGGCAGACCGGCAAGCTGGGCCATGGCCTCGTCGAAGGCAAGCCCCGAGGCGGCATCGACCGAGTGGTCACGATGCAGGGAGAGAACCCGGCTCATACCGCCACCTCGGTCAGACCGTCGGCGATGCTCCCCGCCCAGCTCATCGAGCAGCACCATTCGTAGAGCTTGGGGGTGAGGCCACGCGAGGCGGCATAGGCGATGGTCCCCTCCGCCGGATAGGCCATACCGTTCAGACCCAGGTCCACGGCTGCCGCGTCGATCTCGGACTTGACTCCGCCCATAGGGCGTGCGCATCCCAGGTTGATGCGGGTGGTGGGCATGGCGGTGCGCGCATCGGCAAAGAAGCCGGATATCTCGCCCACCGAAGGCGGCTCCACGTTTTCCATCGGGGTGGAGACCAGAGGGGTCAGCACCACCAGGATCAAGGTTGAGACCGGGTAGCGGCTGATCATCTCCAGCGCGGCGTGCTCCCCCAGGAAGCGGCCGTAGTGCAGGCCCAGGATGATGTGGGGGATGATCCGCAGCCCCCCCGCGGAGAGAAGAGAGAGGGAGGCGTCGAAGTCGGAAGGAGTGAGATCCAGGTGATAGACGTCGCGGATGGTCTCCTCGGC
>JAJZNF010000227.1 GCA_021847985.1 Actinomycetes bacterium | reverse complement strand
TGGAGAGAAAAGCGATCGGTCGCCCCCTCTCGTCGGCATCGAAGGAGAGGTCGACTCCCCACCAGGCGTTCAGGGCAGTTGGATCGAGCGGCGGAGCAGGCGACGTGTCGATGCGCTCACGACGGTGACGGCGTGGCACTCGAAGTCCCTCTTGCCTCCGGAGACGCTTGACCTTCTTGTAATTACCCATCCGCCCCCGAGCTCGAAGCTGGTGATGCGTAGGGCGATAGCCCCATCGGGGATGTGACTTGGCGAAGACCCAGAGCCATCCTCGCAGATGGCCATCGGGATCCGAGTGGATGCTCCGCTTGGGGTGACCTGCGATAGGCGGATCGGGAATACCCGGACAGCCGGCTTGCCGAACGCTCGGGGTTATCGAGCTTGGAGATCACCTGCGCAACTGGGGCACGACGTCTGCGTAGGCCCAGAAATTTCCTTTCGGCAACTCCCGAAGCGCGGCTTTCCCGAACTCGGCCGCAGTACTCGCACTCGGCAGTTGCTCCCCGGTGCCCCAGGCTCTCGGGCCGAACTCTTCGTCGGACTTGGCCGAGTCAAGAGTTCAGTCGCGCCCGAGGCCCAGCGGGGAGGAATACGCGATTCAGCGTGCGCAAGCCACTTGCCGTGGCTAGTTACTTCCGCTTCGCACAGTGCAGGTTGTACTGCTAAATGACGCGCACGTTCTGTGCTTCGAGTCCCTTGCGGCCCTGGGCCACATCGAACTCGACCTGCTGGCCCTCCTGGAGGGCCCTGTAGCCGTCGCCGACCACCTTGGAGTAGTGCACGAAGACGTCGTCGTCTCCGTTGCTAGGGGCGATAAACCCAAAGCCCTTCTCGCTATTGAAGAATTTTACTGTTCCGGTTGCCATTTTCTTAAGATTCCGTTTCGTTATACCAGTTGTGCCGACCAATGTCGGAGTTTATTGCTCCGAGAAGGGTTGACCAGGAAGAATTTCGGTTGACCAGCTCCGCAGACCTGCGACTTACTTCGATCAACGCAGTTCTACCGGCGTGCCTAGTCACACCATTCTAGGAGCTGTTGGCTCACAGCATGCCGAAAGACTCCCCACAACCCGCAGAGTCGATAAATCGATTTGGCCGCGCGGGCTCCAGCGCCTGTCGACCACGGCGGGACGCGATCCTTCGATGCGCACTGTGCCCTGGTCGACTCCACCTCTCGAGGACCAGGCCGTTTCCGCCGAATGCAGGCCCGACAGTATGGGGCTCGGTGCGCGCCACGGCTGCGATTCGCTGAAACCTTCCACCGACACGTGGTGGCTGGAAATGCCGGCGGCGAAACTAGATGACATAGTCGCATGATGACATGGGTAAGAACCTCATACTTCGGCTGCCGGACGCCATGGCCCGTGATGTGCAGACACTGGCTCGCGTCGGAGGAAAGGCAGCCACTTGTCATGGAGTATCACGCGTGCAACCCGCGGTGCCTGGCCGGCGGCGCCTGAGCTGCAGGGCGTCTGCTCGCTTCGACTATTCCACGGAGGATGTCGTTCCACTAGAGGGGTGCGCGCCCGCCGAGGCGGCCCCACCCTCTGCACATCGGCCGGGCGGCCAACCAGTTGAAGCTGATTCTCCACGAATGACCGGAACAGCGGGTCAGCCAGGACGAAACTGCGCCCGCAGGCGCAGTGCCGATGTGGCGGATCGTGATCCCGGCGCTCTTCGGCAGGGCCGGCTGGTTCCCCCGCTCCAGGACAAGCACCGGCCGACGTGGCCCGCTGGAATCGACTTGTGCGTCCCCCTCAGTTCCCCTTCACGGGGCTGTCAACTGGAGGGCACTCCGACTCCCCGCCGCCGTCGTGCAAACGCACATCAAAGGTGCGGATCGGGTCGTGTAGTCCCGAAATCCCCATTCTTTGCTAAACAGGTACGACGCGCTCGTTGCGACGGGGAACACCGACACCCCGCCGATTGGGGAGGTATATCCGTGTTGTCCCGAAAAGCGGCCAGGCCCCAGCAGAGAGCCGAGTCATCGCTCGCCCCCGTCTACAGCGCTCGGGATCTCTCCGAGGAAATCCCCCGCTATCGCCTGCCGGAGCGCTCCTCCGCTCCGCGGGTCGTGGCGCAGCTCATCGAGGACGAACTCAATCTCGATGGCAATGCTTCCCTCAACCTCGCCAGCTTCGTGACGACTTGGATGGAGCCGGAGGCGGAGTCCCTCATGGCGCGCACTCTCTCCAAGAACTTCGTCGATGCGGAGGAGTACCCCCAGACGGCCGAGTTGGCCGACCGTTGCGTCAATATGATCGCCGATCTCTTCCACGCCCCCGAGGAGACCGGAGCGACCGGGACCGCAACGGTGGGCTCTTCCGAGGCGATCCACCTCGCGGGCCTTGCCATGAAGTGGCGATGGAAGAAGCAGCGGGGAGCGGCGGCCGGATCCGTGACCCCGAACATCGTCATGGGCGCAAACGTGCAGGTCTGTTGGGAAAAATTCGCCCGCTACTTCGAGGTCGAGCCCCGGTACGTTCCCATGACCACCACTCGCTATGTGCTCGGCGTCGACGAGGCGCTCAGCATGGTGGACGAGAACACCATCGGCGTAGTGGGAATCCTCGGCTCGACCTACACGGGCGAGTACGAACCTGTCGACGAACTCGCATCGGCGCTGGATCAGCTTCAGCACGACCGCGACATCGACGTTCCGATCCATGTCGACGCGGCCTCGGGCGGCTTTGTCGCGCCATTCAACAGTCCCGAGCTGACGTGGGACTTCCGCCTCCCGCGCGTGAAGTCGATCAACACCTCGGGGCACAAGTACGGATTGGTCTACCCCGGCATCGGCTGGTCGATATGGCGGGAGGCCGAACTGTTGCCCGACGAGCTCGTCTTCCACGTCAACTACCTCGGCGGGGATCATCCGACATTCAACCTGAACTTCTCTCGCGGCTCTTCGCAGATCGTGGCGCAGTACTACAACCTGCTGCGCCTGGGGCGCCAGGGCTATGCGAAGGTCATGAGCGCACTTGCTTCAACCGCAACCTGGATCAGCTCCGAACTGGAGGCAACCGGCAGGTTTACCCTCTTGTCCAAGACCGACGCGCTTCCCGTCGTGTGCTTCCGCCTCACCTCACAAGAATCCTGGACCGTCTTCGACCTCTCGGCGGCGCTTCGGGAGCGAGGTTGGATCGTCCCCGCCTATACGTTGGCGCCGAACGCGTCCGAAATCGCTGTTCTTCGCATCGTCGTACGTGAAGGGCTCGGGCGAGATTTGGCCCAAACCCTCTTGGCCGACATCCGCGCGGCGATGGAACGACTCGACTCGGGGCATGTGCCCGCGTCGCCGATGAACCGGCGCAAGGGCGCAGCCTCCACTTCTCGCGCCCCTCACCACCACAACCCCGGACACGGAGTCTGCTGAGCGACGGTCGCGCCCGGCCGAAACGTGGCGTCATCTTTCGTACGAGGAGGATCGAGCGCGCCCCGGCCGGTGCGCGTCCTCTTCCTCAGAGCTTGGAGCCTTCCGCCGCATAGGAGAGGAGTCGCGCGGCGTCGAGACGCAGCCAAACCGACACCCATGCCTCCGGCGTGGTCGCCACCACATCGGCAGGAACGTCGGGTTCGTCCACCACGCTGCACGGACCTTCCACGATCACGACGACATGCTCGTCTCGCTCGCCTTGAGTGACCACGAGGACCAGCCACGGCTCGTTGCGAACGTTTCCCTCTCGGACCGATCCGGCAGCCGTTGGCATCCAGAACGTCGAGCCTCGCCTTCGATAGGACGTTATCGCGGCGTGAGGACGGCCGTCGGGCCGCGTCGTCGTCACGACGCCGAAGATGCGCCGGTCAAGGTATCCCGACAGGCGCTTCCCGCTCAGGCGGCGCTCCGGAGGATAGGCGCTCCGCGTCACCGCTGTAGCGCGGGCAAAGGTCTGCTCTTGCAGCTCATCGAGATCCACGGGTGCCTCCATCGTGGCAGGGCGGCGCCAAAGGCTAGCACTCCCCCGGCGACCCTTCGCGCACTCGAGCCGATCGCCGACTTGGCCGGCCCGGTCCTACACTGCGAGTCGGAGGAAAAGACAATGACCGAAGCACGCCAATCGATCCTGGATACGGCGATCGACCAAGACCCGTCGACCTTGAAGGTGAGGCAGACGATCTTCCGCTCGATCCTCGCTGGCATGCCCATCGACGAAGCTCTGATCTCGGAGGTGACCGGTCTCGGCAACTCGGTAGTCAGATCCACCGTCGACCGCCTGGTAGCGGCAGGAATTGCCACTACGGACGCCGGCGAGGGGGTTCGGCGATCCGTGGACGGGTCCGAGGGCCTCACGGTCCGCAGCTCGAGGCATTCGATAGTGATCTCCGGGAAGGAACTCCATACCTGGTGCGCTTTCGACGTGGTCGGCATTCCTGCCGCGCTCGGACTCGACACGACGGGATCGACCCAATGCCCAACCTGCGGCACGGAAATCGAGCTCATGATGCGCGGCGGAGAGGTCGTGGACTCGGGCGCCATCGGATGGTGGCCATCGGCCTCCGGCGGGCCGGTCATCGAAGCCTTCTGCCCATCGGCCTCGATCTTCTGCAACCGGAGCCACCTCGAGGAGTGGCGCGTAACCACGGGTGCCGAGGGAGCGCCAAGGACACTCATGGAGCTTGCCGAAGCGGGTCGTAGTACCTGGGCAAGCTTCACAGCCATTGAATAGCCCGTGCGCGCGGGACACGTGCCCGAGCAGGCCGACGGGGACCGAAACCATCGACATCTGATTGGTCCGGGCCTCGATCACCGGCTGCCGCTACGTCACCGTTGAATGGCGCTCGAGTCCCCAGGACCATGCAACACTATTTTTCCGGTCCGGCAGCCGGGGCACCCGCAACGTACTCTTCCCCTGTCAACAGTCGTAGGATAGGTCGCACTCGCCGTCGGTTCGCGATTGTTGCTTGCTCCGTCCCCTCCACCGCTCCGGGCCCGCCGCTATGGCCGAGGGCTCCACGCAGAGGCGGAAGTGCCGCACAAGGGAACGGCCCGAGCCATGGCAGGCAACAGCGGATGCGACCGACCCGCACTGCGTCGAAGGACCGAAACGAGGCAACATGACCGCCACCCATTGGAAGGACGAGCCTGAAAGCCACGACTTTCCCGCCGCCCATGATTACCTCAGCCTCGTCCTGGACGAAAAAGGGGCGAGTCGCCTGGTCGAAAAGCTCAAATCCGTCGCAGGAGCCGGCGGCGTCACCAGGCGCAAGGCCAAGGATCTGCTTCGGGCATCTCAACTTGCGTTGCTGGAGAGCAGTAACGCCCACGTAGCGAGTGATCTCGAGAAGGTTGCCAAAGGCGAGAAGCTCTCGCCCGTTCTCGTGGTCGCCGGTGACGCCTTCGAAGGACGGCCGCTCATTATCGCCGACGGATACCACCGGGTCTGCGCCAGCTATTGGATCGACGAAAACACCGATATACCCTGCGTAATTGCCAGGGTCAAAGCGCAGCACTCGCACTGATACTTGGTTCCCGCGTCCCAGTGGTCGGCAGCTGCCCGTTTACGGATTCCCTGCCGACCTTGGCCATCCCGCCGGCCTCAATCGAATCTCTGAACCCGCATTGGACGCTAAGGAGGAACACCGGCGGACAGGAGTAGATGGAGCCCGTCAAGAATGGCGATTGCCGAAAACAGCGTGCCCTAGTACAGCGATCCTGACCGCACTGTCGTGCAAAGGGCCAGGAGGGCATAGCCGCGGATTACCGCCGCCGATCAACCCGCTTGGTCCAGTGGTTGCAAAGTTGGTCCTCGCAGGCAACCTCGAAGAGTAGCCCCGGGCGGCCGATGCCGCAAGTACGAAACCGGCGATCTCCAACCAAATGTCGACGCTGTTCACGTACCACGGGCCACGTCGGCCCAGGTGCTAAACCGCGAAGCCGATGAGTTCGAACACGCCCCGGACAGCCCGCAAGTTATCACCGGTCCATGCAGGCCGTATTGAATAACGATACGGTGGAGCCCTTCGCGTCATATAGAGCGTGAACCGAAAGACCATTCGCTGCTGCGGGACGGCTGACGTCGCGCCTTCGGTCAGCCCGGCTCCCGTGCCGGCGTCAGGCGATGGCGGCTAAATGCTGGTGCCCATGACGGAGGGATCTTCAGCTACGCGGCCTTCTACGGCTCGATGGGCAACACCACCCTAAACAAGCCGGTGGTCGGCATGGCTTCCACCCCGGACGGGAAGGGCTACTGGATGGTCGCCTCCGATGGCGGGATCTTCAGCTTCGGTGACGCGGCCTTCTACGGCTCGATGGGCAACACCACCCTAAACAAGCCGGTGGTCGGCATGGCGGCCGCTGCCGCATAGCAACTCGCCTGGCCGGGCCCTTGGCTTCCGCTGACCACCAGATGGCGGCCGGTGTCAAAGGCCCGGCTTGGCCGTGCGACCCCGTCTCCGACGCCCCACCGACGCTTCCCCCGCGCCTCCTGGCAATTTCGCGAAAGAGCTGTACCTGCAGCGCACGAAGGGCAGATTCAAGCTCGGCGGAAAAGGATCGAGCACACCTGGTCCTCCGAGCAGGACGCAGGATCAACGCTTTCTGCGAAGCGAATCGCCTCCTCCAACTCGGCCCGAGTCGCCTGAAGTTCTGCGAGCCTGGAATCCACCTGCGAGAGATGGCGCTGAAGTACACCCCTTACATGCACACACGGAGCCAGGCCCTCGGATCGGATCGCCAATACCTGGGCGATTTCCCGCAACGTAAGGCCGGCGGCCTGGGCGTGGCGCACGAAGAGCAGACGCTGGATTGCGCTCTCGTCGTAAGCACGATATCCGTTGTGCTCCCGCTCGGCCGGGGGAAGCAGTCCGATCTCCTCGTAGAAACGGATCGTCTTGGGCGCGAGACCGCTGCTTGCCGCCAATTCGCCAATTCGCATGAATCCACCTCTTGACATTCCAGTGTACTGGAATGTCTACCATGGGAAAGGAGGCGGCATATGAATGTGAACGTATTGCACGTGGATGGATGCCCAAGCCTGGATCCACTGCTCAAAGCCCTCAACGCTCTCATCGGAGACCGTGACGACGTCGCCGTGTCGACCACCCTCGTCAGCTCGAACCAAGAGGCCGCGCGCCTCGGGTTCCACGGCTCCCCCACGATACTGATCGACGGCCACGACCCGTTCCCTTGGCCCAACGGGCGGATCGGGCTGTCCTGCCGGGTCTACATGGACGCTTCAGGGAAAATGGCCGGCGCTCCTTCACGAGAGATGCTTGCGGCAGCGTTGGGCATCTGACCATATTGCGCGCCGGTGGGCACCGCCCGACGGGCTGCTGGACGCGCCTTCGTACAAGCCGGGGGCAAGGCGGATAACCCTAAGTACGTAGAAGCACTCTGCCCTGGCCCGTGGCCGGACGGCGACCCAGCGGGGAGGGTTCCGCCCGCCAAGCCCGTGCTACTTCCCCGGTGCGGACCGACCTGGAGGGCCCGCTTTAGGACGTAACCGCACGCCGGCGCCTGTGGCCAAGCCCGATCAGCACAACCGCGGCAACGGTTGCGAACCCGAAGATGAGCGGCCCCGTCGAGGCC
>JAJZNF010000173.1 GCA_021847985.1 Actinomycetes bacterium | reverse complement strand
AACACCGACCTTCATACCCGCGAAGTGATCCTTGATGTAGGCGCCGAGCACCTTGCCCTCGATGATGTAGTCCGGCTCCCAGCCATAGGTGTAAGGATGCACCTTCGGCAGGTTCCAGCAGTCACAGCCCGATGCGACGAAGAGGTCCGGGACCTTGTTCTGGTTCAGGAAGTCGACCACCGCGGTGTGGGTCGGCGTGCCGAGGCCACCCAGGATGGCATAGACGTTGTCCTGAAGGACGAGCTGGCGGACGACCTGGACGGTGTTGGCCGGGTTGTATCCGTCGTCCAGGTACTTGAAGGTCACGCTGCGGCCGTAGATGCCGCCGTGGGCGTTCAAATACTGGAAGAACGACTCGATAGCCGGGCCGATCTCCGAATAGCCCGGCGCGGCCGGCCCGGTCAAGGGCTGGTGCGAACCGAGCAAAATGCTGGTCGGCGTGATACCCGGCGCGGAGGCGGTGTTGGCCACCGACCCGCTGGTGCTCGAGCCACCCGACGACGATGAACTGGAAGAGCTTCCGCATGCGGCGGCGACCAGGCTGAAGGCCGCCATCACCGCAATCACCCGGAATCCCCGCCTAAATGAAGAACGGGATTCACCCATCTATAGTTTCCCCCTGAATTCAGATTCCTGGGCGGGAGCCCTCTGGACCCCGCGCCCGTCTTCGGCCCCGCATCCGCGGTGCCGTCTCTGCAGTGCCACTACCCCTGCGGCAACCACCTCTACCTTGCTCTAACCCGGCTCCTTTCTGAGACTCTTCAACTTGAATATTGCTACACGCACCAGCCCTTGGATTCCCACCGGAGCAATCATGATGATAGCCACCAGCAAGAACCCGTAGATGGCCAGGGCCAGGTTGGCCGAGACCGCCTGGTTGAGGTTCAGCTTCTGGGTGAGCGTGGTCGCCCACTCCGGCACATACACCATTATCAGCGCGCCCCACACCGCGCCGGCCAGCGTGCCCGTCCCGCCGATCACCATCGCAGCCAGCAGCGATATGGAGAGCACGACGGAGAAGCCGCCCGGCGAGACGTTCCCCGCCACCAGGGCGAACAAGCCACCGGCCAGGCCGGCGGCGGCTGCGGAGAGCGCGAAGGCAAGCACCTGGGTCCGCGGCACCGAGATGCCGGACACCTGGGTGGCGATCTCGTCGTCGCGCACGGCCCTGAAGTTGCGCCCCACCCGCGATCGCAGCAGGTTGGCAAAGAGGACCATCACCACCACCACGCAGACCATCTCGATGAGTGCCAGCCACTCCGTCGGCGTGGCCGCCGCGCCCAGGAAGGACGGGGCGTTGGGCTGGTTTACTTCCAGGCCCTGGTAGCCACCGAAGACGGACTGGTACCGGGTGGTGATGTCGGGCAGGCCCAAGGCAAGAGCCAACGTGGCGCCGGCCAGGTAGGGTCCGCGCAGGCGCGCGGCCACCAGGCCCAGGAGCGCGCCGAAGAACATCGTCACCAGCGCCGCTGCAATGAGCATCATCCATAGAGGCGTCTTGGTGTGCAGCTGCAGCAGGGTGAGCGTCCACGCGCCGATGGCCATGAGCGCGCCATGCCCAAGCGAGATCTGCCCATTCTGGCCCGTGAGCACCGACAACCCGACCAGTGCGATCACATACGGGCCAACCAGGGACAGCTGATAAATGCGGTATTGGCCCAGATGCCCGATCAGAAGGTAGAAGAGGACCAGGGCCACCAAGCCGACGACCAAGTTGCGAAGCAGCGGCTGGGCGAGAACGCGCCTCATTCCGCTTTGCCGCTTGACGGCCGGCGTTTCCTTCTTTTCGGGCTGGGCCGAGACCATGGACTCCTGCATCTAGACCCGCCTTGCCGAGATCGAGCTGAAGATTCCCTCGGGCCTGGCCATCAGCACCACCACCAGGATCACGAACGCTCCCACAGTCTCCAGGTCGGAGCCCAGGTAGCCGCCGATGAAGGAGAGGGCGACGCCGGTGATCAGCCCTCCGACCAACGCTCCCACCGGCGAGTCCAGCCCGCCGATGATGGCCGCGGTGAAGCCGAAGATGAGCACCGCGTCCATGTTGTTGGGGAACAGAAACACCTTGGGTGCCGCTAGCAGGCCGGCCACCGCGCCGGCTGCGCAGGCCAGGCCCCATCCGAGCGTGAGCATCCGGCCCACCCGCACGCCGAGCAGCCTGGCGACCTCCGGGGCAAAGGCGCTGGCCCGCATCATCAAACCGAGCTTGGTGTAGCGGAAGAGCACCAGCAGGGCCAGCAGCAGAACCACCACCACGGTAACGATGAAGAGGTCGAAGTTCGATATGGCCAGTCGCGTGCCGCCGATCTTCAGGCCTATGAGAGAGAAGTAGGAGGGGAAGTTACGCAGCTTGGCCCCCCAGATCACCCCGGCCATCGCCTCCAGGAAGATGAGCATGCCGATGGCCACTATCACGGCGTTGAGCGGCGACTTGCTCTCCACCGGCCGCATCACGAAGCGCTCGGTGACCGCCCCCAGGAGGAATCCGAAGACCATTGCCGCCACGAAGGCAACGAAGTACGGCGCATTGCGGTCGACCAGGCTGGCGGCGATGTAGGTGGAGAACATCGCCATGGCGGCCAGCGCGAAGTTGATGACGCGGGTCGAGCGGTAGATGAGCACGATGCCCAGCGCCACCAGCGCGTAGACCAGTCCGTTGCTCACCCCGATCAGAAGGAAATTCCAGAAGTTCCTCAATGCCTCTCCCTCATCGGGTCCACACTCCCAGCCCGCATCGTCAGAATCCCAAGTAGTGGTGGCGAAGTTCCTCGTCACCGCGGATCTTTTCCGCGGCGTCGGAGACCACCACCCGGCCCAAGGAGAGCACCACCGCATCGTCGGCCACAGAAAGCGCGCTGCGGGCGTTCTGCTCCACCAGGAGCACCGACAGCCCCTGCTCGTCACAGAGGCGGCGCAGGAGCGACATGATGCTCGCCACCACCAGCGGAGCCAGGCCAAGGGAGGGCTCGTCCAGGAGGAGGGCCTTGGGCTCGGCCATCAGCGCCCGCCCAACCGCCAGCATCTGGCGCTCGCCGCCCGACAGCGTGAAGGCCGGCTTGCTCGCCCGCGGCTTGAGCGGCTCGAACAGCTCGTAGACCCAGGCCATCTTGGCTTGGACATCGATGTCGCGCTTCCAGATGGCGCCCAGGCGGAGGTTCTCCTCCACCGTCAGCTCCTGGATGACACCTCGGCCCTCCGGCACGTGCGAAACTCCCAAGCGTGCGATCTCCTCCACCGGGCGGTGCAGGAAGTCCACCCCGTCCAGACTCGCCTTGCCCGACGTCGGGGGCACCAGCCCGGTCAAGGTGCGGAGCAGCGTCGTCTTGCCCGCACCGTTCGCCCCGAGCACAGCGGTGATGTGGGAGCGCTCCACCGCCAGGGAGACCTCGGAGAGGGCGCGAACCGGCCCGTATGATGCGCTCAGGTTCTCGACCGTCAGCATGGCGACAACCTCATGCTCCCACCTCGTCCCCCAGGTAGGCCTCCGTAACCAGGGGGTTGGCCTTCACTTCGGCCGGCGTCCCAACGGCGATGACCCGCCCGAAGTCGAGCACGCTGATATTCGAACACACCCGCATCACCAGGTCCATGTGGTGCTCGACCAGCACGACGCCAAGGTCCCCGGCAAGATGGAGAATCAGATCCCCCAGCTCCCCCATCTCCTCCTCGGAGAGCCCGGAGGCGGGCTCGTCAAGGAGCAGAAAGCGTGGATTGGAGACCAGGGCCCTGGCCAGTGCCACCTTCTTCTGAATGGCGTATGGAAGCTGGGGTGGGAGCTTGGCGGCATAGCCGGCCACCCCCAGGCGATCCAGTGCCTCCATCGCGGCGGCCCGGAGGCGCCGCTCCTCGGTCACGGTGGACCCGGCGCCCACGAGCGCGCGCAGCACACCCACCTTGGCCTGGGAGTCCGCTCCGATCATCACGTTCTCGATCACGGGCATGCGGGAGAAAAGGCCCAGCCCCTGCAGGGTTCGCGCCACCCCCATGCGGGTCAGCTTCTCCGGCCGCAGGCCGTGCACCTGCTTGCCGAAGTAGGTCAGCGTGCCGGAATCAGGCTTGACAAAGCCGCACATCACGTTGAACAGCGTCGTCTTGCCCGCGCCGTTTGGCCCGATGACGCCGTGCACCTCACGTGGCAACGCCTCCAGCGAGACCCTGTCGAGCGCAACGAGGCCGCCAAAGCGAACACTCACCTCGTCAGCACTCAGTCCCTCTTTGGAATCCATACTGCAGATTCTGGCAGAGTGGAGAGGCTGCATGGGTGGCATTGTGACTTTTGACACACTTTTTCGCTCCGCCTTCCAAGTACGGCCGGGACCGGTCGGGTCAGCGGAAGTCGCGCGACATGGAGCCGACCGGCAGGAGGATGGACTCCAGGGAGGTGGCGATCACGTTCACTACGCCGGAATGGGACTCCACCCTCCCTGCCACGATCAGCGCATCGGCTGAGCGCGCTGTCCTGCGGTAGCGCTCCCAGACGTCGGGCACCACTATCACGTTGGCCAAGCCGGTCTCGTCTTCCAGGCTGATGAAGGTGGTCCCCTTGGCGGTCCGCGGCCGCTGGCGATGCGTCACCACCCCTGCCACCCGAACCGGGCTGCGATCCCTCGCGGCCGGGAGAGCGGCTATGGGCATCACCCCGGACATCTCCAGTTCCTCCCGCATGAAGGCGAAGGGATGTGCCTCGGGAGAGATCCCGAAAGTGGCTATGTCGAGATAGGCGGACTCCTGTGCCGACAGAGCCGGCAGCTCCGGAGCCTCGTCTCCCAGGGCCATGCCGGGCAGGGAGGGAATCCTGCGGCTGGCCAGCGGCCCGCTGACCCAGACCGCCTGGCGGCGCGACAAGGGATTCATGGCGTCGCGGGCACCCAGGGAGGAGAGCGCACCCGCCTTGGCCAGCGCCTCCAGCTGGGAAGCGGACAGCGAGGCGCGCTCGGCCAGGTCGGCGAGAGAGGAGAAGGGGGCGGCATCGGCGATGCGGGCGGCCACCTTCTCCCCGATGCCGCGTATCTCGGCCAGGCCTATGCGCACGGCCGGCCCCGCCCAGGAGGAGGAGATCATCCTCGCCATGTACCCCTTGCCCTCCGGCGGGGAGCCCCAGGCGGGAGCGGTCTCCAGCGAGCACCCGGAGCCGGAGAGGTTCACCTCCGGGGCCAGCACCCTCACCCCGTGGCGCTTGGCGTCCTCGGAGAGGGTTTCCGGGGACCAGAAGCCCATTGGCTGGGAGTTGATGATGGAGGCGTAGAAGGCCGCCGGATAGTGCAGTTTGAACCAGGCGGAAGCGTAGACGAGATACGCGAAGGAGGCCGAGTGGCTCTCCGGGAAGCCGAAGTTGGCAAAGGCGCGCAGCTTCTCGTAGATCTCCTCGGCCACACCACCGTTTATGCCGTTTGCTTCCATGCCGGCGAAGAGCCGGGCCCGGAGCGCCTCCATCCTCTCGTTGGATCGCTTGGATCCCATGGCCTGGCGTAGCTGATCGGCCTCCCCGGGGGTGAAGCCGGCCACGTCCATGGCCATCTGCATCAGCTGCTCCTGGAAGAGCGGAACCCCCAATGTCTTGGCCAGCGAGCGCTCCAGCAGCGGATGCGCGTAGGTGACCTTCTCCAGCCCGTTGCGCCGCCGGATGTAGGGGTGCACCGAGCCACCCTGGATGGGCCCGGGGCGGATGAGGGCCACCTCCACCACCAGGTCGTAGAAGTGGGTGGGGCGCAGTCTGGGCAGGGTGGCCATCTGCGCGCGGCTCTCCACCTGGAAGACCCCGACGGTGTCCGCCGCCTGCAGCATCTCGTAGACCTCGTCCTCCTGGGGTATGAGGGCCAAGTCCACCTCCTCCCCGTGGAAGTCCCGCACCATGTCCACCATCCGGTGCAGGGCCTCCAGCATCCCCAGTCCCAACAGGTCGAACTTGACCAGGCCGGCTATTGCGCAGTCGTCCTTGTCCCACTGCAGGACGCTGCGCCCCTCACGGCGGGCCCACTCCACCGGGCAAACCTCCACCACCGGACGGTCGCAGATCACCATCCCACCGGTGTGGATGCCCAGATGCCGCGGCGCACCCTCCAGCTCGGCCGCGAGAGTGGCGACCAGATCCGGCACCGCCAGCTCCTGGCGATCCTCGGCGGGCAGGGCGTCGGCCAGGCGGCGATGGCGGCCCATCCCCTTGGACCAGGCGTCCAGCACCCCCGAGGTGTACCCGAAGACCCGCCCCACGTCCCGGATGGCCGAGCGGGCGCGGTAGGTGATCACGTTGGCCACCTGGGCGGCTCGCTCGCGGCCGTAGGTGGAATAGACGTACTGGATGGCCTCCTCGCGTCTGCCGCTCTCGATGTCCACGTCGATGTCGGGCGGGCCGTCCCGCTCCGGGGAGAGAAAGCGCTCGAAGAGCAGCCCCAGGGCGACGGGGTCCACGTTGGTGATGCCAAGCGCGTAGCAGACCGCCGAGTTCGCGGCCGACCCTCTCCCCTGACAGAAGATGTTGCTGCGCCGGCAGAACTCCACGATGTCGTGCACGATCAGGAAGTAGCCCGCGAAGCCAAGCTCGGCGATGATGCGAAGCTCCCTCTCTATCTGGGCATAGGCCCCCGGCACCCTCTCGGCGGCGCGCTCCCCGTAGCGGGCGACCGCCCCGGACATGGTGAGCTCCCGCAGCCAGGAGTCCTGGCTGCGGCCGGCCGGGACCATGGAGTCGGGCAGGCTGGGGGCGACCAGGGAGAGGTCGAATGCGCACTCCTTGCCCAGCTCGTAGGCGGCCAGGGCCAGGCCCGGGTAGCGGGCGAAACGGCGATGCTGCTCGGCCGGGGAGCGGAGATAGGCCATCTGGTCGGATGCCAGCCAGGGATCCATCTCGTCCAAGGTGGCGTTGGCGCGTATGGCCGCCACGGTGGCGTGCAGGCGCGCCGCGGCCCGGGTCGCGTAGTGGACGTTGTTGGTAGCCACCGCCCGCAAGCCCAGTGAGTCGGCGATGCGCACCAGTTCGTCGTTGCGCACCGAATCGACGGGATCCCCGTGGTCCCAGCACTCGATGACGAAGTTCTCCCGGCCGAAGACCTCGGCCAGGCGCGCGGCCGAGTAGGCCGCCTGGCGGGGGCCCCTCGCCATCAGGTCGCCGGCCACCCTCCCCTTGCGGCATCCCGATAAGATCGCCCAGTCCCCGCTGTCGAAGGAGGCCAGCTCCTCCAAGGTCAGGGAGAAGACCCCCTTCTCGGTCTTGGCCATCTGTCCCTTGGAGATGGCCGCCGAGAGAGAGGCGTACCCGCGCGGGTTGCGCGCCAGCACCACCAGATGCTCGCCGGCCGGGTCGTAGACATTGTCACGCCTGCCCTCGGTGCCTATGGAGAGCTCGGCCCCGAAGACCGTGGCCAGGCCGGTGCCCTTGGCCGAGGCGGAGAAGTTCACCACCCCGTAGAAGCCGTTGTGGTCGGTTATGGCACATATGGGCAGCCTGGCGGCCAATGCGGCCTCCACCAGCCGGCCGGGGCTGGAGGCCCCGTCCAGGAAGCTGAAGTTGGAGTGGCAGTGAAGCTCTGCGTAAGGGAGGGGTTCCACTCCTCAAATCTTATCGAACATATGTTCGATTACAACC
>JAJZNF010000321.1 GCA_021847985.1 Actinomycetes bacterium | reverse complement strand
GTTCCCCCTAACTACCCCCAGGCGTGTACCGATGATGAACTCACTGCCACCGTTCGCGATCTGGGTTTAGAGATCCTGAAGTCTGGCGCGAGGATTAATGACGTAATGCGAATTCAGCCCCTTATGGCCGTGGGCCAGACCGAGCTGCAGTTACGGCTCATCAAACGCTTGTCAGATCAGGTGGATCATCTGCAGGATGCGATCAAGACCCTCCAAGACGCGTCTGAAGCGTCCTCCCGTAGGCTCGCCTGGTTGTCAATCGCACTGGTCGTTCTGACGGCTGCTCTAGTAGGCGTCACGATCGGCCCCCTAGTGCCGTAGACGGAGAAGAGCGCCGTCTGGCACGCCTAAACGTTTGCGGCTAGGGCCTGGACCACACTCTCTACCCGCTTGGTCAACCGTGCGAGCGGGGTCATCGCGGACGGGAATCGTCGTTCGCGACCGGGCCTCCTGGGCGAGGCCAGCGCGTATGAGAGTTCCACATAGCCCCGAGAGGGGGTGGCCCACTCCATCACCGCCTACCGCGCCAGCATCGAGGCGGCTGAGCGGTACCGGCTATCGTACGGTCTCATCTAGAGCACCGATCAGAGGATCCGCCGCAGCTTCGGCTTTCACTCCGCCAAGGCCGTCATCGTCCCACCCAAGCTCAGCCTCGGCGGCCTCTGCCCGCCCCTCCCCGACGACTCATGACCCATGCAAACGGCAGTAGTGCCCCTTTCGGGGGCCTGTCCGAGGACAATAGTCAGGTGGCTAGCTCTCCCATCCTTGCCGCCGCCCTGCGGGAGTACGGCAGCAATCTGACAGCCAATTTCCGGACGGCCGACTTCAATCCGGCCCAAGCTGAGGATCAGCTCAAGGGTCCCACGCAGACACTGCTGCATCAGGTTGGGCTGGCCCTTGACTTGGAGGTCGAGGCCCGTACTGAGGCCCAGAGCAGCTCCCTTGGTGTCCGCCCCGACATCGGTGTCAGCGTGGGCCACCTACTCACGGGCCATGTCGAACTCAAGGCCCCAGGCAAGGGCGCGCAGGCCGAGAAGTTGACGGATTCGCATGACAGAGAACAATGGCACAAGTTAGCCGACCATCCCAACCTTGTCTACACCGACGGCACCGAATGGGCTCTCTACCGGATGGGAACCCGAGTCGGACCGGTGGTCAGGGCGTGCCGGGATGTTACCCGTGCCGGTTCCAAAGCATTCAGCGCCTCAGACGCCATCCGACTCGAAGCGCTCCTGCGCGACTTCCTGACCTGGCAACCGCTCGTCCCCCGAGCGCCTGCTGCGCTGGCGGAGCTCCTCGCTCCCCTGTGTCGCCTCCTACGCGAATCTGTCTTGATTGCCATGGCGGTGGATGGCTCAGCGCTCGCTCAGCTCGCCAAGGAGTGGCGACAGAATCTGTTCCCCGACGCCGACGACTTACAATTCGCCGACGCGTACGCACAGACCCTAACTTACGCGCTCCTCTTGGCCCGGTTCGAAGGCGAGGGCGACATCCACTCACGCGCCGCCGAGCGCTTGGATCTTCGACACGGACTGCTAGCCCAGGTCCTCCGGAACCTCGCTGACCCGCAAGCGCGTGAAGCAGTACAGGTCCCCGTAGCGCTTTTGGAGCGGGTCATCGGCGCGGTCGACCCCGCTGCGATACGAGCGGAGTCCGATGGGGGCGACCCATGGCTCTACTTTTACGAAGACTTCCTGGCAGCTTACGACCCTAAGCTTCGCAAGAATCGCGGGGTCTACTTCACTCCCGTCGAGGTGGTCCGCGCCCAAGTGGCCCTAGTAACCGACCTGCTCGTAACGAACCTCGGGAAGGCATTGGGCACCGTGGATGACGACGTTGTTCTGCTTGACCCAGCCTGTGGGACCGGGACGTATCTGCTCGCGGCATTCGCCAATGGCGTGGCGCGAGTGCGCGAGCGTTTCGGACCAGGCGCCGTGGGGCCGCGTGCCACTCTCGCTGCTTGCAACTTCCACGGCTTCGAGCTTCTTATCGGGCCGTACGCAGTGGCACACCTTCGATTCGCCCAGCAGACGCTAACCGCGGGAGGGAAGTTACCTGACGATGGCGTTCACATCTATCTAACAGACACACTCGACAGCCCTCACGCCGAGCCGATGGGGCAGATGGAGATACCGCTCGTCCACCGAAAGCTCGCGGAGGAACACGCCCGGGCACGTCGAGTTAAGTCAGACACCCGCGTCCTGGTGTGCCTGGGTAATCCTCCTTACTACCGGCAACAGATTGATGCGTCTGAAGTCGGCGTGGAGCGCGAAGGCGGATGGGTGCGCTTTGGGGACGACGGGGCGGGGGGCATTCTCCGTGACTTCACGGAGCCTGCCAGCACCGCCGGACAGGGCCGGCATCTCAAGAACCTCTACAACCTCTACGTGTACTTCTGGCGGTGGGCGATATGGAAAGTCCTCGACACCACGAATGGCCCGGGGATCATCTCCTTCATCACCGCATCGAGTTACCTCCGAGGCCCCGGCTTTATCGGCATGCGCCGGAAGATGCGCGAGGTTTTCGATGATCTGTGGATCATCGACCTTGGCGGCGAAGGTCGGGCAGCCCGTCGGTCGGCAAATGTCTTCGCCATTCAAACGCCGGTGGCGATCGCGGTCGGCATTCGCTACGGAGCGCCAGATCCCAACCACCCGGCCAGGGTGTACAGCACCCGCATTGAAGGGAGTGAGGAAGAGAAGCTGGCCCGTCTTGGGACCGTCGACACGCTTGGATCCCTTTCGTTCGAGCCCTGTTTCGACGCCTGGGAGGCCCCGATGCTCCCGCGCTCGTCGGGTCAGTTTGCTGCCTGGGCACTACTGACTGACCTATTCCCGTGGCAGCAGTCAGGTATCAAGGTTGGCCGAACCTGGCCGATTGCCCCCGATCCAGGAGTCCTTGACAGACGGTGGCGCACGCTCCTCGGGGCGCCGGCCGACGATCGGCAACGTTTTTTCAAGGACTCACCAACCGGCGTCAAAATTGGTGACACTCCGAAGAGTCTTCCGCCAGGGACGGGCCGACCTCAGGCGGTACTGCACCTCAGTGCAGACGCGGCTGCCCCTCGCGCCGTCCCCTACGCTTATCGATCATTCGATCGACAGATGCTGCTAGCGGACTCCCGCCTGCTGGACCGGCCGAGCCCGTCTCTCTGGACCGCCCACGGGCCCCGCCAGCTTTACCTGACGAGCCTTCTGACCGGGGTGCTTGGTGAGGGGCCAGCTGCAACCGTCACCGCCCTCATGCCAGATCTCCATCACTTCCGAGGCTCCTTCGGCGGGAGGGATGTGGTCCCACTGTGGCGGGATGCAGCTGCAACTAGCCCGAATGTGACCGCGGGCTTGCTGGATGCGCTCTCGGTTGAGTATGGACTGCAGGTCCGAGCGGAGGATCTCTTCGCATACTGCTACGCGCTTCTCGCATCACCGGCATACGTCGAACGCTTCCGGGAAGAGCTGGAGGTGCCCGGGCCCCACATTCCGCTGACCAGCGATCCCGAGCAATTTGACCGAACGGTTGCGTTGGGCCGCCAATGCATATGGCTCCACACCTTCGGGGCATACCGAACCGGAGGCTCCGTCTGGGGCGACCTCGACGGGTCGGCGCGGTGTATTACGCCGGTTCCGCCTGATGCCGCCAGGTACCCGGATCGCTACGCGTACGATGAGCGTCGGCAGGCCCTCGCGGTCGGGACAGGCGAATTCGCGCCCGTGAGCCCAGCCATCTGGACGTTCACCGTGTCCGGGTTTCCGGTAGTGCGCTCTTGGCTCGACTACCGTATGCGCCAGCAACGGTCGCAACGCACTTCGTCGCCGCTCGACGCGATCCGCGTTGAGCGGTGGCCCGCACATTTTACTGAGGAGCTTCTTCGGCTACTCTGGGTGCTGGAGGGCACGGTGGAGCTGTGGCCCGAGCTGGCTTCGAACCTCACGTCAGTGATCGAAGGGCCACTCTTAGATGCGGGGGATCTGCCCGCACCAAGTGAACGTGAGCGGCGGCCTCCGGCCCCGGAGCGCCCCGTCCAAGGATCGCTCGGCCTATGAGGCTTCCACCACTACGGAAGCGCGCCCCCGCGGTTCCCACAATGGACCGTTACTCGTGAAGCCTGGCTGCTCGCCGCGGTTCACAGCCAGACGGAACGGCGCACGGCCTCATGGCGGACTGAAGTAGCCGAAGGCGTCAATGATCAGGTCCGTGCTGCCCTGGTCGTTGTAAGCCGAGATGGTCCCGGTAGTGCTCAACGTGGCGACGGTCAGGTTGGGTACTGTTTGACCGGGCAGCCAGTTGAGGTCCGAGGCCAAGGGGCGGGTTGGCCCCGGGTACACCGTGAGGTAGCTAGGGGCCGTGGTGTCGGTCACCGTGAAGTTGGCTACCACCGCAGTAGCCTGCGCCGCGATCCCGTCGACTCCGGCTAGCTGCTCGGTGAGGCTTCCGCTGGGGCCTAATGCCTGCCCGGTGAGCCGGGTGTCCAGGACGCGGGCGGGGTTGATTGGCGTGAAGAGCCCGGCGCCGGAGGGGGCGGTGGTCCCACTAGTGAAGTAGCCGTCAACGTCTACGACCACGTCGGTACTGCCCTTGTCATTGAAGACGGCGATCTGCCCGGTCGAGCTCACGGGTACCACCACGCGGTTTGCGACTGTGTCTCCAGCCACCCAATTCAAGTTCGAGGCCAGCGGCTGAGACTGCCCTTGCGGGTACACAGTCAGGTAGCTGGGGGCCGTGGTATCAGTCACGGTGACATTCGCCAGCACCGCCGCCACGCCGCTCGACGGAACCCCTCCCATTCCGGTGACCTGAATGTCCAGCGTCGCACCCGGGCCTAGGGTGTCACCGCTGTAGGGCTCGCCACTATTGAGACGTGTGTCGGCAATTCGCGCTGGAGTCAGGGGAACGTAACTGCCAGTGGCGGTGGTCGGTGGTTCAGGCGCGAAGTAACCCTCGAGATCAACCACTACGTCAGCTCGACCTTGGTCGTTATAGAATGTGATCTCGCCACCTGAGCCGACGGGAACGATCACCAAATTGGGCACGGTCTCCCCCCCGGACCAGTTCAGGTTCGAAACCAGCGGTTGAGGCTCCCCTGCAGGATACACGGAGAGGTAGCTCGGGGCAGTGGTATCGGTCACTGTCACGTTGATGGCGACAGCAGTCGCATCGGACGGGACGCTGCCGCCCACCACGGTGAGGTTGAGGGAGCCACCCGGGCCCAGGGTGTCACCATTGGTCCGGGTGTCCAGCAGCCGGATCGGGGACAGTGGCGTGTAGGCGCTGAGGACATACGTGTACTCGTCTGCCGAAATGGCCGCACTCGTGCCATACGGGGTCGTGACCCTGACGTCCACTGTCCCCGGAGTACCTGGCGGGCTCGTAGCCGCGATGGAGGTTGACGAAGCGACAGTAAAGCTGCTAGCTGGCACGGTACCGAAGTCGACTGCCGTCGCCCCTGAGAGATTGGACCCGGTGATCGTGACGGTGGTACCTCCGCCCTTCCCACCGTAGTCGGGGCTCACCGCAGTCACGCTCGGAGGCGGCTCATACGTGAATTGATCCGCGGTCGTGTCTGGAGAAGTGCCGGCGGCGGTGGTCACAGTCAGATTTACCAGGCCGGCGGCACTGGCTGGGCTCACAGCCTGCAATTCAGTTGGTGATACCACGTTGACGCTATTGGCAGCAGTGGAACCGAAGGCGACAGTTGTGCCCGGAGCGAAGTTGGCGCCCTGAACCGTAACCGTGGTGCCTCCAGCCATAGGACCGGTATTCGGGTTAACTCCCGTGACCGACGGTGGCGAGAACGTCAGTTCACCAATCGCAGTTCCCCAGTCACTTCCGGTGGACGGTGAGTACTCACCAGCCACCCAAACGTCCGCCGGATTAGCCGGGTCAACCGACACTCCTGAATAGTCTCCCCAGCGGAAACCATTGAAACCAGACTCAGTCAATCCTTGATAGGTGCCGCCACCGGGCCCGACGTAATACATGCCCGCCCCTGAAGAGGATCCAGCTGTGACTACGAGCCCCACGGCATCAGGGTAGACAGACGACGATGAATAGGTGGCACCCATGACGACATTTCCGTTCGGGTCGGGTGCCGCGGCCGGATAGTAGATGTCGCCCCCGACGGACCCGTAGTCCGCGTCCATTGTGACGGTGGGAGAGGATAACAGGGCAACCTCGATCAGCCGTGCGCATGGGCGCGCGGAGCTATCTCCAAGAGGAACGCAGCTGTCGTTACTGGAGACGTACAACGTGCCCGCGTCGTACGTGACGGAAAGGAACCTGTCATCGTTCGTCGAGATCGAGGCCAAGGCGCCAGGTTGATCTGCGGGTGGAGGATCGGTCGTGGCAAAAATGGTGGGGTCGTACTCGGTCCAAGTGACAGTGGCGGGAGGCACTCCCGTTAGCGCTACTACCCCTACGGCCGAACTCCCCGTATTGCACTTCCCAGTGGTATTGCTCCCGCAGCTGTCATTATAAGCGGCGTAGGCCGTCGTGCTTGACGTCAGTGAGATTGCTGGGACCACGTCGAAGCGTGAGGCGTCCGGCCCGAAATAGAAGGAATCCACCGTGCTGCCACTCAGCAACTCTGGTTCGTTGAGGACCCAGGTCTCTTGGCCTGAGAAGGTGAGGGGGGGCCCCGAATGGTCGGCCCACGACAGCACGACGACGCTGGAGTCGAAGCCTAGCTTGGGCTGGTCCTGGACGACCGCTGCTAGTGCACTGAGGGTGTAGACGTACCAACTGCCTGTCGGATCCCCGGTCTCGGAAGCAGCTATGTAGACCTGGCTATCGTTGGAGCTGTCGAACGAAAGCCCCGACAGAAACCAGCGGCCAGCGGCCGGATTATAGGCGACCCGCGGGTCGGTGAAGGAGTATCCCGTTGGCACCGAGAAGAAGGCGTTCAGGTCGGCGCTGCCGAGAAGGGCTCCGGACTTGGACCATATCCAGAGAGAGCTGTTGACAGGGGCGACCAGGTCGGCCGGTCCGGCGGCCACCTGGGTATCCGGAGGCGCAATGCTCTGATCCGATCCAAACGCCGAGACGTCACCGGCAAGGGTAGCAGCAGGGAACCTGGTCAGTCCCACCGGCTCGGAGCTGCTGCCGACTTGAGCACTGGCCGAATCCGATGGCGTCAAGGTTCCTCTCACAGCCAGAACTGGAGGTGCGGGTCCGGGGCGCCAAGAACCGCCTGACAGTCTCTTGGGAAAGGTGAGGACCGGGAGGACCAATACAGGGTGCTGCCCCGGGGCCGCGCGCGCCCTTTCTACGTCTTGGAAGCTGACGACCGCTGACCGTTGGATGGTGGCTCGTCCCGATGGCGGCACTATAAGCCCGCGCGAAGCAGCCTGGACGGGCGGAAGAGCGAAGATGGCGACCAGTAGGGCGATCCCGCTGACAGCCCCCAGCAGCCGAGTTGTAGGCCCCGAACTGAGATTCGGGCCTAGCCCACCACTTCCGGTCATCGGCGCGTGCCTCCCCAACGGACCGGAGTCTGCTCGCCGACCACTGAAGCATCGTGGCCAAACCTACCCAACCGCTTGGCCTCGAGTTCAACAGCGTGGAGGGTACTTTGGCGCTGAGATCGGCGTGAACTGAGTTCATT
>JAJZNF010000276.1 GCA_021847985.1 Actinomycetes bacterium | reverse complement strand
CCTGCCCACTGGCTTCTTCGACCAGCGTCTTCCCTCGCTCCAGGTCATATCCGATCGTGGGGTACGAACGGAAGAGCGCGTTGCGGTGGTACAAGCCGTGCAGGCCGACTTGATGGCCCTCCTCGGCAACCTGGCGCGCAACGTCCCGATGGCGCTTTGCCATGTCCCCAAGCATGAAGAACGTCGCCTTGACCTGGTTGCGGGCGAGGAGGTCAAGGACCACGGGTGTTGATACCGGGTCGGGGCCGTCGTCGAAGGTTATGGCCACCTCGCCGGCGGGCCTGACCCCCATCAGCGATGGTAGGAGCCTCTTGGTGGCCGGGAAAAACCAGCTGAGGGCCGGTGCGGAATGCAGTGCCGCAGCGCCGGCGAGAAAGGTGGCTGCTTGGGTTGATCTCCGCACGGCCCTAGTTGCCGAGAGCGGATGAGGGGAGAAGGGTGAAGTGGTCCTGGCCGAGCGTTTGGGTAAGCCAGGAGATCTCGCTCAGCAGGTCGGCTGGGCTCATGTTGGCGGCATCGATTTCGTAGGCATCGCCGGAATGCACGACGAAGCCCGTTGTCTTTTCGATCATCACCGGCTTGACCAGCGCCTGATGCGCAATGGAGGCCCAGGCGAGATCCGCCGAGTTCACCATTCCCTGCGGCGCGTAGGTGACCTGGGTGAGTCCCGTCTCCTCGGCTATCAGTCGCGCGGTCTTGGTTGCGGCCTCGATGGGGGCGAACAGCCGGATACCCGAGTTCATGGGCCAGCCGCCGTTCAGGATCGTTATCCCGCCGGCCTGCAGTTCGGCGAGGTCGGCCGGGTACTGCTGGGCAAGGGGTCCGGTAACCACGGCCCCGATGCCGAGCCGTGACATGGTGGCCAGCACCTGTGGATCGGAGAAGTCCTGGTTCCCCAGTTCGACCAGTGCATAGGCGAAGGGCGTCTTCAGCGCCGCCTTGTCCACGTTGATCTGCTGGGTGGCGGCGTTCACGGTGATGTTGAGGGCGGTGATGGCGGCGATCGCCCAGGCTGCGAACCGGAGGGCCACGCCGGCGGGCCGGCGGCGGCCCAGGTTGCGGCCACGCGCGCGCATCTCGCCGATGATCAGAGCATCCTCGAGCGCCGCGCCCGGGTCGGCGTGAAAGACCCCGGCGGCTCGGCGCGTCGTCAATTCCGGATTGGCGCCGAGTTCGTGCACCGTCTCGATCAACTCCGCCCTCGTCCTGGCCCAGAGGGAGACGCCGGCTGCTTCCATCTCCATCACGTTGCGCAGGCCGTGGCCCTTGATGGGGTTGTACGAGATCACCGGAACCTCGGTGGCAAAAGCCTCCAGCGCGGTCAGCCCGCCTGCGTTCTGGATCATGACGTCGCAGGCACGCATCAGAGAGGGCATCTGGTCGGTCCAGCCGATAACCAGGCCGATTCCCACCCGGGAGAGGCTGGCTCTCAACGCCTCATTGCGCCCGCAGACCACCACCGGGAAGATGTCGTCGCTCGCGCCCAAGGAGAGAAGCGTGTCGCGCAGGTCGCCAACGCCCCAGCTCCCGGCCACGATCAGTGCGCTGGTCTTGTCGGCCGGAATCCCGAATTTGGCGCGGGCCATGGCCCGGTCCAGCGCGCCGGCTTTTCGAAATGCCTCGGCCACGGCCGGTCCGGTGACGACGGGGGTCTTGCCGACCAGCTTTTCCACCTGGGCGACGGAGATGTTGTGCACGGCCAGGTAGGTGTCGACGCCTTCGTCGACCCACATCGTGTGCACGCTGAAGTCGGTGAGGAAGGTGTAAGCGGGGATCTTCAGTGGCCGAATGAGCGCGCGGCGGGCCCGCCCCAGCACCAGCGAGGCAAATGGGTAGGTGGTAATGACCGCGTCAGCGCCGTACTCCTTCACCCACCGGCGCATGCGCCGGAAGAAGATCAGGTAAAAGAGGGTGACGATGGGCGGCTTGATCGGACGGAATGTGGCGAACAGCCTGAACAGTGCCTCGTAGCTCCAAGGAGCGTGATCGAGCTGCAGCTCATAGGTTCGTTCGAGGAATCGCCCGACCACGGGAGCAGCGTCGAGGAAATCCCTGATCTCAACTTCGTAGCCCCTCTCGCCGAGGAGCCGCGCCAACTCTTTGGCTGCGCCGTCGTGGCCCGCTCCCATGCGGGCGGAGACGAGCAGCACGCGTTTGGACATAAAGCTGTAACCTATCCCTCGTTGACGCTATGGTTTATCTTCTGGCTATCTGCGCAGCCGTCCTCTTCTCGCTAGCTGCGTTTGTCCAGCACCGAGAGGCCCAGAAGGCTCCGGCAACCTCAGCGCTCAAGCTCTCTCTGCTATCGCGTCTTGTAAAAAGGCCCATTTGGATCATAGGCGTCGCGCTGGACCTCTTGGCCTTTGTCGCCCAGTTCCTCGCGCTCAAGGACGGATCGCTTCTGCTCGTGCAGCCCATCCTTGCCTTTGGACTGACCTCCACGCTGGTGCTGGAGGCCGTGTTCGGTGCGCGTCGCGGTTTCGGCCGCGTCGCCGCCCTCTCGCTCCTTTCCGCCGCCGCCCTGGCCGTCTTCCTTTTGACCACCAACATCACCTCCACCAGCACGGTTCCGTCCGCCACCTGGGGAGTGGTCATAGGGGTGGTGGTCGTCGCGGGCTTCTTTGCCTTCAAGTGGCTCGTCGCGGGCCTGAAGGGGAGGTCAAGGGGCGTGGCAATGGGGGTCTCCGTGGGCCTTTTGCACGGGGTGGCGACTTTTGTGATCAAAGCGGCAGCCAACTCGGTCTCGATCGACGGTTTCTTGGGGTCCCTCGACTCTTGGCCCCTTTACGCTCTGGTCGCGGTAGGCGCGATCGATCTCGTACTTACGCAGTCCGCGTTCCAGTCGTCGCCGCTCTCGGTTACCATGCCCGTCATCACCGTGCTGGAGCCGACCGTGGCCATGCTGATGGGCGTGGCCATACTGCACGAAGCTGTATCGAGCCGCTTTGGAGGCGCCTTTTTGGCGACCAACCTGGCCGCCATGGCGCTGGCCGCTCTGGTAATCTCGGTTGCCGCTTCGCGCCTGGTCGAGGCGGCGGAGGAAGAAGTGGTATGAGGCGGGGATCGGCCGGGTGAGCCTCATGGAGGGGGCGGGGGAGTGGGAGCCGACGGTGCAATCCGGCCCTGGCGAGGTGAGCCCGTGGGTCTACGCCTATCGGGGCGGACGCTGGTCGGTGGCTACGGCGCCGGCCGCAGACAAATCAGCCCAACCGGCAGTTCTGCTGGTTCACGGCCAGCCGGGAAGCGGTCATCTTTGGGGGGCATTGCCCGATCACCTGAGCCGCTTCGGCGGCGTCTACTCCTACGACCGCCCGGGCTGGGGGGCGAACCGAAGCGACCCTGGTGACCTGATACTCAACGCCGAGTGCCTGTGTTCCGTCGCCGAAGGGCTCGGAGGGCCTGTAGTCGTGGTGGGCTACAGCTACGGGGCGGCCGTAGCGCTCGAAGCGCTTTCTCTCGGGTGCGCGGCGATAGCCGCACTTGTGCTGGTGGCTCCTGCTGCAAACGCGCTTGCGATCGGGCCGCTCGATCGAGCCTTCGAGCCGCCTTGGATCGCACGGGTCACCGGCCGTGCCGCCGTTTTGGCCGCTGTTGGCCGGCTTCCCGCAAGGGCCTCCAGGATCCTCTTCGCAGCCCACAGCCTTGCCGTCGAATCGGGAACACTTAGAGAGGACCTGTCCCGCCTGCGCGCCTCGCCGGTGGCGGGTGTTCCGATTGCCGTCGTCGCCGGGCTCGCCGATCGGACCGTGCCACCGAGTTCGGTCTCCCTGCTGGCTTCGGCCACCGGCGCGGAACCTGTCCGCTGGAGCGACACTTCGGGGCACTTGCTGCCGTTGCGACGCCCGCGCCTGGTCGCCCAAGCCGTCGCTTCGGTCATCCGGGGGATCGCTCGATAGGGCTATCAAAAAAATCTTCAAAAAATAAATTCACATGATGTACATGTCGAGACGACTTGTACTAGAACTTGTATTATCAAGTTCGGTCTCGAGTGGGCGATCAACCGTGAAGCCCGCTGGGGAACCGGGTCCTTGTGTGGGATATCCGGGGGAGCGCGAAGAAGCCGAGCGCAGAATATCCGACATGGCTAATTGGCCGGGGGGCTGGTGGTCGATGGCCGAAGGTTTGGTGCACTTGCCAAGACCGGAGGTTTTGGGTTGGAAACGGCGAAGCAGGCGACGTGGAACTACGAGTATTGGCGGCCACGTGCCAGGTGCAAGGATTACGATCCCACTCTCTTTTTCCCAGTCGGGGTGACAGGGGACGCTGAAGTCCAGATAAAGACGGCAAAGCGCGTCTGCAACAACTGCCCGGTCTCGATGCTCTGCCTCGAGTTCGCCCTCCGCACGAACCAGGAGTACGGGATCTGGGGTGGCAAGGACGAGGAGGAGCGTCGCGTGATCCGCCGCATGCGCCGCCAGAGCCGCAAGCTCGCCGCAGCCTCCTGATCCGCGACGGGCCCGCTGTGGTCCGTCTCTCAGGCGATTATCCGCTCGGGGTGCGTATAGACGTTGAAGTGGTCGGTCCCCACGAAGCCGACCAGGGTCATTCCGCATTCCTCGGCTAACTCGATGGCCAGGCTGCTCGGCGCGCCGACCGCCGCGATAACCGGAATCGAGGCCAGGGCCGCCTTCTGAACGAGTTCGAAGGCGATGCGGCCCGAGAGAACCAGCACCTTGTCCGCGAGCGGCCAGCTTCCGTCCATGAGTGCCTTGCCGAGCAGCTTGTCCACGGCGTTGTGGCGTCCGACGTCCTCCCGGCAGAGCACCACTTCGCCGGCGAGGCTCGCAAGCCCGGCCGCGTGCACCGCCCCGGTCGCCTTGAACAGGCGCTGCCTCTTGCGCAGCCGTTCAGGCATTGCTGTTATCGCCTCGGCGCCGACCAAGGCTTCGGACTCGATGGGAGCGATCCGCCGGCGCAGGTCCGCGATGGTCTGGGATCCGCAGACTCCGCAGGCGCTCGAGATCGCAGTGGCTCTGGACCTCAAGCTCTCTGGCATCTCGCGCAGCGAGACGGTGACTATGTTGTAGCGCTGCTCCTCGGTTTCGCCCAGCGTGCAGTAGCAGACGGTGGAGAAGGCCCGCCGTCCGGTGATGATTCCCTCCGAGGCCAGGAAGCCCACGGCCAGCTCGAAGTCGTTGCCGGGAGTGCGCATGATTGTGGCGTACGGCTCGGGTTCAAGCCCCGGGGCCTCGACCCGTATCTCCAGCGGCTCCTCGGTGATCACCTCGTCCGGCATCGCGGCACCGAGAGCCTTGGAGCGAAATCGGACCACCCGGGCGGTGGCGGTGGCGTGACGGGGTTCGGACTCCACTTTCACGCTCATTTCGGCTCCTTTCCCCTCTGTCCCCTCCATCTTTCCAGTCTCTCCAGGTCTTGGACCGTATCCACGTCGAAGAAGGGAGAGGGGAAACCTTCGGAGGCCCATCGGCTGTCGCGCCAGGTTACCTGCCCCCCGTCCAACGCCGCTCGCACCGCGTGCGGGCGATCGCCTCCTCCGAGCTGGGCGGCAAGATCGAGGGCCGCGCGCGACCAGCGCGCACAGAGAGGCTGATAGGAGCCGTCGAAAGGGACCACCGAGGCCGTGCCCGGGAAGCGGGCCAGGAACGAAAGGGTTGCGGAATTGATGTTCCCCAAGTCGCCCGAGACGACCAGCATTGCGCTCGGAAGACGGTCCAGGAGATTAGCCACGCCGCGCCAACCGGCGCCGACGGCCGTGAGCGGATCGCGGCGCTCGGTCCCCTCTATCCTCGTCAGCGGTGTGTATCCCGGCCCGATCTCGAAGGACATGATTCCCGCGTCTTCGAGCGCGTTCACCACGTGTTCGACGAGCGTCCCGCCGGCGAGCTTCGCACGCAGCTTGTCGCCGGGAAAGCGGGAGGAGCGCCCACCGGTCAGCAGCAGCGCGTACAAGGGCTCCACCTCCATCGTCACCTCCCCCAACCTATGCCGCCACGCTCCCCTCCGGTCCATCCGCCCGGCCGACGTGCGCCGAATGACGTAGCGAGGAGCGTCTCCGACATCGGTGGCTGCGGCCCTGAAAGCCGCCTGAGAGTTGCGCCGCCCCAGCTTGGGGTGCCAGACTGCCAAAGAGAGGCGAGCGCTCCTATATTCGTTGTGAAGCCGAGTTGGGAGGGTGCCTTGGCGCGTATTACTGAGTCCTTGCGCAAGAGTCCAGGTTGGATGTTGCTTCCCTTGCGCCTGTTCCTGGGATTCACCTTTACGTTTGCAGGCCTTCAGAAGCTTGCCAACCCCGGCTTCTTCAACGCTTCGAATCCAGCCTCCATCGAGGCACAGATTCGCGCCTACCAGCTGCGTAGCCCCATTCACCTGCTCCTTGGGATTGCGTCTCATGCACCGGTCGTCTTCGGGCTGATCATCGCCCTCGGAGAGCTGGCGGTTGGTGTCGGAGTGCTGCTCGGCGTCTTCACCCGCCTGGCCGCGCTGGGGGGCATCATGATCTCCTTCATGCTCTTCCTCGCGGTCTCCTTCCATTCCCACCCCTATTACATCGGCTCCGACATCGTCTTTGTCTTTGCCTGGACACCCCTGCTCATTTTCGGCGATGGCCAGGTGGCCTCTCTGGAGGCGAATGTGAAGCGGAAGCTAGGCATAATCGCGCCACTCGGCACGACGGTGGGAATCGACTTCGGGACGATCACCAGGGTGTGCGGGCACCACGAAGCGGGCCGATGCCGTGCAAACGGGCGTGCGATATGCCAGGTCGCCTCCTGCCCGGTGCTAAATGGCTTTATCGAGCTTGGCCAGCCGCGCTCCCAGCGGGCTGCGACGCCGGTCTATGACCCCGAAAGACGGCGCTTCTTGGTGAGGGCCGGCACAGTGGGCGTGGCGGGAGGCACCGCGGTGGTTCTGGGCACGCTCAGCGCGGGGATAGGCCGGATCCTCTACCAGGCCCCCAAGGCGCTGTCGGACTCCCTTGCCAGCTCCACTTCCTCCACGCAGGACCCGCCGCCGACCACCTCGCCTGCCACCACCGCGGCTCCAGGGGCATCGGCTCCGGCGACCACCAGTGCGCCCACTACCGGCGGCCCGCCTCCCAAAGGCACCGCCGTCGGTCCGGCCACCGCGGTGCCGGTCGGGCAAGTCGCCTCCTTCACCGATCCGGCTTCTGGTGAGCCCGCCTACGTCCTTCACCCGAGCACCGCCAAGTTCGTGGCTTTTTCGGCTATCTGTCCCCACGCGGGCTGCACTGTGCAGTACGCGGGAAGCGACCGTTTTGTGTGCCCATGCCACGGCTCGGCCTTCAATGCCCTGACGGGCGCGGTGCTGAACGGCCCGGCCGCGACCGGGCTGACCCCCATACCCATAGCGGAAGGTTCGAACGGCCAGCTCTATGTAGACGGCTAGCGGGCGACGATTGGACGCATGGAGGCCAGCTTGGCCTTCACTTCGGCGGATTCGGCCTCAGGCTCGGATTCTGAGACCAGCCCCACCCCGGCCTGGAATTCCGCCTCACCCTCGCCTATGGCCACGGTGCGGATGACCAGGTGCCATTCCCCGTCGCCATCGGCGTCTTCGAAACCGATGGCGCCGGCGTAGTAGTGGCGCGGCTCGTCCTCGATCTCCTGTATCGCTTCGATCGCCTTGCGTTGGGGCACTCCTGCGACCGCGGGAGTGGGGTGTATAGCGAG
>JAJZNF010000003.1 GCA_021847985.1 Actinomycetes bacterium | reverse complement strand
TGCAGGCGCTTCTAACCGAGCTTTCAGGTCTGAAGAAGCCGAGGGGCTTCTTCAATCGGACCGTGCGCCGGTCTCTCGGCCTCAAGCCCAAGGATCCGCCCAAGTACCGCATCCTGGTGATCATGGCCACCAACATGCCCGACTCCCTCGATCCGGCGCTGCTGCGCCCGGGCCGCATCGACCGCATCTATCGGGTCGGTTACCCTTCCAAGGCCGGCCGTATCCGTACCTACAAGGGCTACCTCGACAAGGTATCGCACTCCCTCACCGAGGAGCAGGTGGACCGCCTGGCCACTATCACGCCGTACGCAACCGGTGCCACGATCAAGGATTTGGTGAACGAGTCCCTGATCATCGCGATTCGGGACGGGCGCGACAGCATCACATGGCGGGACGTGATCCGTGCCAAGCAGCTCAAGGCGTTCGGTCCGCCGGACGACGTCGAGTACATCGAGCGCGAGCGGCACGCGGTGGCAGTCCACGAGGCTTGCCACGCCGTGGCATCGGCCAAGGTGCGCAACCGCATGGCGATCGACATTGCCACCATCGAGAAGGCATCCAACTTCCTCGGAGTGGTGGCCTCGATCCCCACCGAGGACCTCTTTACCAAGTGGCGGTCCGAGTACGAGGTGGACATCATGTCCGCGCTCGCCTCACTTGCCGGCGAGAGGCTTTTCTTCGAGGGGGACAACTCTTCGGGGGTATCCGGCGATCTGGAAGCGGCAACGGCCGTGGCCACCATGATGGAGGGCTACTGGGGCATGGGCTCCACGATCTCGTCGCACGCCGTGGCCCAGCGCACGGGAACCGGGCCATCCCGCCCGACCGGCCGCGGGCCCGGCGGCCGCCGCGACGAGAAGCCGGTCCCCCAGGTCCTTTCGGACCGCATCGAGGCCAAGCTGGACGAACTCTACCGCCGCGTGCGGGATCTGCTGGAGGACAATAGATCCAACGTGCTGGCGGTGGCGCATGCGCTGGAGACCTACAAGACTATTACCGGCGAGGACATCACCGCGATAATCGATGGGCATCGCGGGCCTATCGTGGATGGTAGGGCGTATGCCGACCCGGAGTTCATGGCGGAGATAGAGCGCTACCACGTATCCGTCGTGGACGCTCATCGGCAGCATCGCCCGGTGACGACCCCGCTGCCCGAGGCGCCGGTCGGCTTCCGCGCAGGAGCTGTGGCGGCACAGGCCGAGCTCACCACCGGCGAGCTTGCTTTGGGCTCCGGACATCCCATGTCGGCGAACGAGGACGAATGACGAAGCGGGCAAGTAGCTTGCTGCGGCACTAGGTAGGAGAATTTGATTGGCTGACATATCTTTCCCAAAGCTCTCGACGACCGAGGACAACTACAAGCCCACCACGGGCTGGTCGGTGCTGCATCTGTTCTGCAACGGCGGAGAGTCGCTCGACTCGGCGGCGGTTGCGGCCGCCTGCAAGGCGGCAACCGAGGACGGCTACCAGGTCATCCCCTTCACAGTGCTCGGTCACAAGGCGCGGGTTGGGTTCCTGGGCCTGGGCGAGAGCTTTGTGCGGCTGCGTGAATGGCAGAGGGACCTGGAGCGCGCGGGGCTCGCAGTGGTCGACTCCTACGTATCGATCACCGAGGTGTCCGAGTACGCCGCGGGCATGCCTGCCGAGAAGAAGGAGCCTCGCCTTCACCCGGTGCTGCCGCCTGCGGGCATGTACAACATCTGCTTCTACGGGATGTCCAAGCGCCGCGAGGCGGGGGCGAACTGGTACAGACTTCCCTACGAGGAGCGTGAGCAGCTCATGTACGGACACGGGAAGTCGGGCCGCGCCTTTGCCGGCCGGGTCATACAGCTGGTGACGGGATCGACGGGCGTCGACGATTACGAGTGGGGGGTGACGCTGTTCGCAGCCCACCCCGACGATCTCAAATCGGTCGTTTACACCATGCGCTTCGATGAGGCCTCCGCGATCTACGGCGATTTCGGGCCCTTTTACACCGGCATGATCGGGGACGTGGAATCAGTCCTGGAAGCCTCCTTTTGAGGCTCGCCGCCGTGGGCGGGTTAGGTTTTCAGTGATGGATCGCGAGTTTGAGAAGGCGGTAGCGAGGCTCGAGGACGTGCTCTCCCGGTTCCAGGCCGTCTTGGTCGGATTTTCCGGGGGCATCGACTCCACCTACCTGGCCGCCGTCGCTGCGCGGGTGCTGCCCGGGCGTACCTTGGCCGTGACTGCGGACTCGCCTTCGTTGCCACGCGACGAGCTCGACGAATGCGAGAAACTGGCTGCGGAGCTGGGCATTGAGCACCGGGTTGTCCGAACCATGGAGTTCTCGAACCCCGACTACCTCAAGAACGACGGTCTTCGCTGCTTCTATTGCAAAAGCGAGCTCATCGACGCCCTCGCCCCAATGGCACGCGAGCACGGAGCGGTCGTAGCCCTCGGCGTCAACGCCTCCGACCAAGGCGATTTCCGCCCGGGACAGAGTGCGGCGGCGCGAGCTGGAGCGCGTTTTCCCCTGTTGGAGGCGGGCATGACCAAGGAGATGATCCGCGAGCACGCGCGCATGATGGGCCTGCCTAACTGGGATAAGCCCCAGGCGGCCTGCCTCTCCTCCAGGATCCCTTATGGCACGCCCATAAACCTGCAAACCCTTACGCGGGTGGAGCGGGCCGAGCGATACCTGCGCTCGCTCGGCTTCAAGGACGTCCGGGTTCGCGATTACGGCGAGACGGCCAGGATCGAGGTCGGTCGTGACGAGCTGGTGGTCTGTGCCGAGGCCGCCTCCGACGTCGATGCGGAGCTGCGCAGGATCGGATACGGCTACGTCACGCTGGATCTCGCCGGCTTTTCCTCGGGGAACCTGAACCGCGCCCTGGCCAAGGGGCCCCGCGCGTAGCCTTCCCAGGTCCAGCGTTTCGGCGTAGGATTGGGGGTATGGCACAGATGCGAGTCAAGCTGATATACCCCCCCGGCCTGGTGACGAAGCCCATAATCGCGGTGCTGGCCAAGGACCACAACGTCCTGGCGAACATTCGGCGGGCCAGCGTGGACGAGGGTACGGGATGGCTCGTGTGCGAGCTGGAAGGTGAGCCGGAGGCGCTCAAATCCGGCCTTCGGTGGCTGGAGGACTCAGGCGTGGAGGTCGAGTCGCTGGGAGATGTTGTCGAATCGTGAAGCGGGAGGCGCTTCAGCCGCGTCGCGCACGCATGCGCGATCCGCTCAGGCGTTCCCAGTCCATGCGGAAACTGACGCCCCGCCGAGCCGGCTCGAAGAACATGCAGCCGCCCCCGCAGCGCTTCGCTTCCAGGCCGCAGCTTGTTCCGTTCCTCGCCAGATGTCGACAACGACCCTCGCCCATGTCCCAATGGTAGGCATGGGAAAGCGAAGAAATCTTAGGGTAATTAGTCCCCTCGAGGAAAGGTCACCTAATGGAGATCGCAAGAAGCATTTTGCTGAGGTGGGCCGAGACACTGGCCGGTTCCGCGGTCACCGGCATGGGTTTTACCAAGAGCCTTTATGAGCGCGAGCGGTTCGAGGAGATCATGCACGTGGCGGGCGAGATTCGCAGCGCGGCGGCCATTGCGGGGATCGGCTTCGAAGAAGGGGCGTCCGCCGATGACATCGTCGACTTCTGGCGCTCGACCATCGGCGAAGGGGTGCCAGGATACGTAACCCCCAAGAGCACCGTGGCGGCGGTGGTTGGAAACGAGGACGGAGAGATTTTGCTCGTTCAACGCGCTGATTCGGGCATCTGGCTGTATCCCACCGGCTGGGCCGACGTCGGCTACTCTCCGGCCGAGGTGGCGGTCAAGGAGGTCCGCGAGGAGACCGGGATCGAAGTGGAGCCGGTAAGGCTGCTGGGCGTCTTCGACGGCCTCCGTCGCGGCTTCACGGCCGTGCCCCTCTACTCCATGATGTTCTACTGCCGGGCGGTCGGAGGCTCGCTCAAGGCGCATCCTCTGGAGTGCAGGGACGTGGGCTGGTTCTCGAGGGACAATCTGCCCGAGCCGATGGTCAAGCCGGAACGCTGGGCGCCGATGGCCTTCCGCGCCATCGATGGTTTCGACGGCCCGACCTATTTCGACCCGGTTCGTGAGCCTCTCTGGTTCCAGGAAGGCGCCTGACTTATCAATCGATGTCGCGACGTATCTGGCGGAGATAGTCTTCCGCCTCTTCGGCCAGGTCGCTGGCGAGCCCGCTCGGATCGGTCGAGACGTACTCCTCGAGGCCGATGGTCTCGTCCTCCTCCTCTTCGCTCTCGAAGCGGGAGAGATAGCTGAACACCTCGTCGTCCGATTCCATGATCTTGGCGATGGCGTCCTCGTACTCTGCGACTGCGGCATCGAATTGGCTCGCATCGAGATCCAGCTTGAACAGCTCGCCCACCTTCGCGACCAGGGACTGGGCGGCCTTGGGCGAGGGTGTCTGGGCAAGGTAGTGGGGGACGCTGGACCAGGCGACGGCAAGGGGTATGCCCAGATTCTCTAGTTCCACCTGGACACCGCCCATGATGGTTGTTGGGCCCGTGTAATGGTCAGGCATGAGGCCGAGCGAGCGCATCAGGCGCGGCGTATTCGACCTCACGGTCGTCTCGGCGGCGACGTTGTGCGGCGCATGGACGATCTGCCCGCCAAGGAAGATAACCTCCTCCGGGTTCATGCTCCGTATCGCTTCGACGGCGAGCGTGCTGTAGCTGCGCCAGCCGACACGCGGCTCCAGGAAGCTAACCAGAACCACTTCGCGCCCGCTCACCTTGTCGCGGCCCAGAAAAATGTCGATGGTGGGCCAGTCGAGGGTGCGCTGGGAGCCGGACTGGGAGACGAAAGGGCGTGCTTCGTCGTAGCTTACGAAAGCGTCGACGTCGATCTCGGCGACTTTCTCGGCGTCAAAAGCATCCCGCATGAAGCTGAGGGCAAGGAATCCCGAGCGTGCAGGATCGTCCTCACCGTCGAAAACCGCAATGAGCAGGGGCCGGACCGGTTTGGGGGGGCGACGTGCGAACCAGCGGATCTCAGCCATACCTACCAACATAGCGCGGTGCGGAGGGGGGTCTGGAGAAACGCCAGGCATTCGCTCCCGGCCTCGCTGCCGCGCACCACGGCTCAGCGATCGTGATGCAGGCGGAGGCCCAGCGAGAGGACCCGATCCTCCTGGTAGCCGAGGGAGGCATAGAAGGCGAGTGCCGCCTCGTTCCCCTCTCTCACCTGAAGATTTATCTTTGGACAACCGCGTTCGCGGAGGAGTTCGGCCGCCCGGGACATCAGCGCGGCGCCCACCCCTTCACGCCGCCTCCCCGGCCGGCTTGCGAGGTAGTTGATCCAACCGCGATGCCCGTCGTAGCCGGCCATGACCGAGCCGATGATCTCGCCGTTATCTTCGGCTACCAGTAATCCCCAGGAGGAGTCGGCCATCTTGCGCTCGATGTCTCGCCACGGGTCGTTCTGGGGATTGAGGAGCTCGCAGGATTGCCAGAGCTCCACCACCTTCGAGGCGTCCTCCGGCTGGAAAGGTCGAATCCGCATTCGGAAAGAGTAATGGAGGCTCGCGCACGCGTCAACGCACGGGCTTGCGATCGTAGCCGTCCGCAATGCCGCAGCGGCCTGAGCCCTCGACCGGGGAGACGCCGGTCGGGTGCTTAGATGATCTGCATGCAAGAGGAGATCGTCATCGAAGAGTTGCTGCTGGCCGGGGAAGATGAAATTGCACAGCTCAATCAGCTGCTTCCCCAGCTCTCAGGGTCGGCCCCTCCCCTCACCGAGGCGGCGCTGGCGCGAATCGTCTCCGATCCCGACGTGCATCTCTTCGTGGCAAGGCGCGACGGCCACCTGGTCGGGTCGCTCACGCTGGTCACCTTCCACATTCCCACCGGCAGCCGAGCGATCATCGAGGACGTCGTGGTGGATGGGGAAGCACGTGGCGCCGGCATCGGAGAGAAGCTGGTCGCCCACGCATTGGCCGTAGCTGCTGATGCAGGGTCGCGGACGGTCGACCTTACCTCGCGTCCCGACCGGGAGGCCGCAAACCGGCTATACCAGCGGGTCGGATTCGAGCTCAGGAAGACGAACGTCTACCGCTACCGGCACTGATGGACCTATTCGCCCGCCCTTCTCTGCCCAGCGGGCTTGCCAAACTGGTCGGCAGCAGGCGCTTCAGGCTGGTCTGGCGCAACGAGGCGGGCGGACTGACCTTCGAAGTGGACGCAGCGCCGCGATCCCTGTTCCTTAAGTGGGCTCCCGCCTCGAGTGGCATCGACCTTGCCCAAGAGCGGGAACGGCTGGCGTGGGCTGCAGCCTTCGTACCGGTGCCCAAGGTGCTTGACTTTGGCGAGGATTCAGACGGTACATGGCTGGCCACCGAAGCCATCGACGGAGACAGCGCGGTGTCCGCCGCCAACTTGCAGCGGCCGGAGGTGGCGGTGCGCGCGATGGGCGAGGGACTGCGAAGGCTGCACGACGCGCTTCCCGTCGCCGATTGTCCGTTCGACTGGTCGGCCGGCAAGCGTCTGGCCGAAGCCGGGACGCTCCATTCCCAAGGGCGGCTGGATCCGTCGAGCTGGCACCCCGAGCATCGCAGCCTGACTACGGCGGAGGCTCTCGAGCGACTGAGGAGCACCCCCACCCTCGATCAGGCAGTAGTCTGCCACGGCGACGCATGTGCACCGAACACGCTCCTCGACGAAACCGGCGGCTTCCGTGCCCATGTGGACATGGGCTCGATGGGGGTCGCCGATCGCTGGGCTGACCTTGCGGTGGCGACGTGGAGCACGATTTGGAACTTTGGCACCGGCTATGAAGACGCTCTTCTCCATGCGTACGGAGTCGAGCCGGATCTCGAGCGCACCGCCTACTACCGGCTTCTGTGGGACTGCACCGCCTAGAGAATCCTTGCTGCGAGCCGGCTTGGGCTGCTTTCGCCCACCGGACCAGCGTGGGCCGGTCCCGGCCACACCCGAACTCTTCGGATCAGCTCTTGTCCTGTATTTCCCAGGCATGGTCGAGTATGTGCCAGGCGATGCGGCGAATCGCATATTCGGGTGGCCACTTGGCAGTCTCGACCCTGGACAGGAGTGACTGAGTAATCACAGAGCGCTGTTCGCCCCAACTTGTGGCGCGTGGCACCCGCTGCCCGAGCTTGCTCGCATAAGCCCGTTCGGCCTCCCGAACGTGGGAGACGATCCCTGTAGTATCGCGGCCGCCGCCTCGGGGCCCCTTGCGAAGCTCCGTCGGAGCGTTGGCGGATGTCTCGTCGAAATAGTGCCAACAGGCGGCCAGCACCGCTGCCTGACGGCGCATCTCGTTCGGCTCGATGGGAGCGTCATCCCAGGGGCCGATTGCATCCGGCGCGCCGAAGTCCGTGGTGGAGTTGCCGGCTACGCGCCCCACGACTTCGACCTCTTCAGGAAGTTCGGTTCCTGAGATCACCTCCAGGTAGCGGGCCCGGTATTGCGCGAGCGTCTCCAGAGCGGCCTGGTTTCCCGCGCCCCTTCTGCACCATCCCGGCCACTCGAGCGCCACCGCGAATGTGGAGCGGCTCCCCTCCTCCAGGTAGACCCGAAGCTTCTCCAACGTCATTGCCCCCCATGTGGCGTGCTGTCCCGCGCAGCGTCACCCCGCCAGCATTTATCGGCAAAGATGACTTTGTCAATATGGCGCCATGTGCCTATTGTGGGGTATTGCTCCAGCCG
>JAJZNF010000160.1 GCA_021847985.1 Actinomycetes bacterium | reverse complement strand
ATCTCAAAGTCTCCGCGATCGCCGGAAAGCTTGGATATGATTCGTATCCGAAAGAATAAGGAGGGGTGGTGCTGCCGATCGAGCTTCCAGCATTGGAAGAACTTGCCCGCGCGCTTGCGGGTCGGGGCGTGGACGTCGTCCGCCTCGGCTATTCCGATTTGACCGGAGTCGAGAGAGGCCGGGACATCCTGGTTTCACGATTGGCGCGAACCCTGGGGGACGGGGTTCCCTTCTGCCGGGCCATCTATCACACGAGTCCCATGGGTGACGTAGTGCCGATACACGGGGGGATCGACGCGGGACTTCCCGACGTCGTGGCGACCCCGGATCTCGCCACCGTGGTCGAGGTCCCATGGGAGCCGGGAGTCGCGCACTGCATCGTGGACGTCTACAACCCCGACGGGAGCGAGGCGGGGGAGAGCCCCCGCAACGTCCTGAAGCGGGTCGAGAAGCGCTTCAACAAGCTTGGTTATCGTTCCCAGGTCGGCCCGGAGCTGGAGTTCTTCCTTCTGGAGAAGGATGCCGGCGGAGCCTGGCGCCGATACGGCGAGGCCACGGGAAACGTCTACTCGGCTGGTCTAAAGGGCGACCCGGAGAACATAATGCTGCGCTCGCTGCGCCTCCTCGACAACTACGGATTGGAGGTCGTGGCCGCCAATCACGAGTTCGCGAGCGGGCAGTTCGAGATCAACCTGTGGCACTCCGACGCCGTTGACGCCGCCGACCGGGCTTTCCGATTCAAGTCGGCCGTGAAGGAACTGGCGCGCAGGGAGGGCAAGCGGGCAACCTTCATGGCCAAACCCTTCAACGACGAGGGGGGTTCGGGCTTCCATCTGCACTTCTCCATGGTGGACGCCGAGGGCCTGCCCGCCTTCGACGATCCGTCCTCGCCCGACGGGCTCTCCTGGGTCGCCAAGAGCGCCATTGCGGGCGTCCTGGCGCACGCTCCGGCCATCGCCGCCCTGTGCAATCCCACCATCAACTCCTACAAGCGCTTCGGGCCCGACACTCTGGCTCCGTGGCTGGTGGACTGGGGGCTGGACAATCGCAGCGCCATGGTGCGTGTTCCCCCCGAGCGTGGGAGGGCGGCGCGCCTCGAACTGCGCCTCGGGGATGCCTCGGCCAACCCCTATCTGGCGATTGCCGCGCTTCTCGGGGCCGCTTACCTGGGTGTCCGCGACAAAGCCAGCCCGCCGGACCCGTTGGAGGGATACGGCTACGATCCGGCCCGCTCCGCGATCCTGCCCAAGTCGTTGGCCGACTCGTTGGACGCCCTCGAGGCCGACGCTGAGATGGTGGAGCTTCTGGGGCGGGACTTCGTCGACACCTTCCTCGCCTACAAACGCAACGAGCTGGAGCGTTTCGCTCACTTCATCACCGACTGGGAGTTCCGCGAGTACTCCTATCACATCTGAGAGTCCAGAACCGCCGCCGATGGAAGGAGAGGATGCGCAGTGCGCCTCCAAGACGTTGACCTCACCGATCTCGACTACTTCGCAGCGAACCAGGGTTACGGCATGTTCGACGTCCTGCGCGAGCAGGCGCCCGTCTTCTGGAACGCGGAGGCGGCACCCAACCACGGCTTCTGGGCGGTGACCCGTCACGCGGACATACAGAAAGTCGACCGGGACGCCGACACCTTCACTTCGGAGAAGTTCGTCAACCTCGAGGAGGTGGACGACGAGCTGATGGAGATTCGCCGCTCGCTCCTGGAGACCGATGGCGCCAGGCATCGGGCCATGCGCAAGCTGCTGCAGCGCGACTTCGGGGCGCAGAGCCTCCAGGTCTACGAGGACTTCCTGCGGGGGCTGACCAAGGTCACACTCGACGCTGCGCTGCCGAAGGGGAGCTTCGACTTCGTCAAGTCGGTGAGCGCGGAATTCCCGATCCGGGTGCTGGCCCGGATGCTGGACGTCCCCGACAACGAGACGGGACAGCTCATCGCCTGGGGTAACCGGATGGTTGGCAACACTGATCCCGAGTACGCGGATGTTCTGCTCGAGGACGCCGAGAGCGACAAGTACAAGCACCTTCCCTTCCGCTCGCCGGCCGCCCTGGAGGTTTTCGCCTATGGAAACGAGTTGCGTCGCAAGCGGGCCGGAGGGGACGGGGACGACCTGGTCTCCAAGCTGGTCAACCGGATCCCCGAAGACGGCGTCCCCCTAAGTGACCGCGACTTCAACAATTACTTCCTATTGCTGGTAGTGGCGGGCAACGAGACCACGAGGCACGCGATCTCCCACAGCATGCTGGCCCTTATCCAGCATCCCGATCAGCTTGAGATGCTGAAGAGCCACCCCGAGCTGATCCCCAATGCCGTCGAGGAGTTCCTTCGCTGGGCCTCCCCGGTATATCACTTCCGCCGGACGGCGACGCGGGACGTGGAGCTGGACGGCGCACGGATTCGCGCCGGGGACAAGGTGACCATGTGGTTCGCCTCCGGCAACCGCGACTCGGCCGTCTTTGAGGACCCATACCGGTTCGACGTGACCCGGACCAAGGTGGACCACATCACCTTTGGCAAGGGTGGCCCCCACTTCTGTCTGGGAAATTCGCTGGCGAGAATGGAGATCCGGGTGATGTTCGAGGAGCTGATACCCAGAATCGGTACGATCGGCCTGGCCGGCGAACCGGTGCGGGTGCGCTCGAACTTCGTAAACGGCCTGAAGCGCCTGCCGGTGACCGTCAAGACGGCCTGAGCCGCCGGGGCCGCTGCGGGTCCTAGGAAGGGTAGGGCGACAGGTGCTCGTGGACGGCCAGGCAGCTGTCATCCAGCCCGAGGCGGAAGACGATCGACTCCCTTTCGTCGAGCTCCTCCATGCTCCCCCCTTGCTCCAGCGTGGTGTGGACGCGGTGAGTAAAGAGGAAAACACCGGGGCCGAGCTCGGTCACACGCTGGTCGGTGGAGGCACAGGAGACAAAGCGCAGACCGGACTCCTCCCAGGCGCGCCACTCCTGTTCGTACTCGGCCCGGGTCGCAAAGACACGGTCCGAGCCGTGAAAGATGAACGACGCCTCGGGTGCGAAGTAGGAGAAGTACTCGTCCCGCCGGTGATTACCGAAGGCTGCGATCAGGTCGTTGGCTGTGGCCAGGACCTTTTCCGCCTCACCGGGGTTTGAAACCGCCACGTGATCCCCTGCTCGATCGAGCCCGGGCGTACCCCGAGCTTCCCTTCATCGCCGCCTGGTGGGCAGGACATGCACGGTCAGAGGACTTCCTGTACGAAAATCGAACTTAGGCGCTGGCCCGACTCGCCCTTTTGGCCAACACCGCCTCTTGATGGAACGACTCTATGAGACTCCGGGTCCTGAGGCGGGCCGAGACCACTTCGGCTTCAGTATGGCCGACCAGCACCTCCGCGTCCAATCCCGCCTCGTGCAGCTCTTCACGGCCACCGTTTTCGAGCCAGCCGATCAGGGTGCGGGAGTCGAGCTCTGGGTGAAATTGGAGTCCGAGGGCACGGCCGATGCGGAACGCCTGTATGGCTGCGGCGTTGCGTGCTACCACGGCGGCCCCCGGGGGCGGAACTATGCGATCGTAATGCCACTGGAACCACGGCCCCGACGGTATCGAGGAGGGCTCGTCGGAGTGGATGACGTGCCAGCCGATCTCGGGAGCCGGGGAGCGGACCACATCGCCTCCGGTGGCTTTGGCAAGCAGCTGCCCGCCGAAGCAGATGCCGAGCACGGCAACCCCTTTGTCCAGGGCATCCCGAAGGTAGGCGAGCTCATCCAGCACCCAGTTGCCAATGGTTGCCGTGTCGTAGACCGACCAGGGCGCGCCCATGGGCACCACCAGGTCGTATTCACGGAAGTCGGGGAGTTCGACCCGCACATTGGGGCTCTGGTACTTGTCCTCCGGCACCACCAGGAATTCGTCTATGCCGTATCCCAAAGCCTGGAGGGCTTCGCCCACCAGGGCGGGAGGGGAGAGATGATCATGCTGGATGAAGAGGGCCCGCACGCACCCAGAATACCGGTGGACGAAGGTTCATTTGGCGCCTACCGTGGTGCAATTGCCGAACGGTGGCCGCTGCGCGCCACCACGTCGCGGTGTGGTACCTTCTGGATGCCAAAAGGGGGAAGAGGGTGACGGACGGGAAAGCTGCCGTGGGCGGCCAGGCAGTGGCGGCACTGCTGGCAGCCGCCTTCATGCAGCTGCTGGACGTGGGTATCGTCAACGTGGCCGTCCCGACCATCCAGGCGTCCTTGGGAGCCAGCTTCGCCGGCCTGGAGTCCATCATCGCCGGGTATCAGGTGGCCTTCGCGGTCACTCTTCTGCCCGCGGCCCGCCTCGGAGATCGTTTCGGCCGCAGGAGGCTCTTCCTGGTAGGCGTAGCGGCCTTCACCGCCTTCTCGGCCTTGTCGGGAGCGGCGCACAGCACCGGAATGCTGGTAATCGCACGCATCCTCTCCGGCGTGGCCGCGGGAGTAATGTTCCCCCAGGTCATCTCGATCATCCAGGCCGGCTTCGAGTCGGGCGCCCGGCGGCGTCTCTTCGCGCTCTACGGGACCACGATTGGAGTGGCGACGGTGGCGGGACCGCTGGTGGGTGGGCTCCTGATTCGCGCCGACCTGGCGCATCTCAGCTGGCGCCTGATCTTCTACGTCAATGTCCCGATCGGGATCTACGCCCTGATTGGCGGAGCCGTCAGCGTTCCCGAGAGCAGGGGCAACGAGACCGGGCTCGACCTGGGCGGGGCTTTGCTGGCGGCGACGGGTACCGCCATGCTGGTCATGGGGCTGCTCCTTGGGCATCAGCTTGGATGGCCCGCATGGCTCAAAGCCGAACTCGGCCTATCGCCGGTAGTGCTGGCCGCGTTCTGGTTGCTGGAGAGGCGCAGGCACCGCATGGGCCGCCCCGCGCTCGTATCCAAGGCCGTTCTCTCCTCCCCGGGCTTCGGCGTGGGGTCGGCCCTGTTCTTGATCGTCTTCCTGGGTGTTGCACCCTTCTTTTTCGCGCTTTCAATATTCCTGCAGGAAGGGAACTCCTTCTCGCCGCTGATGGCGGGTGTGGCCAGCGCACCCTTCGCCCTCGGAACCGCGGTGGCGTCACTTGCGACGGCAAAGCTGCGCGCACGGTCGCGCAGGTTGATGATCGGCGGTCTGGCTCTGCTGGCGGGATCCATGGCTCTGCTCATCGTCGAACTTGGCCGAGTAAGCGGGCAAATGAGCCTTACCGCCCTGGTCTGGCCCCTGAGCCTGGCCGGGATCGGCCTCGGCCTTTTCATCGGACCCGCCTCGGCCGCAACCCTGGAAGAGGTTCCACGGCCCGAGGCCGGCTCGGCCTCGGGTGTCATAACGACGCTGCAGCAGGTGGGGGGAGCGCTCGGCGTGGCACTCATCAGCCTTGTCTTCTTTACTTTTTTCGCCGCCAACGGCAGCTCCGCCGCGCGCGCCGAGCTGCCCAAAGTCACGGCCCAGCTTCACTCACTGTCGATACCGCAGGGTTTCATATCGGAAGGGGAGTCGGCTTTCGTGACCTGCATCGCCGACCGGTCGGCCCAAAAGGACGTGAGCAAGCTGCCCGAGAGCTGCCTCATCATCGGAGGCGCCATCGAGCAGGCGCCCATCGGCTCGGCGCTCAAGACGAGGCTGATCAACCTGCTTTTGGCGGATGGGAATTCCGCCGTGGGCCGGGATTTCGTGCTTAGCCTTCGCGAGACCCTCGGCTATGAGATCGCCGTCTTTGCGGCCGCCCTCCTGCTGTTGGCCCTCGCCCCAACGGCCCGCAGGAGCCGGGCACTGCAGGAGTTGCCAGGCGAGGCTATGCCAGGCCCTTGAGCATGAAGTTCCAGTACATAAAAGGAAGCCCGTACCGCTTGACAAGGTACATGTCGTAGCGCTCCTTCTGCATGTTCAGGACGGGGAAGGTCGGCGTGGGCTTGGGCACGTAGTCGAACTCGGCCATGATGCAGCGGTTGTGGGAGGTCACCAGCGGGCACGAGGCGTAGCCGTTGTAGAACTTGACAGGCTGCTCTCCCCTCATCGCCGCCAGGAGGTTGGCCACCACGACAGGAGCCTGCTTGCGTACGGCGGCACCCGTCTTGGAATTCGGCGTGCTGCCGGCATCCCCGAGGGAGAAGATATTCGGCCAGCGCACGTGGGCCATGGTGTATCTGTCCACCTCCACGTAGCCGGCGGGATTGGCCCGATCGGCCAGGGGCGACGCCTTCACCCACTCAGGGGCGGACTGGGGCGGCACGACGTGGGCGAAGTCGAAGTCCAGGCTTTCCACCGGAGCGCCCGGGTCGGCCAGGTTCTTCAGCGTGGCCTTGCCGGCCCCGCCGTCGATAGCGCTCAGCTCGGTCTGGTATCGCACCTCTATCCCGTAACGTTCGATCACGCGCTCCAGCGGCCGCGCGAATTCCGGCACCCCGAACAGCACCGCGCCCGGAAGCGCCAGGATCACCCGGATGCGGCCCAGGACGCCGTTTCGCTGCCAATAATCGCAGGCAAGATAGGCGATCTTCTGCGGGGCGCCGGCGCATTTGATGGCGCCCGGTGGCATCGTGAACAGCGCCGTGCCCGAGCGCATCCCGCGAATTCCGTCCCAGGTGCGCGGAGCGAGATCGAAGCGGTAGTTGGAGGAAACCTTGCCTTTGCCCAGGCTCTCTTCGAGCCCCTCGACCTCGGCCCAGTCGAGTTGGATGCCCGGCGCCACCACCAGGTAGTCATAGGTCAGCTCATTACCGGAGTCGAGCAAGACCGTCCGCTCCTCCGGATCGACTCCGACCGCGGCGTCCCGGACCCAGCTAACCCCGCGCGGCATCACCGAAGCAGTTGGTCGGACGGTGGAACCGGCGGAGGCCAGGCCCCCTCCCACCAGGGTCCATAACGGCTGGTAGTAGTGCTTCTCAGACGGCTCGACCACCGCCACGTCGTCCACTTTGGCCTTGGCCAGGCGTGCCGCCACTGTGAGGCCCGCGGTGCCCCCACCGATTATCACGACACGATGATGCCTCGAACGGCTCTCGTCCATTCCGCCCCCCCATTTGGCGCCCTGCCGACGCGCATTCGTAACCAGACAGTATGGCACACGCCCGTTGACGGGTGGCGTTGGGTGTCAGCCCAAATAGATGAGCCGAGCCAGCCCTATGCGAGTGAAAAACCCGTTCAGGGCCACCGTGACGAGGGAAAACCTGTCGAAGGCGAGGAGCAGCCCGAAACCCACCAGGGCGGCACCCGCCACCATGGAGATCTGGTTCCCGTGGCGGCGCATAAAGGCCAGAGAGCCGCGCAGCTGATTGTAGGCAAGCCCGGTGACCAGGAACGGGACCCCCAGGCCTGCAGCGTAAAAGCCCAGCAGCAACCCGCCCTGGCCGATGGTGCGCTGGTTGGCCGAGACCGCCAGGATGGCGCTCAGGATTGGACCGATGCACGGCGTCCAGCCGAAGCCGAAGGCGACCCCCGCGACCGGGGCCGCGAAGGGGCCGAGCCGCGCGAGGCGGGGATGGAAGCGCTTCTCCCCCAAGGCGAAGGCGGGGAACCGCCCCAGCGCGGAAAGAAGCACGAAGAGCCCCATGGCCACGACCACGACTCCGGTGATCCTGCCAATCAGTATGTGGTCGCGAAAGATGGAACGCCCCAGGGCCGATGCCGTCATTCCCAGCACCACGAAGACCAGGCCGAAGCCGGCCACGAAAAGCAGCGTGGTTCTCGCCACGGCGGCGCGGGTGGATACCCTCG
>JAJZNF010000272.1 GCA_021847985.1 Actinomycetes bacterium | reverse complement strand
CATTCGGCTGGACAGATGCTAGCGCGCGGGTGGGGTGCCCAGCGCCGTGAGCCGGAGTCTGGAATTCGCTGTGCTGCCGCAGCTAATTCAATGCATTATGTCGCGAATGTAAAGTATTCTGTTCACCGTGAGCGGCTTGAAAGTGGGCATGGCGGAGCTTCGCAAGAGGCTGGGGCTCAGCCAGGAGGAGCTCTGCGGGCGGCTCGGCATCTCGCGCCCCGCGCTTTCAGCCATCGAACGGGGCAGGGAGCAGCCGCGCGTCGGCCTGGCGATTCGCTTGGCCGCCGAGCTCGGCGTGGCCGTCGAGGATCTCTTCGGTGCCGGGGCGGTGACATCGGACTCGCGACGAACCGGCGAACCCACTCTTGGGGTCTACGGCGAGATCGGCAACCATACCGTCGTGAGGGAGCTGCCCAATGGCTACATAGGGGGTTCCTGGCTCGCGCCCAATGTCTCGGTGGGGCCGCGCGGATCGCTGGCGCGAATGGGCGATCCCGGGGTACTGGTCGATGGATGCGATCCAATTCTCGGCTTTCTCGTCTCTCACCTGAGCAGCCGGCTGGGGAGGAGCTTCTACTGGTGGTCGCTTCCCAACCGCGCTTCACTGACGAATCTCGCCGAGGGCCGGTCGCACCTGGCCCTTGTCCACCTTCCCGAAGGCGAAATCCCGGAGCTGCCCAATGAATGGCCGACGCCGGTCCCCCTGGCTGCCTGGGAGCTGTGCATCGCCTCCAAGCCGGGTAATCCCGCCTCGCCAAGGTCCATACCGGAACTCTTTGTTCCCGGGGTGCGCTTTGCCGCGCGGATCGAGGGTTCCGGGGTGCGGCGGCTCTCGGACGTGTGGGCCGCCCAGCAGGGCGTCGACCTCGGGCCAGGCGGATTCGCCTCCCATCTGGAGGCGGCTTCGGCCGTTCGCTTCGGAGACTTCGACGCGACTTTGACCATGCGTGGCACAGCGGTGGCGCTCGGTCTCGAATGCCTGCCGGTGGCACTGCAGCGCTCCTGGCTCGCCTACACCAGCGAATCCGAGGCGGATTCCAGGGTCGCCGACGCTCTGGACGAGATCCAATCGCGGCGGATGCGGCGCCTTCTCCAGCTGATGCCAAACTACCTCGGCGCCGCCTGAATCATGGACGCAGAAATCGCGCGAGATCGAGAAAGAGGAGTGAAGATGCGACGACGCTTGGGCGCCGGTGTTCTCGGCCTTTTCGGCCTGCTGGCCGCGGCCTGCGGCTCCGCCGGCTCGGCAACCGCGGGCCAGGCCGCCCCGACGACGGCAGCCCGGCTGGGGGGATCCGTGAAGGTCGCCTACGCCGGCTCGCTGGTGGGAATGATGGTCAACAAGATTGCGCCCGCCCTGAAGAGCCAAGACGGTATCACCCTCGACGGGCTGCCGGGTGGCTCGACCGGCCTCGTCAATCAGATCAAGAGCGGAACCAGCCCCTTCGACGTCTTCATCTCCGCTGCGCCGTCGGCCAATGCCGGGCTCATGGGAGCCGCGAACGGGAACTGGGAGAGCTGGTACGCGGCGTTGGGAAGCGCACCTCTGGTGATCGGCTACAACCCCTCTTCGAAGTTTGCCCACGCTTTGCGCACGCAGCCCTGGTACAAGGTGATGCAGGAGCCCGGCTTCAAGCTTGGCCGCACCGATCCGGCGCTAGACCCCAAGGGCGTTCTCGTCGAGAAGTTGCTCTCCGAGGCGGCGGCAGCCGCTCATGATCCCGGCCTGGTCGGCGCGGTGCTCGGTCCCACCGAGAACCCCGCGCAGGTCTTCCCGGAGGAGAGCCTGGTAGCCAGGTTGCAGACCGGGCAGCTGGATGCCGGCTTCTTCTATTCGAACGAGGCCAAGCAAGCGGGGATACCCACCATCTCCACCGGCTATCCCTTGGGGGCGTCGTTCACGATCTCAATCCTCGCCAAGGCGCCCGACCTTGCCCAAGCGGTGGCGTTCGTGAACTTCCTTTATTCCCCGGCCGGCAGGAGCCTGCTCGAGGCCGGAGGCGTGTCCCCCCATGCGCCGACGGTGACGGGAACCGCCGAGGCTTTACCCAAGGGGCTGAAGCTCTGACAGCCGGCGGATACGGAACCGAGAGCTCCGGTCCCAGATTCCGTCGGACTCGGCTTTCGTGGTAGGGCGCCCGGCGGGCGAGGGCCCGTTTCGCTCGCGGGCTTCCGCCCTGGTGATGACCATGGTGGCCATTGGCAGCGCCTTCATGGTGGGGCCACTCGTGGCGCTGTTCGTCTACTTCGGCGCACACCCGGCCGGGCCGCCAACCACCTCGGACCTCTGGCAGGCGATTCTCAACTCGATCGCGGCGTCGGTCATCGCCCTTGTCCTGGTGGTGCTGGTGGGCGTGCCGACGGGTTACTGGCTTCATCGCCACTCCTCGCGCCGGGCGCATCTGCTGGCAACGCTGCTGCGCCTGCCGCTGGGCGTTCCACCCATGGTGGCCGGCGTGATGCTCCTGGTGGCCTTCGGCCCGGAGTCACCTGTCGGGCGGATCCTCGGCGGACGGCTGGTCAATACCTTGTCCGCCATCGTGCTCGCCCAGTGCTTCGCCTCGCTTCCATACATCGTCGAGGGATCGCGTGGCGCTTTCGGCGGAGTGGATGTCCGGGCCGGGATCGTTGCCAGGAGCCTGGGCATGGGCTCGCTGGCCGAGATGACCCAGGTGGCGATTCCTCTGGGCTGGAGCTCCATCCGCTCCTCCATCATCCTGGGCTACCTGCGCGCCTTTGGGGAGTTTGGCGCAGTCCTCCTGGTGGCATACAGCCCCTACTCGCTGCCGGTCTACACCTATGTTGTCTTCGAAGGCTCCGGTCTCGGTGCCACCGCGGCGCCCGTGCTGGCCACGTTGGCCCTGTCCGGGCTGGTGGCGTTGGGGCTGTCGCGCCTTTCATGGCCATCGTCCCCGCTTCTCTCGACGTTGGATGGGGCAGGGCGAAAGCGGGCCGGCTCCCGGGCCGGGAACTCGGACCAGCCGGAGACCGCCTCGAGGATCCGAGTGGAGGGGATTGTCGGCCAGTTCGCCTTGCAGGTGGAATTCACGGCCTACAAGGGCTGTACCGTGCTGCTGGGGCCGTCCGGGTCGGGCAAGACGCTCACTCTCAACGCGTTGTGCGGCAGCGTCGCCGAGGGTCTGGCCGTCCGTGTGAGCGGTGAAGTGGGAGCCATCCGGGGGGAGGCGATAGGTTACGTCCCACAGCGCTTCGGACTCTTCCCCCATTTGACCCTGGCTCAGAACATGCGCCTGGCCTCTGCGTACGGAGTCGAGGGGCGCCCTCCGGTTGAGTTGCTCGAGCAGATGAACCTGGCCGAGTTCGGCGGGCGAATGCCCGGATCACGTTCGGGCGGTCAATACCAGCGCGGCGCGCTGGCACGCGCCATGGCCGCGAACTCCTACTTGGTGGTGTTGGACGAGCCGCTCTCGGCGCTCGATGCCCAAATGCGGGCGGAGCACCTGCGTTTCATCGACACTCACGTCAAGCAGGCAGTGGACTACCTGTTCGTGGTGACCCATGACGTGATGGAGGCCGCCTATCTGGCCGATCGCCTGGTCGTCATGGAGGGCGGCCGAGTCCTCCAGGAAGGTGAGGCGGGCGAGGTCCTGGCGGGACCGTCGTCGCCGGAGGTGGCCAGGATCATCGGCGCTGACAACCTAGTCCGCCTTCCGGACCATCGCGATATCGAGCCCGAGCTGCGCGGGCGTACGGCCTGCTTCTTCTCGGCGGACGTCGCGGTCGACCCGGCGGGGAACCCCGGCGCCCTTCCCGGACGGCGCCTGATAGGGAGGGCGGAGGTCAGCTCTGCGCGCAAGCTGCCCTGGATGAGCGAGGTGCGCTTGAATCTCGCCGGAGCCGAGGTTGTCGCCAGGCTATGGCCGGAGTCGGACGGCCTTCCTGAGCCGGGCACACCGGTCGAGCTCCGCGTCAGGACGGAGCGCCTCTATCTCTATTGAGCGGGCGCTCAGGAGACCAGGGCGTCCCTGGTTCCCTGGATGTGGTCGGCGATCTTACGCAGCAGCTTTTCCAGGTTCTCCTCGCGGAAAAGCTGAGCGAGCTCCTGGTGCTCGGCCATTATGTGCTCCGCTCGGGCGGGGCTCAGATAGAGGGCTAGCTTGCCCATGCGCACCTGGCGGTCACGAAGCGAGTCGTACAGTTCGGAGAGGATCTCGTTGCCCGCGGCTGCCATGATGTGGTTGTGGATCTCGCGGTCGAGCTCCGCGAAGGCGGCGGTCTTCCCGGCCTCCACGGCGCCGCGCTGCTTGGCGATGATGGTATCGATCTGGTCGGCCACGCGCGGCCCCTGGCCGTTGCGTATCGCCTTCTCGATCGCGAATCGTTCCAGCACCATGCGGGTTTCGAAGACCATGTCTATCTCATGGTTCGAGACCGGCACCACCATGGCGCCCTTCTTGGGGTACAGCTTGAGCAGCCCTTCGGATTGCAGGCGAAGGAAAGCCTCCCGCACTGGAGTCCGCGAAATGTGCAGCGAGTCGGCTATCTCCCCCTCGGAGATGAGCGATCCACCTTCGTAGGCGCCTCGCAGGATGCGGTGCTTTGTGACCTCGTAAGCGCGCTCCGAGGCTGCGGGCGTGCTGCGCCTCCGCGTGCGCAGTCGCGGGGCCCGTGGACCGCGTGTGGCGCCTTCCTCGGCACCGGGCTCTGAGCCGCTTACTGTTTCCATCCCCTGGCCTCGCCTCCACCTGGAGCCGTGCGCCCGGCACCCTGCCCGGCGCTTGAGGAGGGCCCGTGGCCCTCCTCTGGAGTGCATCATGAAATTGTCTTGGGATTCATGATGCATCCAAACCTGTAACTGTATCGTAACGTTGATAGGCCTGCAAAAGCAGGTCGCACGGTATGAATTGAGTTCGGATTTCAGCCGCGGGCCATCGAGTAGAACTCCGCATTTGGGGTCATGCCGGTAAATCCCGCCATGCGGTTGGAAAGTGCGAAGAAGGCGGCTATGGCGCCGACGTCCCAGATGTCGTCGTCGCTCAAGCCGATCTCGTGCAGCTCGCCGTAGTCCTCGTCGCCGACCGCATGGGCTTCCAGGGCGACTTTTAGGGCGAAGTCGCAAATTGCCCGTTGACGTGGGGAGAGTTCCGCCATCAGGTAGTTGGTCGCCACCTGGTCCGAGAGGCGAGGGTTCTTCGAGTAGATCCTAAGTACGGCGCCATGTGCGACTACGCAATAGAGGCAATTGTTGGCCGCCGAGGTGACCACGACGATCATCTCCCGCTCAGCCTTGGTGAGCCCGGATTCCTTGGCCATCAGCGCGTCGTAGTAGCCGAAAAAGGCTCTGAACTCGGCGGGCCTCAATGCCAGCTTGAGAAAGACGTTGGGAATGAAGCCCGTCTTGGCCGCCACCGCCTCGATTTGCGAGCGGATGTCCGGCTCGAGGGTCTCCAGGTCCGCCATTGCGTCCACGAAGGCGGGGTGATATGTGTTCCTTGGCATTAGGCGCTCCTTTGGGGCGGGTCGGAGGCCGCCGCGGGCCGCCCGGCACCTCAGAGCTCTGGGAGGATGCTCACGACGACCTTCTTGCAGTAGCCGCCATGAACTTTAGCAAGCGCGATGAGCAGGTATCCAGGCCGGAATCCGAGGAACTCGGAGAGTTCACGCATGCTGTCGCTGCGCTCGAGCTCCCGGGGAAAGGTCGCCACGGCACGCGAGTCCAGCAGGGGATAGGAGAGGACGGCTCCGTCCTTTGGGAAGAGCGCGTTCAGCTTGCCGGTGCGGGTATTTCGCTGGATGGCAAAGCGCTTGTGCAGGTGAACCAGCGCCGTCGAGGAGCGGTTCCCGTCGAGGCTCGCATAGGCGACCGACGGCCCCGGGGAGCCGAGCACGTACATACCTTCCGGAACGCAGTTGTCATCGAGCATCGTACGCAGCTGCCGCTTGGGAGGCGCCTGGCCGCTCCGCTCGAAGTGTGCACCGAAGAGGAGCTCCGGCCTGCCCTGGTCGAGAAGGTGGTGCCGATCCAGCCCGGTCAGAAGCATCGGCTCGAAGGTGGCGGTGCGGGTTGCGGTGGCGAGGTCGGCGCCTTCGACACGATTGACCCTTTTGGTTCCCAGGTTGAGCACGAATAGCTCGGCTCCCAGGTGTCCCAACACGACGAAGGGCATTGACTGGGGACGACTGTCCCGCTCCCGTCTCCTCATCTCAGCTCCGCCGCGCGCATCTGGCCGTGTGCCTGCATACCGAATTCAACCTAACCGCGCATCTCGGCGCCGACCCGCTCGATTTGAGCGGCCAGCTCGGCGGCGGAGTTCGCCGGGGCAAGGCAGGCGTAGTCGCGGCAAAGGTAGGCCTTGCCCTCCTCGCGCCCGTCAAACAAGGGTCCGGGTGCCGGCGGGCCATAAAGCAGGAACAGATTGGGCAGGTAGGTCTGTCGTGCGACGCCGAGCAGCTCCTCGGATCTACCCGGGATGACGAGTTCCGCACTTCCCGCCCCGGCGACGGCGACGAGCGCTGCAAGGCTGGGAAAGGCGATGGCATGGGCGGACAGGTTTTCGCCCAGGCCGGATAGGAGCTCCTGCATGGTCGCAAAGTAGGTTTCGTCGCCGGTCAATACCGAGAGGTCGAAGGCCGCTCGGGCCAGCGTCGAGTTCGCAGAAGGGTAGGCCGTATCGAATATGTCGGGCACCTTTGCTATCAGGCCGGTCGAACGCTTCGCGGTCGAAACGAAGGCGCCGCTGATTCGTTCGAAGCTCTCGGCGAGTTGCGCCCAAAGGTTGACCGCCGCCTCCAGGAAGCGCGGCTCGCCGGCGAACTGCGCCAGCGCCAGGGCTGCGCTGATCATCTGAGCGTGGTCGGCGAGCACAGCCGGCGGTGACTGCTCCGCCGCCAGCCGCCGGGGAGCGGATGCGAACCGGGCCCGTTCGTGCAAAAGGTCGAAGCTTACGGCCGCCAGCGAGAGGTAATCCGGGCGCGCCAGGCGGAAACCCGCCTCGGCCAGCGTGGCTATGAACATGGCGTTCCACTCCACCACGGCCTTGGCGTCCAGGCCCGGGGCCACGCGCGCCTCACGGTAGGCGAGGAGTTCGCGCCGGGAGCGCTCCAGCGATTCCGTGCGGCGCAGCTCTCCTCGGCGGGTGCGATGGAGGATGTTGCGGCCTTCGAAGTTGCCGGCCTTGGTCACGCCGTAATGGGCGATGAACTCTTCGGCGGCTTCACCGAGTACGTCCTCGATCTCCTCGCGGCGGAAGATGTAGTAGCTTCCCTCCTCGCCCTCGGAGTCCGCGTCGAGGCTGGAAGCGAAGAGTCCGCCGGGCTCGCGAAGGTTGGTCAAGGTGAACTCGATCGTCTCCAGGGCCACCTGGCGATAGTCGGGGTTTCCGGTGGCCACATGCGCCCGCAGGTAAAGCCGCGCGTTGAGAGCCTGGTCATAGAGCATCTTCTCGAAGTGAGGCACCATCCAGAAGGCGTCCGTCGAGTATCTCGCAAAGCCGCCGGCCAGGTGGTCGTAGACGCCCCCTGCCGCGGCGGCGTCCAAAGTGGTGTTCAAAGCCTCGGCCAGCCGGGGGCTGGGGTCCAGCAGGTGGAGGTCGAGAGCCGCCATCCACAGGTGCGGCTGCAGGAACTTGGGGGCCCGGCCGGTCCCGCCCCACTCCGGATCATGGGCGGCCAGGATCGCCTCCTCCAGCGCCTTGGCCGTCTCCTTGGCGTCGATGGAGGACTCCTGTGGGGAAACGGGCACCGAGGTACGTGCCGAGATGGCCTTTTGCAGCGTGATCCCCTGTTCCTCCACCTCGTCGCGGGATTCGGCAAAAACGCGGGAGATCTCGTCCAGC
>JAJZNF010000267.1 GCA_021847985.1 Actinomycetes bacterium | reverse complement strand
AGCCGACCGAGACCTTCGTGGCGTGCCTGCTGGACACCAAGCACCGGCCGAACGCAATCCACCGCTGCGCCCTGGGCTCCATCGACAGCGTGCCGGTCGAGCCGCGCTCGGTCTTCACCGCGGCCCTGCTGACCAACGCGGCGGCGGTCATCGTGGCGCACAACCACCCCAGCGGCGACCCCGAACCCAGCCCGCAGGACATCCTGCTCACCCGCCGGCTGGTGCAGTGTGGCGGCATCCTCGGCATCCCGGTGCTTGACCACCTGGTCATCGGCGCCGGCTGCTGGTCGAGCATGCGCGCCCTATATCCGGCGTGCTGGGAGGGGGAGCGCGCGTGAAGGCCTGGGATGTTGTCGGCTACACGGCCGATGGGGAGGCCTGGTGTCCGGCATGCGCGGCGGCCCGGTACGGGCCCGCGCACCCCATCCACGATCGGAGCGACCGCGAGGGCAACGCGGTGCACCCCGTCTTCGCCGCGGACGAGTGGACCTACGGTCCGACATGCGGTGCCTGTGGGGCAGTCATCCCGCTGCGGGTGGTCGATGTCAGGAGGTGGGGTCGATGATGCGGCCGGTGCGGTTGTACCTGGCGGGGCCGGCGGGATCGGGCAAGACCACGGTGGCGGAGATGCTGGTCCGCGACTACCGCTTCGCGCGGGTCTCCCTGGGCGGCCTCTGCCGGGAGGAGGCGCGCCGCCGGGGACTCCCCGAGGACCGGGCGACGCTGCAGGCGATGGGCGATGCCCTGCGCGGACCGGAGCCGACCCGGCTTGCCGTCCTTGCGTGGGAGCTGGCACGGCGTGAGCCAGGGCCGGTCGTGATCGACGGGGTGCGCCTGCGGGCGGAGGCCGAATGGCTGTCGGCGAGGGGAGCCCTCGGGGTCCGGGTGTCTGCGCCGGAGCGTGTACGGGCCGCACGGCTTCTGAGCCGCGACGGCACCACCGCGGCCCCGCCCCATGCGACGGAGTCCGAGGCAGAGACCCTACCAGGGAGTTGCTGCGTGTGCACCGGTGAAGACCTTACGGACCTCAGCCGCGGGACGCGTCTTGTTGTCGCGCGTGCTCATCTTCTCGCAGTTGTGTCGAGGACGACCGCTCTAGGGCCCGCCCACCCTGTACAGATCCGATGAGGCTTCACCTCTTTGAGCGCGAAGGTGGCCAGGGCTGCTGCCGGACTCCCCGGGTATCGCTTCATTCACAGCAGGCTTCGTTCACGAAGTGGACACAATGGCTCGGAGAAGATATGACGCCCGCCTTCTGACGCCGCCGCAACCTGCATCTCATTCTTTGGGAGTGAGGACGGGGGATCGGCTCACCACCGCGAGCCGATGGCGCGGTCGTGTCATCGCAACATATAGTTCTCGCGCGTTCAAGGCATCTGCGCCGAGGACGATGCACTCGTCGAATTCCTGCCCCTTGACCAAAACAACCCGCGAGACGCTCCGACGATCCTGCTTCCGTCCATACATCCGAGCGTGATCACGTACAACGCGCACAGCGTCCGGGAGGGTCGGCGCGTTCCCCTCCGCCCAACGACGAGCCGCCCGGATCATGTCCCGCCAAGCCTCCTTGCGGATGAGGGTGCCGTCAAGTTTCTCGACTTCGACCAATGCACGCAAGACGTGATGTGGGGTCGGCTCGTGGGACACGGCTTCCAGAGCTTCCAGGAGCGCTGCGAAGGCAGTGGTGCGTTTGTACCTCGGAAACTGGCCCGTCCCGATCTCCGTCTCCTTCTTAGACAAAGCAGATGGCAACCCACTAAAGCAGCCTCGGGCAAAATGCAGCAGAGCGGCGGCGGCCTTGTGACCGACACCGTCGTCCACAATCTTTGCGGGTTCCATTAAGTAGGTCCCTTCGACCTCCTCCATCACGCCGAAATGTCCAGATAGCATCCGGGCAACCTTGGCGCACTGGGCCGGAAATCGTTCCAGTATAACCGTTGTTCCCGAGTTCCTTAGCGCTTGCCAGCACACGGACCGCCTGTTCGCCTGAGTGTCTTCACACCATGCCACGACCGACACCTTACCTCGGAGGTCGATGGGTTGGCCCGCGGCAAGGCTGTCCCGGACGTCCAGCAAGAAGTCTCCGAGCGCTGCGTTCGCACTGGCCCATCGCCACGGGCGAACAGGAATGTCGACCAGCTGAAGGTGGCCCACGTCTGTGCTCCACTCGATCAGTTGATTACCACCGAAGTTGTAAATGGCTTGGAAGGGATCGCCGAGGATCACGATGCGCATGAGCTGGGCCACAGCCATGACCACAGCGTGTTGGCATTTCGTGCAGTCCTGATACTCATCGATGACCGCGAAGTCGTATGTTGAACCCACCATGTCACGGATATGCGGATTCTCGAGCAATCGGGCAGCGGCACGATGTACGTCGGGCCAAAAAACATCAGGAGTGACGACGTAACCGGCCAATTTGGGAAAGGCCATTGCCAAGCGGTGTGTCCAATGATCAATCGTACTGACTTGGACGGCATTCCCAGGCACGTTAAGCTGCCGCATCCTATTTCGAATGGCTTCGACACCAGCGTGCGTATGTGTGAGCACCAGGAGGCGTTGGTTGCGTGCAGCGGCCACCGCCGCCGTCCCGGCGACCAGTTGCGTTTTCCCACATCCCGCAGGTAAAACAACACCGCACGACGCCGCGTCCAATAGGTGGGTCGCCATGCCTCTCACGTCATCGTTGATCATGGGTGCGCTTCCGTGGAAGTGTGGTCAATCAACTCATAAGCGAAGCCTTTCAGGGTAGTGAGCAGCGCGAAAAACGGTGGATGCGACGTCTGTATGGCGTCGAGATGCCTGACTAGCAAAGCACCTAACCGTTCGCCTCTGGTTTCGTCCTTAAACCATCCCCTCTTCTTGGCGGCCCTCCCGAGCGCTCGTCGGACCTCGTCCATCGAGCAGCCGAGCACAGAACACCAGTCATTGGGGTCTAGCCCCGAGAGGACGACCCCAGAACCCAGATGCTCTACCAATTGGGATGCCACCGAGTCCAAAAGCGAGCGCTGTGGGTCTTCCGCCTCTATGAACGTTTTGGCCAAAGCTACGAAGGCCTGAAGCCCCGTGGCCGGAAGAATCGCCGTGATCTGCTCTTCTACTGAGTAGCCAGCTTCCCAACGGATGACCTGAACGCCTGCCGCGCGGGCTTTTTCCACGTTCTTCGTCCAGGCATCCTTGTTCTTGTTCTGGGCCAGATCATCGTCGATCAGCAACGCCGTGGGATAGCCCAATCCCGCCAAGACGTCGGCGTACAGAGGCGCCCTGCTGCCACCGCCATGTCGAAACACGGTCCCGACCACGGCACGCGGGACCATGGCGTCGCTGTCCCAATGGCGTGCCAGAGAACGGCAAAGCCCAACCTCGGTTTTACCCTCGCACACGACTACTCGGCGCGCCAGGATGCTCGACGGGCCGCTCCGAATGACGGGCACCGGATCGACCGCGTTCGTCACGGTGGAAGGAACCGAAGCGATGGTGGCTGTTCCGTGACGGCAACGCATGATGAAAAGGCTTTTGGGAGCGGCCTCGACAACGAGCGGGGAATGCGTGGTCAGAAAGACCTGCCCATGGCCAGAACACGCCCGGTCCCGGAGCTGTGCCAGGAGGTGCATGAGCCGGTGCGGTTCTAGTCCGCGCTCAATCTCGTCAACAAGGACAATGGATTCAGAAGCTGCGGCTTCCAGTTGAAACGCCAAGCTGGCCAAGCGCTGCGACCCGAGCCCGAGTCGGGTGACCGGGATTGGCCCGTCATGCAATACCAGCCAGTTTGAGCGCCCTACCATGTTTGGGTCGAGCCCGGGGCGAGGATTTTTGACCTCTGTGGCACCTATGGCGCGGACGACATCTCCGGCGCGGACGGATGCGTCTAGCAGGCCGGCAGGTGGCTTCTCGTATACTACTTGGCGGGCCAGACGGTGTGCGGAGGTGATCACGTCAGCTACCCCGGCGGTCCCTGTTAGGTGCGACAACGCGGAACCGTGAGCCCACCTAAGATGGAGTTGCGTAGAGTCGTCGAGTTGAAAGCAGCCGAATGCGGCCCTCCGGTTGGCAGACAGGCGATGTTCTTGCGTACTGAGGGCATCCTTGAAGAGCGTCCATGTCGGTTCGAGCGATTCGTCCACACGAAATCGAACGGTTAGGGCACGCTGGGCCTCTGGTTCTGGCTCGTCCACCACGGTTCCGTCCGGCAAAACACCGCGTAACCAATGCCCGCAGGCATCTTCCTTCTCCAATTCTGCCGGAAGATCGGTCACAGTCACGTCTATTGTGATCGGGTCTGTGACGTTACACTGATAGAAGTCGGCATCCGTCAGCGACAAGCTCCACCGTGAACTGAGAGCAAGGGCTATGGCATCTAGGACGGTCGTCTTGCCACTATCGCCTGGGCCCGCGACGCATACCAGCCTAGAGCTAAGGGTCCAGTCAAGCGTTTTGACCCCTCGAAAGTTCCGGATCGATAAGGCTTGAACTAGCACAGTACCACCCTCTACCCCGCAGGACGATGAAGCCGTGGTTCGAGCATCCCGCTCCGGGGGGCGCTGCCGACACCAATCGGCCGACAACGCAGATGATGCGTGGTTTAGGCTTCGCGCCAATGGGTAGGGGTTCCTGTTGTACATGAATCGCCTGCATTGCTGGACACTCCGTAGCCTTGCCCTGACGCTACCAACAGAGTCCGCACACGCCGTGCCTCGACGGGGTCGGCCTCTTGGTCCCCGTGGGGGAGGTCGCGTACGCTACTGAAAGGCAGCCGGGCCCGACGCGTGTCGTATGTCACACCTCGGAGCATCACGAAGCACGAAGCAGGATAAGAGGCCGACTCCCGCGGCGCAGGCAAAGCCTGGGCGGGACACACGGTTGTAACCGGCGCTGGCAATCGTCCCCCGAGTCCTTGCCTTGTCCGATTAGCCCCGGTCTTGGCGCGGGCCTTTGGGCGACAAGCCGCTTGTGAGAGTCCCTCGGAGCGGACTCGCACACCTGAGACAACATCCCAGGGCGGGTGCGGGGCCGATAACGAGTTTGCCACGGAGCGGAACGGCAATCCCCGGCAGGGATTGCGTCCTCGACCTCGGAGATGGTATGAATGCAGCGGCGGGGGCGTACGCGCGTTCGCGTCCGGAGGGATGAGCGCAGTACCAGCGCGGGGGGACGGGTTGGCCGTGAAGCGAATAACTATTGACACAACGGCCTGGCAGCGTGCCTGTCATTACTTCGCCGTGTCATCCTTGTGTGGCTTCAAACAGCGTGAGTCGGAAGGCATGTGGCATGAAATCCAGTCCCTCGTGGTGTCAGTCCCCCTGACTGAAGCAGCGGAAGCAGTGCTTGAGCGGCGCGGCATTAGTCACGAACACTGGCGCGCCGCGTTGCACAGCGCCCTCCGCCACAGCGGAGCTCTCGAACCCGATGACCGCGTGCTGGCCTTAGGTGACGGCGATTATCCACCCGTCCTCGCCCAAGTGCCGGGAGCCCCGCGTTTCCTTTTTGTGCACGGCCGACTGGAACTGCTGGATGGACGACCGGCCCTCGCGGTAGTCGGTACGAGGGAACCTACGGACGCAGGGCGGCGGCGCGCGCGGAAGCTTGGATACTTACTAGCCAAGCTCGGGATCGTCGTAGTGTCTGGCCTTGCTCGTGGGATTGACGGGGAGGCCCACCGCGGAGCGTTGGCCATCGGCGGAGATACAGTCGCGGTCCTCGGCACTCCGCTCAGCCGAACCTATCCTCAGGAGCACGCCGCGTTGCAGGTGCAGATCGGGACCGTCGGCGCACTAGTGTCGCAGTTCCATCCAGCCGCCGGTATCAAGCGACACTTTTTTCCCATGCGCAATGCGACCATGAGTGGCCTATGTCTGGGAACGGTAGTGGTGGAAGCATCGGAAACGAGCGGAGCACTCATCCAGGCGCGCCAATGCTTGCAACAGGGGCGAAAACTCTTTATCCCCCAAAGCGCGTTGGATAACCCGCGTTTGACGTGGCCGAAGCGGTTCCTGAGCCAGGGTGCGCATGCGTTCCGAGAGATCGACGACCTGATGCGGGTGCTGGCAGCAGAGGGACTTGTGGAAGCCAGCGGTGAACCGGCCGATTATGCGTCGCCGGCCCACGTGGTGAGCTTGGATGTTCGTTGAGGTCAACGACCTGCACTACGCCGTTATTCACCCGCCTGCAGGAGCCCTTCCTAATTGCGGCCCGTGGAATGACTTGGTCGACGACCTGGCGTGTGCTTTCCTCGTCGGCCAGGAAGAATTGCCGCGCTGGGAGGCGTGGGCCCACGGTCGCACTTGCTGTGTGCTGCCGACGTCGCTGGACTTTCTGATTCCAGTTAAAGGCAATATTCGGTATGCCCTTGAACATCTTGAAGCCCAACCATACGAATCCGCCTATGTCTGCTTCGACGAGGACGAACTTCGGGAGGCGATCTCGACTCGTCTTGGCACGGTGCTTGTCGGCCGGGATCCGTTGAGAATCATGCCGGATATCGTGGCAGACGACGCGGCTGACGCCGTGACAGTCCTCCAGGCTGCTACCAACGGCACCGCGTGGGGCTTTGCCGCTGAGTTATCCGGATCGGTTGGACATGGTCCACGCCGTCAGCACTTGTTCATCCTTACGGAAGCGCCAGGTGTCGTCCCTTACGACATCGGTGGCCGCGTGCAAATTACCATCATGGGGCGTTACTTTTCCGCCAGCGACACGCGGCACGGGAAGCACCAACCGACCTACAGACTCCAGCGGCTGAAGGAGATGGCCCACTTTGGCCGACCGTTCGTAGACGCTCTCGCCATGGTGCTCGAGATTACCGATGGCCGACAACGGGTCGGATGCGTCACCTGTGTTCCAGCTCGGCCGGCGAGGATTGGACCACCGCCATTGTTCGAGGTGGTGGAACAAGCGTGTCGTCATGCGGCAAATCGCAATGGAGGTTTGCCGTTTCGGCCCGAACTCTTGCGTTGCATCCGGGACTACCAGCCGCAGAAGGAACTGAGCGGTGTCGCCCGGCGTCAAAATGTCCAGGGTGCCTTTTCAGTGGCGGAGGGCAGGCTCCCGGAGCACGTGGTCTTGGTTGACGACATCATCACCACCGGAAGCACAGTGGTTGAATGCGCCCGTACCTTGATCGCCGCTGGAACGCGATCCGTCACAGTAGTCGGCCTCGGACGCACCCAGTCGTGCATCCCGCAATCAAGTTCGGTGGAAGCGCCTGGTTGCGGCCGAAGGGGGTGTCCCGGTCAGCTGACCATGCGATTGAACAAGCCCCCCCGCGACGGCGCATTCTGGGGTTGCTCGGAATTTACTGAGGGGGGCCGTTGCGCGGCGATCACGAGCTGGCCTGACGGGATTCGGGCCTACAACACGTTGAACCGGCGGGATGCGATCGAGGACTGGCTGGACGTGCCCTTTTGATCCACGGTTCCGCCGATTCCCAGGCTTCACTACATGCACTGCTGGCCGTGCCGACGCCATCATTGAGACGGCTCTGAATTGGCTCCCCGTGACTGCAATTTCCCGCTTATGGCACTCTTCACGCGCCAAGTCTAACGGTGGCCCTCGGACACCCCGCAGCACAAGTGCTCGGGAACCAACCAAAACCTCCGTTCGTTCAACCGCCCTCACCCGAACTGACTGCACAGATCAATCACCGCGATACCCTTCTTCCGTGCCGATCGCGACCACTGGCTCACATGGTCGACTTGGAGGTGTCGTTTTAGTCATGGTCGGCTTGAAAGTGCGTTTTTCCAACCACGACATGGCGGCCCTTGAGGCCGAGGCCCGCGGCAAGAACGTCGCCCTTGCCGAGGTAGTCCGGCAAGCGGTGGCCGAACAT
>JAJZNF010000201.1 GCA_021847985.1 Actinomycetes bacterium | reverse complement strand
AGAGACCTGGAGATAGACATGTCCAGCGGTAACACCGTCTTCCTGGTTGGCAACGTGACCAAGGACCTCGAGCTGAGGTACACGCAGTCAGGGCTTCCCAACGTCACCTTCGGCATTGCCGTTTCGCGCCGCTGGCAGAATCGCCAGACCAACGAGTGGGAGGAAGCCACTTCCTACTTCGATGTGGTTTGCTGGCGAGAGCTGGCGGAGCACGCTCACGAGAGCCTTTCGAAGGGTTCGCGCGTCATCGTCGTCGGCCGCCTGGAGCAGCGTTCCTGGGAGAACGAAGACGGCCAGAAGCGCTCGAAGGTGGAAGTAATCGCCGACGAGGTCGGGCCAAGCCTGCGCTGGGCGACGGCGCAATTGGCGCGCACGGAGCGCAGGCAGCGCTCGAGCGAGAGTTCAAGTTACACGGAACCGGCAACCGAGATCGTGCCGAGTTCCTTTATCGACGAAGAGGATCCGTTCTAAATGGCAAGAGGCGAAAAGGGCTCTTCACGCAGAGCTCCCAAGGATACCAACAAGAAGATCAAGAAGAAGGTCTGCGCCTTCTGTGCCCGCAAGATCGATTACATCGACTACAAGGACACCGAGCCGCTGAAGAAGTTCGTAAGCGAGCGGGGAAAGATTCGTGCGCGCCGGGTGACCGGAAACTGCGACCAGCATCAGCGTGCGGTGGCTCTGGCCATCAAGAATGCGCGTGAGATGGCTCTGCTTCCCTACACCCAGCGCATGGTCGCTGAGCGCACCTCGTTGCGCGGCCCTCGCGCTGCGGCAGCGCCGGTCGAAGCGCCCGAGGTCGTCTCCGAGGAGATCGCCGAGGAGGAGACTCTCGCCGAGGTAGTCGCCGAAGAGGGAGAGGAGTAGCCGATGCAGGTCGTTTTGCGCGCCGACCAACAGAACCTGGGTAAGCGCGGCGACATCGTTGAGGTCGCCGACGGCTACGCGAGGAACTACCTCCTTCCCAAGGGCTTGGCCATCGTGGCCACCGCCGGAATCAAGTCGCAGGCCGAGGCGATGCGCCGGGCCCGCGATCTGAAGGACCGCAAGGCCCGGGAGGGTGCCGAGGAGATCGCTCGCAAGATCTCCGGGGCCACCGTCACCTTGGCTGGAAACGCAGCTCATGACGGCAAGCTCTACGGCTCCGTCGGAGTAACGGAGATTGTCGAAGGCATTCGTGCCGGCCTGGGCGTGGAGGTGGACCGGCGATCCATCAAGCTGGACGAGCCGATCCGCGAGACCGGCACTCGTGAGATCGCCGTGCTGCTTCATCCGGAGGTTCAGGCCTCGCTGACGGTCGTCGTAAGCGAGTAGGTCTTTCCCCCGCAAGGGGGCGACCTTCTTTGATGGCCGCGGCTTTTCGGCTGCGGCCATTCTTGTCTCTACGTTTGTGACGGGGGAGTGGAGTGGCAAGGCAAACTCAGAGGCGTGACGCCAATTCGGCGCAGCACGCCTTGGAGCGGGCGATTCCGCACAACTTGGAGGCCGAGGAGTCGCTTTTGGGCGCGATGCTCCTGTCGCGGGATGCCATCGGTGACGCCCTGGAGTACTGCCAGGCCGCCGACTTCTACAAGCCCTCGCACGCGGCCGTCTTTGAGGCGCTGACCGAGTTGCACTCCCGCGGTGATTCCATCGATCCCGTGAGCGTCTCCGAGGAGCTGCGCAGGCGGGACACCTACGACCTGGTGGGCGGAACGGCTGCACTGCTGGAGCTGCAGGCGAACACTCCGGCGGTGGCCAGCGCATCTCGATACGCGCGCATCGTTGAGGAGTACTCGCTTCTGCGCAAGCTGATCAAGGTGGCAGGCGATATTTCCGAGCTGGCCTACTCGGTGCCCGAGAACGTCGGAGCGGTGCTTGACTTGGCCGAATCCCTTATCTTCGAGGTTTCGCAGCGCAAGTCGACGGACTCGTTGGTGTCGATCAAGGAAGTCCTGCTGCGCACCTTGGACGACTTGCAGGCCCAGTACGAGAATCCCGACAACGTCACGGGCGTGAGCACCGGATTCTTCGAGCTCGACGAGATCCTCTCCGGCATGCAGCGCTCGGCGCTCATCATCGTCGGTGCCCGCCCGGGAATGGGAAAGACGTCTTTCGCGCTGGGCATCGCCACGCACGTGGCGAGCCGATCCGCGCTGCCCGTGCTCGTCTTCTCGCTGGAGATGAGCCATCTGGAGCTAACCCAGCGAATCCTTGCCTCCGAAGCCCGCGTTGATTCGCGCAAGATGCGCACCGGGAATCTCTCCGAGGAGGACTGGAGCCGGATATCGCGCGCTCTCGGTCACCTGGGGGAGGCCCCTATCTACATCGACGACAACGCGCACGTCACCATCCTCGACATCCGGGCCAAGGCCCGCCGCCTGAAGGCGGCCACCGGTGGCCTGGGTCTGGTTGTGGTCGACTATCTGCAGCTGATGTCCGGCGGCTACCGATCCGAATCCAGACAGATGGAAGTCTCGGAGATATCCCGTGGTCTGAAGCTGCTGGCGCGCGAGCTCGACGTCCCCGTGCTCGCCCTTTCCCAGCTCTCCCGCAACCTGGAGATGCGCTCGGACAAGCGCCCCGCCTTGGCCGATCTGCGTGAGTCCGGCTGTCTTGCCGCATCAAGCCAGGTTGCGGTGGACGCCGAGGGAAACACGGTGAGCATCGAAGCCCTCTGGCGCTTCTTCGGCCATCCCGGCATGGAGCTGCTCTCCATGGACAGTGATGGCAGGATGGTGCCGGGCCGGGTTCGCGACGTACGGTTTTCGGGTGTAAAGCCGCTCTACCGCCTGCGCCTCGGCTCGGGCCGTACCCTGGACGCCACTCCCAATCACCGCTTTTACACCAGGCGGGGCTGGAAGATGCTCTGGCAGCTGAACACCGGCGACGAGCTGGCGGTTCATCTCACCTCCGCTGTCGCCGAGGCTGCCGTCCCGGCGATGGCCGGCGCCCCGGCGACCGTATCCTCCCGCCGTGACGAGCCGGCTGCGACCATGATCTTCGAAGGCGTGGACTCCGCCGAGTTCGTCGGCTGGGGGCCGACCTATGACATCACCGTCGACGAGCACGAAAGCTTCGTGGCCAACGGCATGGTGGTGCACAACAGCCTCGAACAGGACGCGGACGTGGTTATGTTCATCTATCGCGACGAGGCTTACAATCCCGAAACCATGGACAAAGGGATCGCCGAGATTCTGGTCTCCAAACATCGCAACGGGCCCACCGGCGTCGCCCGCCTTTCCTTCCTCGAGAGTTACACCAAGTTTGCCAACATGGCCAGGGCGCACGGGGGCTGAAGCTCTCACGAAGAGCTCCCCGTCGGGATGCGGTCCAACCCGGGGGTGGCCGGGCGTTGGTACAAGGCCTGCGCACGAGCGCGCCCGGCTGATATTCTCACGGAGCCGGCCCCGCGCAAAGATCGCCGCGGCGCCTGTGGCCACCGGTTTGGGGGTCACGGAAGGGACTGCCGGCCAAGTGCGAGGACAAAGGAGGCCGGTCGGAGGTGGATAAGCTCTTCGAGCCGCTGACCATCGGCCCCGTGACCATAAAGAACCGGGTTTTCTCCTCCGGCCACGACACCGTCATGGCCGAGGACGGCTTCGTGACCGACCAGCTTGTCGAGTACCACAGGGCGCGCGCAGAAGGCGGCGCCGGACTGATAGTCATGCAGGTGTCGGGGGTGCACGAAAGTGCGCGTTACACCTCGCACGTGCTCATGGCGACCGACGACGCGAGCATTCCGGGGTATGCGAGGGTGGCGGAGGCCGTGCACTCCAACGGTTGCAAGCTGTTCGGACAGCTCTTTCATCCGGGGCGAGAGGTGATGGAGTCCCAGGATGGTTCAATGCCCGTCTCCTGGAGCGCCTCGGCGGTTCCCAACGAGCGCTTCAAGGTCATGCCGCGGGAGCTTGACGAGCGCACGATCGCGGAGATAGTCGCCGGCTATGCCCTTGCCGCCGGCCGCCTTCGGGCAGGGGGGCTGGACGGCGTCGAGATCGTGGCCAGCCATGGATATCTGCCCGCACAATTCCTCAATCCATCGGTGAACCGGCGCGTCGACTTCTACGGCGGATCCTTCCCGAATCGCCTGCGCTTCCTCCGCGAGGTCCTCGAGTGGGTCAAAGGCGCCGTGGGCGCGACCATGGCGGTAGGTATTCGCATCTCGGGTGATGAGTTGGACCCGACGGGGCTCATGGAGGAGGAGGCGCTGGCGGCATGCGCTCAGCTAGACCGAGACGGTCTTCTCGATTACGTGAGCGTCACCGTGGGCACCTCGGCAAGCCTGGCGGGCTCCGACCATATCGCTCCGCCCATGAGCTATCCCGTTGGGTACACGGCCGCCTATGCGGCGAAGGTGAAGGCGGTTGTGAAGGTTCCCGTGCTGGTGGCAGGAAGGATCAACCAGCCACAGGATGCCGCGCGGATAATCGAGCAAGGGATGGCGGATGCCTGTGCGATGACCAGGGCGCTGATATGCGACCCGGAGTTGCCGGCCAAGGCAATGCAGGGGCGCTCGGACGAGATACGCGCCTGCGTCGCCTGCAACCAGGCCTGCATAGGCCATTTCCACGCCGGCTACCCCATCTCCTGCATCCAGCACCCCGAGACGGGCCGGGAGATCCACTTCGGCAAGATTCGCAAGGCCCCCAGGGCGCGCCGTGTGGTGGTAGTCGGAGGCGGTCCGGCCGGGCTCAAGGCTGCGGCTGTCGCCGCGGAACGCGGGCATTCGGTTACCCTTTTCGAAGCCGGGCGCCGAGTCGGCGGACAGGTGCGCCTCGCCTCCGCGCTGCCCGAGCGCGAGGAGTTCGGGGGAGTCATAGACAACCTCTACGGCGAGGCGTATCGGTCCGGGGCCCAATTCGAACTCGGGCATTTCATCACCGGCGAAGAGCTTCGGCAGTTGGCTCCCCACGCAGTGATCGTGGCCACCGGCGCCAGGCCGAGAGTGCCCGAGCTGGAGACGATGGGCTCGCCCACAATAATTGATGCCTGGACGGCGATCGAGGCGGGCGGCAGGCTCAAGACGCATGGCCGGACCGTGGTGGCGGATTGGCGGGGTGACTGGGTCGGAATCGGCGTAGCCCGCATGCTCGCGGCCAATGGGCACTCGGTGTTATTGGCGGTGACCGGATACGCGCCCGGCGAGGCCCTTCAGCAGTACGTGCGGGACTCCTTTCTGGGCGCCCTCCACCGGCAGCGTGTCGAGATCGTGCCGCTGGTCCGGATCGTCGCCGCTGACGACGAGAGTGTCTACCTGCAACACGTGCTCACCAATGAGCCGGTGATCGTGGAGGGGGCTTCGCAACTTGTCTTGGCGCAAGGGAGCCTGCCGGAGGACGCACTCCTGCGGGAGCTTTCGGAGGTGGAGGGCTCCACAGTCTTCGGAATCGGGGATTGCCTTTCGCCGCGCACCGTGGAGGAGGCGGTGCTCGAAGGCATGAAGGCCGCCTGGGCGATCTGAGCGCCGGGGCCCTCCCTGACGAATTCACACATGCCCCAATAGCCTGGAGGCATAGGCATTTGATAGGTGCCGCGTGCTGCGCCCTCTTTGCGCAGCCCGGCCGGCTGACGAAAAGGAGTGGTGATATGCAGATGCGCAGACTCGGGCACGACGGCCCGGAGGTTTCGGCGTTGGGCCTCGGTTGCATGGGAATGAGCGAGTTCTACGGGCCGTACCAGGAGGTGGACGGGATCGCCCTCATCAACTCAGCGCTCGACCGCGGAGTGAACTTCCTCGACACGGCAGACATGTACGGCCCCTTCAAGAACGAGGTACTGGTCGGCAAGGCGATTGCCTCCCGCCGCTCGGAGGTCTTCCTGGCCACCAAGTTCGGCAACGTTCGCGGCGAGAACCGGGAGTTCCTGGGCATCAACGGCTCCCCTGAATACGTGCGCAAGGCGTGCGAGGCTTCGCTCAGGCGCTTGGGGGTGGAGACCATAGACCTCTACTACCAGCACCGAGTGGACACCCGCGTCCCCATCGAAGAGACGGTTGGAGCAATGGCGGAACTCGTGCGGGAGGGTAAGGTTCGCCACCTCGGCCTCTCGGAGGCATCGGCCGCCACGGTTCGGCGCGCCCATGCGGTGCATCCCATCACGGCTCTCCAGACCGAGTATTCGCTTTGGACCCGTGATCCCGAGGACGGGGTGCTCGAGGTGACCCGGGAGCTCGGCATCGGATTCGTCGCGTACTCACCCCTGGGGCGCGGTTTCCTGACCGGGGCAATCCGGTCCATCGACGACTTGGACGCCACGGATACGCGCCGCAACCACCCGCGCTTCAAGGAGGGGAACTTCGAGGGCAACCTGAGGCTGGTGGATGCAGTTCGCGAGGTGGCCGCCTCTAAGGGCGTCACGCCGGCCCAGCTCGCGCTGGCGTGGGTGTTGTCGCGCGGAGAGGACGTGGTCCCGATCCCCGGGACCCGCAAGCTCGCGCGTCTGGAGGAGAACCTGGGTGCGCTCGAGGTGAGCCTCGGCGCGGACGATCTTGCAAAGATCGAGTCCGCCTTTCCCAAGGGAGCGACGGCAGGGGATCGCTACCCGGACATGTCGACAGTCAACCGCTAATACCGAGCCCGGGTCCCGATCGGGGCCACTCTCATCTTGGCGGTGCCGGCCCGAGCGGCAAGGACGAGCCCCTGTGGCGCGTCAGGCCGCCCGGGCTTGGCCCCCGGCCGGGGCGCCTCAAGCCCGGTCGCAACCGTGTCGATAGAGCCTGGCAAATGCCGACCAGAACAACGTTGCACCGCGGAGGGGAGCTGCCGGGATGAGTTCCGAGGCACTGCTGGCACGACAGCCGATCTTCGACCAGCGCCTCGAAGTGGTGGGATACGAGCTGCTCTTTCGCGGTGAACTCGCCGTCAAGGAGTCGCAGGCCACCCAGGACGGCGATCTCATGACCGCACAGCTGATGGTCGACGCCTTCATCCTGGGAGTGGAGCGCCTGGCCGGTGGCAAGCTCCTCTTCGTCAATGGCGACGGCCGCATTTTGAGTGGCGCCGTCCCCATCGTCTTTCCCCCCGAGACAACCGTGATCGAGGTGCTCCATCCGTGGACCTTGGACGGAGTTTCGCGCGCCGGCGTGCGCTCCCTCGCCCGGGCCGGTTACACGATCGCCTTGGACGGCTTCGGCTGGTTCGAGGGCGGCGAGGAGCTTCTCGAGCTGGCGTCCTATGTCAAGATCGACGTTCGCGCCAACGGCGCCGAGGAGATCGAGGAGACGCTGGAGCGGGTGCGTGGCTTCGGCGTGAAGTCGGTGGCGCTGAAGGTGGAGTCCTGGGAGGAACTGGAGAAGTTCACCGAACTCGGCTTCGATCTTTTCCAGGGCTACGTGCTCTCACGCCCCCAGCTCATCCGGGAGCGCACCCTTGTGCCTTCCCAGGTGACCAACTTGCGCCTTGCGGCCGAGCTGGCAGACAGCGACGGGTCCTTCGAGAAGGTGGTCGACCTGGTGCGCGTGGACCCCGCCCTTGGCTATCGAGTGCTGCAGGCCGCGAGCGAGGGCCCGGAGCGAGGGCTGCGCCGAAACGTGCGGACTCTCAACGACGCGCTGGTGATGCTCGGCTGGCGGCGGTTGCAGAGCTGGGTGATCCTGATGCTGCTCGTGGAGCCCAAGTCGATGTCCTCCGAACAGGTGTCGACCGCACTGATACGGGCGCGCCTTTGCGAGCTGCTGGCTTCCAAGCTCGATCCCGCCATGGCGAACGCGGCGTACCTGACCGGCTTGCTGGCGAGCATGGACCTTTTGCTGGGCGTGCCGGTGGAGAGCGTGGTGAACACCCTGGATGTGGCTCCCGAGATAAGCACCGCCGTGGTTGGCCTGGAGGGGAAGCTTGGGCGTGTCCTCGCC
>JAJZNF010000086.1 GCA_021847985.1 Actinomycetes bacterium | reverse complement strand
CGATGGCGCCAAGGCCGGCAACCACTCCGACCATCACCGCCAGGATCAGGTGGCGGGTGGTGGTGGGATAGGAGTGGAATCGGGCCTTGAACCCTTGCGGGCGCCGTTTGCCGTGGCGGCTCATATCACGCGCGCCTCGCCCTCCACCATAAAAGCCGTCGCCGCCACTCGCCTGCCCGCCGTGCCCAAGACTCTTTCCCTTCGAATGCCGGCGGGCCGAGGGCGCGCCGGGTCCGCCTCGTTCTGTCTTTCGTCCGCGCGGAGGCCCCCTCCCGGCCCTTGACGGTCCGAGGCGCGACCGGGATCCAAAGGAGGCGGAGGCGCGCCGGGCATAAAGAGCCAGGTGCCTGCGCGACGACCGAGCCCGGGGCTCCGTCCGGGCATAGATTCTACCTGCACCGGTGCTCCTACCCACGCCGGAGCGCCAGGTGGGCAGTCGTGATCACGCCACGTGAGCAGACATGTACAGTGGTGGTCCTGTCCGGGCCGGCTCGAGTCGGACAACGGCTCGATAGCGCCTCGGTGGCGCTTGCCCCCGCAGGACCGGGGAGAAATTTCCGTGGCCGCAAGGCCCGGAACAGTAAACCGCGGTCACCTGCAGTGACAGCGATACCGGGGCGTGGCTGCGTTGGATGCCTTGGTTGCCTTTCCAGCGCGGAGCCGGTGGCGAAACGGGCGGGAGCCAACACTCATCGCCGGAGCGCCACCTGCCCAAGCTCCCCACCATGACCCGTGCCCGCAACTTCTCCTCGCTCGCACTCGGCCTCGGAGGCGCCCCAGTGGGACATGCTTCACGCCGCGCGACTGACAACTCCGGGCGTCCCGGCCGTGGTGGAGTTCGCCACGGCCGGGACGCCGGCGCACCTGCTTGCTAACATCTCGCCTGGGAGAAGCGAAAAGGAGCAACCAGGTGCGCATCGGGATAATCGGAGCCGGAACCATGGGAGTCGGAATCGCTCACGCCGTGGCCACTTCGGGCTGGGACGCACTGGTCGTCGAACCCGACGCGACCCAGCGCGGTAAGGCACGCGACCGCCTCGACGAGGTCATATCCTCCGGGGTCACCAGGGGCAAGCTCACCCGGGCCGAGGCGGACGCCGCCCTGGCGCGCCTGGCGTTCCACTCGTCGGCGGCCGAGCTGCCCGAGGGCCTGGACTGGATCATCGAGTCGGTGCCCGAAAAGTTGGAGCTGAAGCGCACCGTGCTGGCAGAGGCCGAGCAGCGGACGCCCAGATTCCTCGCCTCCAACACCTCCGCGCTCTCCATAACCTCCCTGGCCGAAGGACTCTCCGCCCCCGAGCGCTTCGTGGGCATGCACTTCTTCAACCCGGTCTGGTCCATGAAGCTGGTCGAAATCGTCGTCGCTGAGCGCAGCCAGGACGCGGCGGTGAAGGCGGCGGTGGACGCCGCCCGGGGGATGGGCAAGGAGCCGATCGTCGTCAAGGACGCTCCGGGATTCGCCAGCTCCCGCCTGGGCGTGCTGCTGGGGCTGGAGGCCATACGCATGGTCGAGGAGGGCATAGCCTCCCCCGAGGACATCGACAAGGCCATGACTCTCGGATACGGCTATCCGATGGGCCCGCTACGCCTCGGCGACCTGGTGGGGCTGGATGTGCGTCTGGCCATCGCCGAGCATCTCTCCCAGACCTACGGCGAGCGCTTCGCACCGCCGGGGCTGCTGCGCGAGATGGTGGCCCAGGGCAAGCTGGGCAAGAAGAGTGGACAGGGCTTCTACAGCTGGAGCTGACCGCCGCCTACGCGCAGGCCGGCGCTCCCACCAGGTTCAAGGCCAGTAGGGCCACCTCCGCCTTGACCTCCTCGGCGGTGAGAGGGCCGCGCGGGTCGAACCAGTTGGAAACGGCCGTGCACATGGCGATCACCGCCCGTGCGGCCAGCTTGGGATCTCGAACCCTGAACGCGCCCGAGGCGCTGCCTTGGGCAATCACGGCCACCAGGCGCTGCTCGTACTCGTCCCGCAGCCCGACGATCTCCTCGCGGCTGCCGGGCTCGAGCGAGCGCAGCTCGGAGTTGGCCACGAATCCGAAGCGAAGATGGCCGATGTGGTAGGTGACGTGATTGGCGACGAAGGCCGAGAAGCGCTGCGTGGGGTCGTCCCCCGCTTCGGCCAGGGCGGCCGCGGAGCCGGAGAGGAGATCGGCCATGACCTGGCTCATCACCGTGACCAGCACCTCGTGCTTGGAGGCGAAGTGGTGATAGAGGGCCGCGACGGTCACCCCGGCTCGCGCGGCGATGGTGCGCACCGTTGTGCCGCCGTAGCCCTTCTCGAAGAACTCCGCCACCGAGGCGTCAAGGATCCCCTCTATCCCGGGACGGATCCTGGCCACGGCCGGCACCGGCCCATCCCGCCGAGTGGGCGCTGCATCTGGCAATGCCTCCAACCTTTCCAACGCCTTCGGGGAGCCGCTTCGCCCGCCTACCTGAAGGCGGCCAGCCCGGTGAGCGCCTCGCCAATCACCAGGGTGTGCATCTCGTAGGTGCCCTCGTAGGTGTAGACGCTCTCCAGGTTGTTCATGTGGCGGATGACCGGATACTCCAGCGTCACGCCGTTGGCACCCATGATCGAGCGGCACTCGCGCGCGATCTCCAGCGCCTGGCGGGTGTTGTTCATCTTGCCGGTGCTGACCTGCTCCGGCCTCAGCACTCCTTGGTCCTTGAGACGGCCCAGGTGCAGGGCCAAAAGCATGCCCTTGCCGAACTCGAGGGCCGTCTCGGCGTACTTCTTCTGTGTCAGCTGGTAGCCGGCGATGGGCCGGTCGAACTGCACCCTGTCCACGCCGTAGTCGAGCGCCGACTCCAGGCAGTCGCGCGCGGCGCCCATGGCCCCGAAGATGATCCCGAAACGGGCCTCGGAGAGACAGGTGAGCGGTCCGCGCAGGCTGGAAACCCCGGGCAGCACCGCGTCGGCGGGAAGGCGGACGTTGTCCAGCACCAGTTCCGAGGTGACCGAGGCTCTCAGCGAAAGCTTGCGATGGATGAGGGGGGCGGAGAAGCCCGGCGTGCCGGCCGGGACAATGAAGCCCTGGACGCCCGCGTCGGTGCGCGCCCAAACTACCGCCACGTCTGCGACGCTGCCGTTGGTAATCCACATCTTGGTGCCGTTCAGCACCCAGTCGGAGCCGTCACGCTTGGCCGTGGTACGCATGCCGGCCGGGTTGGAGCCGAAGTCCGGCTCGGTGAGGCCGAAGCATCCGATCACCTCGCCCGATGCCATGCGGGGCAGCCACTCGTTCTTCTGCTCCTCGGAGCCGAAGGCGTGAATGGCCTTCATGGCCAGGGAGCCCTGCACGCTCACCAGCGAGCGGATCCCCGAGTCGCCCGCCTCGAGTTCGGTGCAGGCCAGGCCGTAGGCGACCGCACTGGTGCCCGCGCAGCCGTAGCCGTCCAGGTGCATCCCCAGCACCCCGAGTTCGCCCAGCTCGAGCGCAAGTTCGCGAGCAGGGATCTCGCCCTTCTCGAACCACTCCGCAACCTCGGGCTTCACACGCTTCTCGACCCACTTGCGCACCACCGAGCGCATCTCGCGCTCCTCTTCGGTGAGCAGCGAATCGATGTCGAAGAGTTCCTCCGGGCCTTGCCGCTTGCCAGCCATCCTCACCCCTTGGGTATTGGTCCCTACTCCGGACCCGAACGAAAACTAAGCATACACTCAGTTATTTGCCGGATCCCAGTTCCGCCCGAGCGGGGTCGGCGGCTATCCTCCTTCACGTGAGCGCCTCCGAACCGGCCCCGGGCGACGGTTTTCTGCTGCGGGTCTCGAGCAGGGCCAGGCGCGCTCGCATCAGCATCGATCCTCACGGTCGCACGACCGTCGTCATCCCCGAGGGCTTCGACCCCGCCCTGGCCGCAGAGCTGGTCGAGGAGCGCGCGGACTGGATCCGCTCCGCCCGGGCCAGGATGGCCGAGCGCTATCCGGGCTCCGGCCAGACGGGCCTTCCGGGCACCCTGCGGCTGCGGGCAACCGGCGAGAGCTTCGCCCTCGGCCACCGCCCCTCCAATGGCGCGCCGGCCATTCGCGAAGTGCAGGATGGAGGCCTCCTTCTATCCGGGCCGGGCGGCGACTCCGAGGCGGCCAAGCGCGCTCTTCTCGCCTGGCTCGCCCGCCACCTCAGGCCCTGGGCCGAGAGCCGGCTGGCCGCCATCGGCGAGCCACACGGACTCGCCCCCTCCAAGGTCGTGCTGCGCTCCCAGCGCACCCGCTGGGGAAGCTGCTCGGCCACGGGGACCATAAGCGTGAACGTGCGCACCGCCTTCCTGGAGGAGCGCCTGGCCGACTACGTCATCGCGCACGAGCTGGCGCACCTGGCTGAGATGAGCCACGGCCCGGCCTACTGGCGGCGCTTGGAGACGATCATGCCGGGTGCGGCCCGCCTCGACCGGGAGCTCTCCCACGCCGGCCGCTCACTGCCCGGCTGGCTACTCTAAGACCCCGCTGAACTGGTGCGCCCGCACATGGGTGGCCAGGTTGGCTAAGGTCTCTTACGTGGGTGACCAGCCAATCGAAAGCTATGGGATCATCGGCGACCTGCACACCGCCGCGCTGGTGAGCCGGGAGGGTTCCATCGACTGGCTATGCCTTCCACGCTTCGACTCCGGAGCCTGCTTTGCCGCCTTGGTCGGCCATCAGGACAACGGCCACTGGCAGATCCGCCCGGCCGGGCAGGTTCTCGACTCTCACCACAGCTACCTGGAACGAAGTCTGGTGCTGGCCACTTATTTCGAGACCGCCACCGGTGTGGTGCGGGTGATCGACTTCATGCCCCCGCGCAATTCGCACCCCACCATCCATCGCATCATCGAAGGCGTGGAGGGCCAGGTGGAGATGGAAATGGTGATGAAGGTGCGCTTCGACTACGGCAAGAGCGTGCCCTGGGCGCGCCAACACGGCGACCAGCTCTCCATGATCCTCGGCCCCAATGCCCTGCTGTTCGGCTCGACCATGAAGCTCACCGGCAAGGACTTCAGCACCCGGGCGAGCTTCACGGTGAGCGAGGGACAGCGGCATTCGATCAGCATGGTCTTCTACGACTCCACCGGGCCGGTACCCCGCCTGCACGACGCCTCAGAGGCGCTCGATGCCTGCCTCTCGTTCTGGCACGGCTACATGAAGGCCTGCACCGAGCACTGCGCCGAATACCAGGAGCTGGTGGAGCGCTCGATCATCACCTTGAAGGCGCTCACCTACGGCCCCACCGGCGGTATCGTCGCCGCCCCCACCACCTCACTGCCCGAGGAACTGGGCGGGGTCCGCAACTGGGACTATCGCTACTGCTGGCTGAGGGACGCGGCATTCACTTTGGACGCGCTGCTCGTCGACGGCGTCGAGCACGAGGCGGCCAGCTGGATCAAGTGGCTGGTGCGCGCGGCGGCCGGCGATCCCACCCAGCTACAGATCATGTACGGCATCGGCGGCGAGCGGCTGATTCCCGAGTTCACCCTCAAATGGCTCCCCGGATACCTGGGCTCGGCTCCCGTCCGGGTGGGAAACGCCGCCTCCGAGCAGTTCCAGCTGGACGTATACGGGGAGCTGGTGGACTCGTTCTATCGCTTCCAGGTCTCGGGCGTGGAGCCACTCGAGGAGTTCTGGCCCCTGCTGACCGCCGTGGTCGAGCACGTGGAGGGGCACTGGAACGAGCCCGACGAGGGCATCTGGGAGGTGCGCGGGCCCAGGCGCCACTTCACCTACTCCAAGGTGATGGCCTGGGTCGTCTTCGACCGGGCGGTGAAGTTGATCGAGGAGTACGGCGCTCCGGGGCCACTCGAACGCTGGACCAAGGTCAGGGAGGAGATCCGCGACTCGGTCCTGTCCAAGGGATTCCACCAGCTGGTGGGCACCTTCGTGCAGGACTACGACTCCGACCGACTGGACGCCTCCCTGCTGCGCCTGCCCCTGGTGGGCTTCGTCGACGCCACCGATCCCCGCATGGTGGCCACGGTGGCGGCCATCGACCAGCGCCTCTCCTCGGGTGGGCTGATCAAGAGGTACGAGACCGGCGACGCCGACACCGACGGACTGCCGGGGCGCGAAGGGGTCTTTCTCGCCTGCAGCTTCTGGCTTGTGGACAACCTCATCCTCCAGGGCCGCTTCGCCGAGGCCAAAGCGCGCTTCGACGAACTGCTTACCCTCGGGAACGAGCTCGGGCTCTTCTCGGAGGAGTACGACCCCCAAACCCACCGGATGCTCGGCAACTTTCCTCAGGCACTGACTCACGTGGGCCTCATCAACACCGCGCGCTACCTGGTTGCGAACGCCCCCGAAGAGCTCTTTCCCACGGGGCGCAAGCCCGCTCGCCGGCTCGCCCGGAGCCCCAGGACCGCCCGAGCCTGAGCCGCGGGCGATCTCCGTCGCCCGTACTGACAGTTCCGCCGGTACTTCAAGTTCGTCCCCATATGTACCGAAACAAAGTGCAAGGCATGATCCCGGCTCCGACATCGCAGTACGGGAGGCCTGGAGGCCGAATTGGACGACGCTGGGGGCGGAAACAGTGGATAGGAGCGCCAAACAGGCCTTGGCACGCCTGCGCGCCGTGCTTGGTGTGGCCCGCTCCATCTCCGACAGCCGCGACGAAGGGGAGCTTCTCGACCTGGTTGCCGCAAGCGTGTGCGAGCACCTTGGCTTCGGCCGTTGCATCATCTACATCCTCGAGCCCGACTCGAACTTCAGGATGCGCAGTTCCGCCAGCCTGCCCGGCGCCGCCGCCGTGAGCCTGCCCGAAGGATACGCGATTCCCTATTCCGCATATCTGCGCGTGGCGGAGGCTGGCGAGCGCATCGGCGAAGTGGTCTATCTGGACGGGCGCAGCCCGCGCCTCGCCGATCCGGAGATCGCCCCCTATTTCATCTCCACCCCCGCGAGTGCGGAGGGATCCGGCGCATGGCATCCCGCCTCGCTGCTGTTCGTACCTCTCACCGGTGAGGGCGGCCGCGTGATAGGCCTTCTCAATCCGGATGATCCCCTGGACGGCAGCCTGCCCGGCCCCGACTCCGCCCTTGTGCTCGAGAGCTTCGCGAGCCTCAGCTCGGTGGCGCTCAAGCTGGTGCGAGCCAAAAGCGAAGCGGCCGCGCGCATGCGCATCCTGGAGGCCCAGCGCCAGCAGGTGGCGCGCCTCTTCGAGGCCAGCACCACCCTGCAGCGCGAGATCCAGCTGGACACCATGCTCTCGGAGATGGTGCGCACCATGGCCGAGGCGGGGGGCTTCGCCAGAGTGGGGCTGATGCTCCTGGACGCGGGCTCCAGCCGGCTGCGGGTGCGGGCCACCTACGGGATCTCCCCGGAGCAGGTCCAGCACTTGATGGACCACGAGCTGGACCTCGAGGACTTCGCACCGATGATGCGCCAGGAGGCCCGGGTGAGCCGCTCCTACCTGATCGACCACACCCGCTTCCCAATACCCGAGGAGCTGGTCGCCGCGCTCAGCGTCCCCGACGTCCGTCCGGACTGGAAGCCCGGTATGTGGCATCCCCTCGACTCGCTCACCATACCCCTCTACGACGACGAAGGCGGCCTGCTCGGGCTGATCTCAATTGACGAACCCGCCAACGGCCTTTTCCCGGAGGTTTACCACGTGGAGGCCCTAGAGTACTTCGCCGACCAATGCGCCAACGCCGTCTCGCAGGTGACGCGCTTCCGCCGCCTGGAGAGCCTGGCTCACACCGACGCCCTAACCCGGCTTCCCAACCGCGCCACCTTCACGGCGCGCATGGTCCGGAGCCTCACGGAGTGCATGGTGCGCAACCTGCCGGTCTCCCTGCTCTTCGTGGACCTCGACCACTTCAAGGAGGTCAACGACTCATTCGGCCACCTGAACGGGGACCTGGTCCTGCGCGCCGTGGCGCGGCGCCTGCGCACGAGT
>JAJZNF010000150.1 GCA_021847985.1 Actinomycetes bacterium | reverse complement strand
TGCGCCGCTCCGAAGGGCTCCCCGAGTCCCGGCCCGCCCGGGGACCCCGGGGCCGGGCGAGCCTGGCCCGGATCGCCGAGCTGGAGGCAGGCCGCCAGGTATCCGGGCAGGAGCGTCGGCCGTGAAACGAAGCGACCCGGCACGAGCAGTGAACCAATCGTGGAGGCTAGTCAAAGTTGCGGCCGCCGGAGGGACCACACCCCCGGCGGCCCGGGAGGGCTGCCATGCGCAAACCACGGCGAACCCGAGAGAGTCTATGGCGGGCGGGCCGCCGAAGGGCGTCCGGCGCCCCCGAACCGCCGATGCCTTCCCTGACCGGGGGGCAGACCGACGAGCTGAACCGGCTCGCCCGGGAGTGCTGCCCGGTCTGTGGCCGCCCCCTCGACCCCAGGGCGAATTCCCCCGTGATGTACGGCGTGGGCCAGGGGCCTCCGGCACAACTCCCGGGGAGCTGGCAGGTGGAGATCCGGTGCCCGGTGCACGGCCTGGTGAGTGCCGGGGAGCTGGCCGGATCGGACGAGCTGCCATGGGAGAGCGCCTCGATCGGTCGCCGGTCGGCTGCCCCGCCGCAGCGGCCGGGCGCTTCGGCTCAGGCCGTCACGACGTTTCTGCGCCGCGCGGTTCGGGTTCGCGACCGGGGCAGGCGCCGCCGCTTGGGAGGCAGGCCGGTCGGTCGAGATCGATGGCAACGCAACCTGAAGTCGAGGCGGCTCACGTGAAGGGGCCAGATCGCGCCTGTTCTCAAAAAAGGCCAACGCGGCCCTGCGCGGCCCGCTGCGCCCCCGCACCCCTCAAGGCCGCGAAAGATCGGCAGATCGGCAGATCGCGGCGAGATCAAATCGGGCCATCGCAGAGGCCCAGCGAGGCCGCATCGGCAGATTGGAGGGGGCCTATCGGCGGATCAGAAGCGAGCTATCGGCGGATCGCCGGGTGGCCGCGGTGGTGATCTCGGCCGCCCTGCCCCGCCCCGAGTCGCTCCGACACCGCAAGCGAGCCGAGGGCGAGCGCCACGACCAGCTCGTGCTCCGGGCCGTGGCTGCGGCTGGCGATGCGGGACTGAAGAGCCCGGAGATCGCAGCGCGGACGGCTCTCCCCGACCGCACGGCGCGGGCCGTGGTGGCTCGCCTGAAGTTGCGAGGGCTGGTCGTCCAGGACGGCCAGCGCGGCGCCGTGCGCTCCACCACGGCGGGCCGGACCGAGGTGGGCGCGAGAACTCCGGGCGTCGCGCTGACCTCCGCTCTAGAGGTGGCCATCGGCCACTTCCCAGCCGAGGCCCAGCGGGCCTTCGTCCGCCTGCTGCTGTCCGGGATCGTGGCGCGGCACCACCTGGCCACGGAGTATCCGGACGGCTGGGGTGGCTTCATCGTCGTCGGCCCGACCAAGACCGGCAAGACGGCCATGGCCCGCTTCGCGTGCCGCCTATTTGGGATCGACCGCCAGAGCGCCGTGCGGGTTCTCAGGGATGAGACCCCCGGCTCGATCTTCACCCGGCGCCAGCAGGCGAAGGGCGGCGAGTGGGTGGCCGATCCGAGCCGCCTCCTCCGCATTCCGGTTCTGTGCCTCGACGAGTACGACAAGGCGCCCGAAGAGGTCCGCCGACAGGCGGCGCGTCTGCTCCAAGGGGAGACCAAGGTGGAGGTCGAGGGAGTCAGCTTCACCGTCTCTCCAGTGCCCATGGTGGCGCTCAACGCGGGGCCGGGGGAGCTGCCCCGGTGGTTGGATGACCCCTATGTCCGCCGCTCGCCGGTCCTCGACACCGGGGCGCTTGGGGGCCTACTCCGGGACATCGACGAGGACATGCACAGACTGTTCGAGCTGGGCGTGATCCCCCGGCTCGACCTGGGGAGGCTCAGGCCCCCAGGGAAGCTCCAGGAGGCGGATCGGAAGATGCTTCGGAACGCCCTGCGCTCGGCGCTGACCGAGGAAGGCTGGCGGCTGGCCGACGTGGAGGCGATCTCCCGGCTGGCCCTTGGCCGCGTTCCGCTCATGGGCGGTGGCGCCAGCGCCGAGCAGGCGTGCTTGGCGACGGCGCTCGACTACCTGATCGCTACCTCGACCCTGCCCGGCCACGTGCGGCTGTCGGCCGTAGCGGAGCTGCGCGGCCGTCTCGGCGGCGATGTGGCCATGGCGGCCAACGTGGAGGCTCACGTGGCCCAGCAAACGGCCTTGGTCCGCCACGACCAGGACCAGCGGGCGGCGAAACTGGCCGCGGATGCGGCCTTCGTGGCCGACCGGGCGGAGCTGGCGGCCAAGCTGACCGAGCTGGTGGAGCGGCTCGGACGGCGGCGCGACCCCGAGGCCAGCGGGGTGAAGGCCGCCCTGCGCAAGCTGGCGAGGGACGCCCACGGGTGCCGGTCGCGCGAGGCCCTTGACGCCGTTGACGCGGCTGCGCTGCCTTCCGGCGAACGGGCGAAGGCGCTGCTCGACCGATGGGAGGCAGCGGATCAGGCGAAGCGCGACGCGGCGGCCGCGCGCCGACGGGAGGCCGCGCGGCGGTCTGAACAGTCAAGGCTCGACCGGGAGGCGAACCGTCGCCGAGCCCGGGAAGAGCGCGAGACAAGGGCCAGGGACAGGCAGGAGTGGGCCGCGTTCCGCCGCGACCTGCACCGGCTGACCCCCTACTCCTTCCCGACAGAGGCGCTGGACAAGCTGGCTGCGAGAGGCTGGCTGCAACGGGTGGACCTCCCGTCAGGGTGGATCGACAGGTTGGCCGGGGGAGGTGTCGAGTACCGGGTCGCCCTGGACGAAGTGCCCAGATGGCCTGCGGGCCGCGTGGTTGGGCAGGGCGACGTGGCGGCCTTCTGGGCGGCGGCGTGTGACCATGCCGACGCGCGAGTCCGCCTCTACGGAGGCAGGTCCGCCAAGCGCCCGCTCTGGCGGCAGAGCCGTCAGTTCGACGTCGACGCTGAGCTGAGGAAGCTCAAGTGAGGGCCGCACTCTACGCCCGAGTCTCCACCGCCGACAAGGGCCAGGACCCCGAAGTGCAGCTCGCCCCCATGCGGGCGCTGGCCGCCGCCCGCGAATGGGAGGTGGTCGAGTACGCCGATCAGGCCTCCGCGGCGGACCTTCGAGGCCGCCGCGAGTGGCGGCGGCTCCTTGGCGATGCCCGGCTGGGCCGGATCGACCTGGTGCTGGTCTGGAAGCTCGACCGCTTCGCCCGCTCTGCCCTTGACGCGCTCCAGTGGCTCCAGCAGCTCGAATCGGCCGGGGTGGGGCTGAAGATACTGACCCAGGAGATCGACACCACCACGTCAGCCGGGCGGCTGGTGTTCACGGTCCTGGCGGCCGTTGCCGAGATGGAGCGGGAGCTGATCCGGGAGCGCGTCCACGCCGGGATGGCGAGGGCCAAGGCACAGGGCAGGAGGCTAGGGCGGCCACCGCGGACCCAGACGGTGGAGGCCAACCCTCTCTGGCCGGTGGTGGTGGCCGGGCTAAAGGCTGGGCACCTTAACCGAGCCGAGGCCGCGAGAAAGCTCCGCGTCCGGTACTCGACGCTCACCCAGGCGCTCCGGTCGATCCCAAATGGGGGTGCCTCCCGGGCGGATGCGCCCGAGATCGGCTCGGGGCGCTGAGCGGGCCATCCCCAAGGAACTCTCTGCGGAGCGGCAAGTTCACACGGAGCAGGTCAAACGTGATCGCAGTTCGAGGTCGTGGACCGAGAAGCGGCCCATGGGACTTCAAGTCGGCCCACAGGAGATGCGAGTCTCGCAGCTATCACGGAGCCGCTGCCGCCTGTCCAGGTGTGATAGCATGAGAGATATGCCATCCGTAGGGATTTATCTCAGCGACGCGCTACACGGTCGGATCCAGCGCCTCAAGGAGCGTGGCGTGGAACTCAATGCGTCTGCAGTGGCTCAACGGGCCCTTGAGGCAGCGGTCGAAGCCGAGGAGTCTGCTCTGGAGGGTGATCGGCTCCGAAGGCTTGTGTTTCGGCTGCAGTCCACGAGATCGGCGGTGGAGGAGGCCGTCGCAAGCGGGCTCGCTGCTGGGCGAACCTGGGCTGAGGACGTGGCAGCATTTTCAGAACTTAAGGCGGTTGCGGCGATCGAGGCGGCCTACGCGCCGTTCGTACTCGACCGGATCACTTTCGAGCCCGTGGTCACTCTACTGGGCCACGACGCCAGGGACCCTCGCCCAGGCATATACGCAGAAGAGCGGATCGAATTGCCCGACTCCGTGCCAACAGGGCCCTTCGACCCGTATGTCGGCGAGCGGTTCCAAGCGGACTTCGTACTCGGCTTCCTCAAGGGGGCGACCGGGATCTTCGATCAGGTCGTTAAGGCGATGCCAGAGCAGCGCCAAGACGAAGACGACGTCCATCGCGATGCCATACCCTTCTAGCGTCACCGATGGAGGCCCTACCTATCGGGTAGGACCACTTGACAAGGTGGCCAGACCAAGTTATGATGGCCCCATGAAGCTCAACATCTACGTCCCTGATGACCTTTGGCGCCGAGCGGCCGATCTGAGACCCGACCTTAACCCGTCGCAAGTGGTGCAGGCCGCACTTAGCCACGGGGTCGCAACGGGGACATCTCCTATCGCCGACGCTCGGCCTCCCGGTGCTGATGGGGCTCTGAAGCGAGCGGCCGACCGGCTCATGGACCAAGCAAGGGCGGAATTCGCCGAGGGCTACGCGGCTGGCCTTCGGATAGGGGACGGCATCTCCTGGGCCCAACTAGAGAAGTTCGCCGTCGTGTACCACTTCGACCTCAAGCGTTGGCTGGAGCCTTGGGCCAACTACGTGAGTGGTGTGCACAGGTTCGGCGAGGCCGAAATGAGGGAGATGGAGAAGGAAGCCTTCGCCGGGACCCAGTACGACCACGAGCGCAGGCCGCCCGACGAGCTGCAGAGAGCCGCGGACGAGCATGACCGGATGATCGAACTTCTCAAGGCCGAAGTGGCCGACCTGGTTGACGACTTCGTATCACAGCACCGCTCGTGGGCGTGGGTGCAAGGGTGCCAGACAGCCCTTCGCGACTTGTGGGAGCGTGTTACCAGCCCCGTTGGCGAAGGAATCCAAGTCGCTCACAAGGGAGGGCGGCCTATCAGCTAGATCACGGAAACGAAAAGCGGCCCCGGCCTGGGCTCAGACCCCCTGACCGAAGCCGCCATGACCTTTGCGGGTGCCGCTGGTGTACGGACCATCCCGAAGGTGCTCGACCACTAGGATAGCGGACTCGACCACCGGTGGCACCTTCTCATTCAAGTTGGCTATTTGAATAGGAGGGACACAATGTCCATGAAGTCGATCCGCCCGACCCCAACACCTGGTGCCGCTGGCACTCGGATCATCGTTGAGCCTCCGCTGCTGACAATCACCGGTGCGGTCACCTTTCACGTACCGGAGACCGCGAGTTTCCTCGAGCCGATCGTCGAAGACGAGCGGCACCGAGAACTCGGACGTATCCTCGAGATCGGGACTCAGACGTTGGCGACTGTCCAAGCGTCCACAACCCTCCGGTTGGTAGAGGCCCAACTCGAGGGGCTTTCACGCGAACTTGGGGAAAAGTTGGGGGCGCTGTTGACGTCGGACCGGGAGGAAGGCGCCAAGCAACTACGAGAACTCCTCGACGACCACCGCGGAAAGGTGACCACCGCCCTCACGCGGTACCTCGACCCCGAGTCCGCCGCCTCGCTCCCGACGGTTATGGCCAAGCTGTTCTCTGACGCCACCACGGGCCTGTCGCGGCGAGTAGAGGTCCTCCTCAGCGAGGGGGACGACTCGGCGCTCGGCAAGCTGGCCACCCGATTCACGCGTGAACTCAAGGAGTCCACGACCCAGATCCTAGAGCGCATGGCCGCTCGGAACGCGCTTACGACTCAGAGTGCCCTGGCTGGACGCCCCTTTGAGGAAGCTCTCGAGGCCCGCCTCACTGAGATCACAAGGCCGCTAGGGGACACGGTCACTCGATCTGCCGACACGCTCGGTCGAAGCCGCCAGCGTGTAGGAGATCTGGTCATCACGATTGATCCGGCCACGGTCGGCGGCAGAAGCTTGCAAATCGTGGTCGAAGCTAAGCGACGGGGAGAGACAGCCCAGGGCTTTGCACTTCCGGCCATCCACAGGATGCTCGATCAGGCCCGCAAGAATCGGGGAGCCCAAGCTGGCCTCCTTGTCGTCGAGGCCGCCGCCGCACTGCCTCACGGAATCGGCTTCCACGAGCTTTCGTCCACGGAGCTGGCAGTGGCCTACACACCGGGCGAGTCAGACCTGGGACTCGCCGTCGGACTCCGGCTGCTGCGGCGGGCGGTCCTAGCGGACGCGCTCCCGGCGGCGGACGAGGCTGTGGACACAGAAGCCGGACAACGGATTGTTTCGGATCTCCGGCGGGCGATCACACAGCTGGCGGATACGCAGACACAGCATCAGAGCGCCATCAATGCAATCCAAAGAGCTTCCGTCATCACCACGCGCCTCGAGGGCGAGGTCCTGGCGGGCCTTGACCGACTGGACAAGCTCTTCGTCCGATGACCCGGATGGGTGGGGTCGGGTCGCCGACCCCACCCTCCAACTACGAGCCGGAACGCACATCCCCCTTGGCTGAGTGTCACAGGCCCGGCAGAACGGGGGAAACCGCGTCTCCGACTCTTAGATCAAGTTCTGGTCGTCCTCTGGGTTCCAGCGGGCCATCGCCTCCAGTTCCTCGGTCGGTACGTCTCTCAGCGGCCTGGTATCCGATGCCGAGCCTTCTCGGGGCAGATCCTCCTCCCGCTTTATCCGCAGACGGCCAGCGGCCCACTCCGCCACCCACGCCGACAACTCGGCATGTCGATCTCCTAGCGGCGCCGCCGTCGATCGGCGCTTGAGTCTGCGTAGGGTGATCCCGCCGCCCAAGTACCGGATCACGTTCGGGTCATGGTCGGGGTTCCAGCGGGCCATCGCCTCCAGTTCCTCGGCCGGGACGTCTATTAGTGGCCGGTCGTCCGACTCCAACAGCCCCTCCCGGACGGCCAGTTCGTCCCAGGCTCTCTCTGCGGCCCTAATCTTCTCCTCCTCGTAGGGGCGCGCGCGGATCGCCAACTCCTCCGAGGCCATCTCAGCAGCCCTGACCTTCTCTTCCTCGTCGGGGTCTACGGCCACCGCGTTCCCCAAACCCGCTGGCACCGTGGCTTCGCGTCAGGTCGGGGAAGTGTGCGAGACAAGCCCAGTTCAGTGCTCATTCCTCTCCCTCGACCGCGGCTAGCTCTGCCAACCTGTCAATCCACTCGGCCACCTCCGCACGCGGGATCGTGTCCCGGACGACGGACCCGTGCAACAACTTCTGAAGTCTCAGGAGCTCATCTTGCGTTGCTCGGAGTTGCAGCGCCCGCTTCCGGTAGGTCCTGTTACGCTCCACCTCCACACCCTCCATCGGGCACCCTGGCGTCGGCTCCGAGCCGTAGCGCCTCTGTGAGGGTCATAAGCGAAAGCTCATCCCCCACTCGTCGGGGCTCGCTAGTTCAGATAACTCGGACACTAGCACCGCAACGACCAGCATGGTGCGGACCGCCGCTCTGGCGGGCACCGTCACTCTAGTAGTGACCAAACCGCCCATCCACGGGCATCACAGCTTGGTGCCTACTGAACCTGCTGTAGGAGGATAGATGTCAATAGACAGCCGTGACTGGAGGCGGCGGACTCGCAGGGGACGGCGCCTCCCAGGTCCGGGGCATAGGTCATGAATTAAGCGTACCCGGCCCAGCAGGCAGCTTCTGGCGGGCCTGTCCCGCCCCGGCAGCGCGGGCTTAGCTGACCCTGGTTGGCATCAGAAATGGCATCAAACCGCCCGGAGCGCTAAGGCCCGCAGCCTGACATAGGACCTCGTCATGGCCAACCTGATCTCAAAAAAGTGGTGCCAGCAGTGGGAGTCGAACCCACACGAGCTTGCGCTCAACGGTTTTTGAGACCGCCGCGTCTGCCATTCCGCCATGCTGGCAAGGGCTCGAA
>JAJZNF010000007.1 GCA_021847985.1 Actinomycetes bacterium | reverse complement strand
AAGGCATTTCTGGGCGTGATCTTCGTGATCCTGGCCATGACCGTCGGCTACCAGGCCGCCACCCAGCTCAGCCTGATGCGCAGTGAGGAAGCGGGGGGACGAGCGGACCACCTTCTGGCCGGCAACGTCAGCCGCTCGCGTTGGTTCACCGGATGGCTGCTGGCCGTAGCGCTGTCGCTGCTGGCGAGCTCACTTGCCGCCGGCCTTTTCACATGGGTGGGTGCCTCCTTGCAGGGATCCGGTTTAGGCATCTGGTCCTCCCTGGCGGCGGGCGTCAACATCTTCCCGCCCGCGCTCTTCATCCTCGGAACCGGCGCGCTCGCAATCGGGTTCCTGCCCCGCTTCGCGGGGGCGGTGATGTACACCGTGCTCGGCTGGTCCGCCTTGGCCGAACTGGTGGGCGGGTTCGTAGGCGAGAGCCATTGGGCACTGGACACCTCCCTCTTCCACCAGATGTCCGCCGCACCGGCCGTCGCCCCGAACTGGCAGACCGGCGCCGTGCTGGCCGGCCTGGGGATTCTGATGGCGATCGTCGGCCATCAGGCACTGCTCAGACGTGACCTTCAAGAGGAGTGAATGAGCTGCGGGTTCGCACCGACCCAAAGATTCGATCGGCAACCTGCTTAGATCCCCGTTGACTTCGCCCGAGCTGATACCTAGACTGCCTAGGTATGAAGACCGGTCAACTAAAGGGGAACCTCGACCTGGTGCTGCTCGCCGTCTTGAGCGGGGGTCCGCTCCATGGTTACGCGGTTATCGCCGGACTCCGCGACCGGAGCGAAGGCGCCTTCGACCTCCCGGAGGGCACCGTCTATCCCGCCCTGCACAAGTTGGAGCGCGATGGGCTGGTCCGGAGCAGCTGGGACGACTCGGGGGGCCGGCGCCGGCGCACCTACGAGATCACACCTCGAGGCGAGCGCGCCCTGGCCTGCCAGCGGGAGCAGTGGCTCACCTTTGTCCACGGCGTCAACTCGGTGCTGGCGGCGGTGACCCCATGAACCCAGCCGGCTCGCACGAACCCATCGAGGATTACCTCGACGACCTTCTCGGGTGCTTGAACCTGCCGCCTCGTGAAACGCGACGCCTGCTCGCCGAGACCGAGGCACACCTGCGCGAGAGCGCCGAGGCCCTCCTCCGCGCCGGAATCGCCCCGGTCGAGGCCGAGGTCGAAGCGATTCGGCGCTTCGGGTCCGCGCGCGAGGTTGCTGCGGCCGCCGGCGCGGCCCGGCGACCCTCGGTGGTCGCTCTCCTGGCCCAGGGTCTTTGGGGGGTACTGACCCTGGCGGGGTTAGGGCTGATCGCTGTCGGGGTGAGCGGTGGGCTGGCGGCGCTCTTCAACGCCGTATCCGGACCCGGCTTCGTCGGCGCTCTGCCTCAGACTTATCCCGCCCCCACCTGCGCCTACTACCTATCCATCCAACCGGGCGCCACGAGCTGCGCCCAGGCCGCCATGTGGGAGAACAGCCACGACGCGGTCGCCTTGCGCCTTTTGGCGGGGCTGGCCGGAGCCGCCCTGATTGCGGCGGCGTGGGCCTGGCGGCACTTCGCCCGCGGGGACCTCTCTTCGATCGCCCTGCGCGACGGCGCGGTGGGAGCGACCGCGGCAATTGCCTTCGCGGTCGCAGCTGCTCTCCTGGTCGGGCTCTCCGCCGACCTCGCGGTCCAGCACGGAAGCGGTGGGGTGGGCTTCTACCTGACCGGTGGACTTGCCTCCGCCCTGGGCGCCGTCACCTGTGCCCTCTGGGCGCACCGCCGCTTGCGTCACCTGCGCCCTTGGCGCCTTGGCGGAACCCCTGCAACCGCATAGGCACAAGGGGCGCCAATAGCGCGTTGCCACAAACTCGGCGATCCGGCCCGGCGAGGCGGGATCAGGCCAGTTTCAGGGGGGCGTAGGCAAGGATCAGCTTCTTCACCCCGAGAGTGCCGAAGTTCACGCTTACCGTCGCGGAGTCGCCGCTTCCCTCGATGGCGGTCACCCGCCCCTCTCCCCAGCTGCCGTGCACAACCTTGGTGCCCACCCGCACCTCGTCGAGACGAAGCCGGGGACCGCCCGAGGAGCGCTGCGGCTTGGAGTCGGGATCGATTCCGTACAGGCGCATGGTGCTTCGGTTGAAGCCCGAGGCGGAGGTGTAGGCGGAGTAGCTGCGCCGCTCCTCGTCGTAGCTCCGCTGGGCGGAGAGATCCGCGAGAAGATCGGCGGGGATCTCCTCCAGGAAGCGGCTGGCCACCGAGCTCTGCGGCTCGCCGAAGGTGGAGCGCATCCTGGCCCGCGTCAAGTAGAGAACCTCCCTGGCACGGGTGACGCCCACATAGCAGAGGCGGCGCTCTTCTTCGAGCTCGGCAGGCTCGTACATCGAACGCGAGTGCGGAAAGATCCCGTCCTCCATGGCGGCGATGAAGACCACCGGGAATTCCAGGCCCTTGGCGGTGTGCACCGTCATCAGGGTCACGGCGTCGTCGCCGGTTATGGAGTCGGCTTGGCTGACCAGGGCGGAGGCGTCGAGAAACTCCTCCAACGTCTCATGGGGCGACGCAACCGAGATCAGCTCGTTCAGGTTGTCGATGCGAGAGAGGCCCTCGACGCTGGTGTCGGCGTCCAGCTCGGCCCGATACCCGCTCACCTCGAGCATCAGCTCGATCAGCTCCTTGGGCGGCGTCCGCTCCAGGTGGGCTTCGCGAAGCCGGTCGAGGACGGCGACGAAATCGCTGATACCGGAGGCGGCCCGGCCCGAAACCCCGGCTTCGGCGGGACGCAGCAGGGCGTCGTAGAGGTTGAGCCCGGCTTCGGCCGAATAGTTGACCACCTTGGCGAAGCTCTGGTCGCCCACCCCGCGCTTTGGCACGTTTACCACCCTGCGCAGGGCCACCTCGTCACTGGGGTTGAGGACCAGGCGCATGTAGCTCATGGCGTCCTTGATCTCGCGCCGATCGTAGAAGCGGGTTCCTCCGACTACCCGGTAGGGGATGCCCCTGCGGATCAGGGCCTCCTCCAGGGAGCGCGAGTGCGAGTTGACCCGGTAAAAGACCGCGAAATCCGCGAAGCGCCGGGAGGAGTCGACCTTCTCCTGATAGATCTGGCCGGCTATGAAGTTGGCCTCTTCACGCTCGTCGTCGGCGACGAAGATGCGGATCCGCTCCCCGCTGCCCAGGTCGCTCCAGAGGCGCTTTGGCTCGCGCATCGTGTTGTTGCCGATCAGCGCGTTGGCAGCCGACAGGATGTTCTGGGTGGAGCGGTAGTTCTGCTCGAGCTTGATCACCTCGGTGTCGGCGAAGGCCTTCTCGAAGTCGAGGATGTTGCGGATGTCCGCCCCGCGGAAGCCGTAGACGCTCTGGTCGGAGTCGCCCACCACGAAGACGTTGCGCTCCGCCTCACCGAGCAGAAGCACCAGGGCATTCTGCGCCTTGTTGGTGTCCTGGTACTCGTCCACCAGCAGGTGGGTGAAGCGGCGCTGATAGTGCTCGAGCACCGCAGGAGCGGTGCGGAAGAGTTCGACGGTCCGGGCGATCAGGTCGTCGAAGTCCATGGCGTTGGCCGCGCGCAGGCGCTCCTGGTAGATCTTGTAGACCTCTGCCACCTTGCGCTCGACGATATGACGTGCGTCCGCCATCATCTCGTCCGGGCTGCGCAGCTCGGCCTTGGCGGCCGAGATGGCTCCGGCGATGGAGGAACTCTTGATGCGCTTCGGATCGATGCCCAGTTCACCCGCGACCAGCGAGACCAACTTCTCGGAGTCGGACTGGTCGTAGATGGCGAAGCTCTTGCGATATCCCAGCGCCTCGGCGTGGGCTCGCAGGATGCGAACGCACGCGGAGTGAAAGGTGGAGACCCACATGGTCGAGGCCGTAGGCCCCACCAGCTCGGCGACGCGGGATTTCATCTCCGCGGCAGCCTTGTTGGTGAAGGTGATGGCCAGTATCGACGAGGGAGCCACTCCGCTGGCGATGAGGTAGGCGATGCGCCGGGTCAGCACCCTGGTCTTGCCGGAACCCGCGCCGGCCACCACCAGCATTGGACCGGAGGTGTGTGTCACCGCGCGCAGCTGCTCGGGGTTCAGCCCCGCGAGCAACTCCTCCGGCACCCCCTGCTGGCTCATGGCTGGGTCCGTCCAGGGATCAAAAGCTACTCCCATTCGATGGTTGCCGGCGGCTTGGAGGTGATGTCGTAGACGACCCGGTTGACACCGGCCACCTCCGCCACGATCCGCGAGGAGATCCGCTCGAGGAGATCGTACGGGAGCTTTGCCCAATCAGCGGTCATGGCGTCCGACGACTCGACCGCTCTCAGGATGATCGGATAGGCGTAGGAGCGCTCGTCCCCCATCACGCCCACCGAGCGAACGTCCGCCAGAACCGCGAAACTCTGCCAGAGTGCGCGCTTGTCGAAGGACGCCTTGGCGACCTCCTCGGCGACGATGCGGTCGGCCGCGCGCACGATCTCCACCTTTTCCCGCGTCACCTCACCGACCACCCGGACGGCAAGGCCGGGGCCGGGGAACGGCTGGCGCCAAACGATCTCCTCGGGAAGTCCGAGCTCCTCGCCGATGGCCCGGACCTCGTCCTTGAAGAGCTCGCGCAATGGCTCGACCAGCTCGAACTCCATTTCCTCGGGCAGTCCGCCCACGTTGTGGTGCGACTTGATGCGCGCCGCGGTCTTGGTCCCGGACTCGATCACGTCCGGATAGAGAGTCCCCTGCACCAGGAACTTGGCGTTCTCGTACTTGCCCGCCGCCTCCTCGAAGATACGGATGAAGTTCTCCCCGATGATCTTGCGCTTGGCCTCGGGGTCGGTGACACCCTCCAGCCTGGAGAAAAAGCGCTCCGAGGCGTCGATGGAGAGCAGGTCTATGCCGAACTGCTTGGTGAAAGTGGACTCCACCGTCTCCGCCTCGCCGGTCCGCATCAGGCCGGTGTCGACAAAGACGCAGTGCAACTGGTCTCCGATGGCGCGATGCACCAGCGCCGCAGCCACGGATGAGTCGACCCCTCCGGATAGTGCGCAGATTACCTCGGCACCGCCCACCTGCTCGCGGATGCGATCAATCGCCTCCTCGATGATGGAGAAGTTGGTCCAGATCGGCTCGGCTTTGGCCACCCGATGAAGAAAGTTCTCGAAGAACTTCCAGCCCTGGGCCGTGTGCTCGACCTCTGGGTGGAACTGGGTGGCGTAAATCTGGCGCGCCGGATCCTCGAAGGCCGCGCAGGGAGCGTCCGGGGTGGATCCGAGCAGGCGGAACCCCTCGGGAAGGCCGGTGACGGCGTCGAAGTGGCTCATCCACACCGGCGACGACGATGGCACTCCCACGGCCAGGTCGCCCTCTTCCTCCAAGGTGAACTCGACCCTGCCATACTCGCCGGCGGGCCTGCGGGAAACTTCACCCCCCAGGTCGGAAGCGACCAGCTGGGCTCCGTAGCAAATGCCGAGAACCGGTATTCCGAGTTCGTAGATGGCCGGGTCGACGCGCGGGGCCCCCTCGACGTTCACGCTCTTGGGGCCGCCGGAGAGCACGATGGCACGCGGGTTGATCTCCCGGATCTCCTCGGCCGTGATGTCGTGGGCGACAATCTCCGAAAAGACGTGGTGCTCGCGGATGCGGCGGGCGATGAGCTGAGCGTACTGGGCTCCGAAATCCAGAACCAGAACCTTGGATGACCGCGCCGTATGCATCAAAACTCCGCTTTGTCGCGGGCGCGCCCCTTGCAGCCCGCCCCGGACCCTGAGCTACTAGAGCCTACCTCCCCGGGCACCCCCCGGCCTCTGGGCCGGCCGCCCCTTGGCCACCCGGCGCCTTTTTTGCATCCTTGCTCCGCCTTTGGCCGTCTTAGAGGGCAGAAGGTAGTAACCGAAGTGAAAGGAACCAAAATGAAACTGAACGAAGGCACCGCCGATCGCGTCATCCGGGTGATCGTCGGCCTGGTGGCGGCGATCGTCGCCGTTGCAGTCGGACTCTCCACGGTGGGCGGGATTATTCTCGCGATCGTCGCCGTGCTGGCGCTGGTCACAGGCGCTGTGGGCTTCTGCCCCGTCTACGCGCTCTTCCATTTTTCCACTCGACACGATTCCGGACGTCACCATCACGCCACAGCGTCGTAAGATAAGCGTCAGAGAGCCAAGCCCGACTCGCTGGCACTGGGGATGCTTCTCCGTGTGCGACCCTCGCAGGAGACTTTCCTACGGAGCCGCAGTTTTATCCGGCCAAATGGAGTTGGGCTTGGCTCGCTGACTTCCCCCGCAAACCGGGAGCTCGCATGCCGAACCAGTCCGAGCCGGCGGGCGCCTTCGAAGAGCTGGTGGAGAAGCACGGAGGCGCTCTCCACCGCTTCGCCCTCTGGCTTGGCGCCACGCCGGAACTTGCCGACGACCTGGTCCAGGAGACCTTCCTGAGGGCTTGGCGCAGGCCGGAGGCAATGGCCGGGGTCGCCAATCCCCGCAGCTGGCTACGCCAAATCCTTCACAACGCCTGGATCGACACCGGACGCAAGTCCCAGCACGAGCTGGACGTGGAAGACGTCGAGAAGCTCTGGCGAGCGGACGGCTACAGCGCGGACGTCTCCGACGACATCGCCTCGGCCGAATCCTCCGAGCTCCTCGCCGAGGCGCTCTTCCGGCTGCCGTTCGCCTACCGCTCGGTGGTTCTGCTGCACGACATGGAGGGACTCACGCTGGGAGAGATCGCTTCCGAACTTGAAATCGGAGAGGCCGCCGCCAAGTCGCGGCTCAGGCGCGGGAGGATGATGCTGGTCACCGCGCTCGCCCAAGCCGAGGAGGATTCCATGGTGCGCTATGGCGGACTCGGATGCTACGAGGCCCGCGGCCTCATCAGCGCCTACATCGACCGGGAACTGGATCACGAGCGCAGCGCCATGCTCGAGGAGCACCTCCACGACTGCCCGACCTGCCCCAGCCTGTATGCCTCGGTGGTGCGGGTGCAAGGGGCGCTCTCCTCCAAGCGGGACCCCGACTCGAGCATCCCCTCCGAGCTGGCGGCCAGGATACGCAACCGGCTGGGCGCGTCGGGCGCCGGCACCCGAGCGTAGAGTCCTACGCGCTCCCAAAAACGCAAGTAGGGGCGGTCCGGAAATCCCGGCCGCCCCTACTTTCCACAAGTCGTCTTGTGGCTAGTGGCCCATGCCGACGCCCTGGGCCTGCTGGAGGGCCTTGCCCTCCGTCTGCAGGGCCGGCGCCACCATGACCTCCGCCTTCTGGAACTCCTTGATGGTCTCGTAGCCGGTGGTCGCCATCGAGGTGCGCAAAGCGCCGAACAGGTTGAGGCGGCCATCGTTCTCATGGGCCGGGCCGACGAGGATCTCCTTGAGGGAGCCACGCTGGGACACCTTGACGCGGGCACCGCGGGGAAGGCTCGGGTGGAAGGTGGCCATGCCCCAGTGATATCCCTTTCCGGGAGCCTCGTAGGCGGACGCCAGTGGCGAACCGATCATGACGGCATCGGCCCCGCAGGCGATGGCCTTGGCCACGTCGCCTCCCTTGCTCATGCCGCCGTCCGCGATGACCTGCACGTAGACGCCGGTCTCGTCGAGATGGCGCATCCGGGCCCCTGCGGCATCGGCAATCGCCGTCGCCTGGGGAACGCCGAGGCCAAGCACGCCGCGGGTGGTGCAGGCGTTGCCCGGGCCGACTCCGACGAGAACGCCCACGGCGCCCGTGCGCATCAGGTGTAGAGCCGCCTGGTAGGAGGCGGTCCCGCCGACGATGACGGGAAGCTCGAACTCGCGGATGAACTTCTTCAGGTTGAGCGGCTCGGCCGTCTTGGACACATGCTCGGCCGAAACGACCGTGCCCTGGATCACCAGGATGTCCAGCTCCCCGGCCAGGGCGGCCTTGGAAAGCTGCTGAGTGCGCTGCGGAGTCAGCGAGGCAGCGGTGACGATGCCCGCCTTCTTCATCTCGCGAATGCGCTCGGTGACCAGCGTCTCCTTGATGG